>DATAUX010000071.1:0-23980 GCA_036268015.1 Solirubrobacteraceae bacterium | reverse complement strand
GCGTTCTTCACGCGCGGCCAGACGCAGGCGTTCTCGGTCGCCACGCTCGGGACCACGCGCGAGGAGATGCGCCTGGACACGCTCGGGCTGGAGACCAGCAAGTACTACTTCCACCACTACAACTTCCAGCCGTTCTCGGTCGGGGAGGCGGGCTTCATGCGCGGACCCAAGCGCCGTGACATCGGCCACGGTGCGCTCGCCGAGCGGGCACTCGTGCCGATGATCCCGTCGCTGGAGGAGTTCCCCTACACGATTCGCGTCGTCTCGGACATCTTCGAGTCCAACGGCTCGTCGTCGATGGCGTCGGTCTGCGGGTCGTCGCTGTCGCTGATGGATGCCGGCGTTCCGCTCAAGCGGCCGGTCGCCGGAATCGCGATGGGCCTGATCAAGGAGGGCGACGACTACATCGTCCTGACCGACATCGCCGGCGTCGAGGATCACCTGGGTGACATGGACTTCAAGGTGGCCGGGACGTCCGACGGGATCACGGCGCTGCAGATGGACATCAAGATCGAGGGCGTCACGTTCGAGATCCTCCGGGACGCGCTGACCCAGGCGCAGGAGGCGCGGAAGTTCATTCTCGGCAAGATGGCCGAGGTCATCGACGCGCCGCGCGAGCAGCTCAGCCAGTACGCCCCGCGGATCGAGAAGGTCAAGATCGACCCGTCGCAGATCGGCATGCTGATCGGCAAGGGTGGCGAGACGATCCGCGGCCTGTCGGAGGAGTTCGAGTCGCAGATCGACGTCAACGACGACGGCCAGGTCCTGATCTACTCGGCCAACGGCGAGCTCGCCGACGCCCTGGTCGCGAGGATCAGCTCGATGATGAAGGAGGTCGAGGTCGGCGACTCGTTCGCCGGAAAGGTCGTCAAGACGACGGCCTTCGGCGCGTTCGTCGAGCTGTCGAAGGGAACCGACGGGCTGCTCCACATCTCGAACGTCGCGCCCGGCAAGCGGGTCGAGACGGTCGAGGAGGTCCTCAACAAGGGTGACGAGATCGCCGTCCGCGTGGTCGAGGTCGACCGCGAGCGCGGCCGGATCGGCCTGCGTCTGGCCGACGACCCGGACGTCGCCGGGAAGTCCACCGAGGAGCTGGCCGCGGTTGGCGGCGGCAGCGGCGGCGGCGGCGGAGACCGCGGAGACCGCGGCCCGCGGCGTCCTCGCGAGGGCGGCGGTGAGCGCAACGGCGGACCCCGGGGTTCGGGCCGGCCGCGCCACCGGGAGCGGTAGCAGGAGATGACCGAGACGACCGCCACTCACGAGATCTCGACGCTCGATTCGGGCGTCAGGGTCGTGACCGAACGCATCCCAACGGTGCGTTCGGTGGCGCTCGGCGTGTGGATCGGGACCGGGTCGGTACTCGAGCGCGACACCGAGGCCGGCATGTCCCACCTGCTCGAGCACATGCTCTTCCGGGGATCCGACCGGTACGGGTCGGAGGAGATCGACCAGATCTTCGACTCGATGGGCGCCGAGCTGAACGCGGGGACCGGCAAGGAGATGACCTCGGTCCACGCCCGGGTCCTCGACCGGCACCTCGAGAAGGCGTTCGACGTGATCTCGGACATGGTCTGGCGTCCGAAGATGGAGGAGCTCGAAGCCGAGCGGGAAGTCGTCCTCGAGGAGATCGCGATGTACGAGGACGACCCCCAGGATCGCGTCTTCGACGTGATGGGTGAGGCCGTCTACGGCGCGCATCCGCTCGGCCGGGCGATCCTCGGCCGGGCCGACGTCGTCGGTGCGGCCGACCACGACGGGCTGGCCGCGTTCCACGCGGCCCGGTACGTGCCTGCCAACGTCGTCGTCGCGGCGGCCGGGTCGGTCGACCACGAGCAGCTCGTCAGTTGGGCGCGTGAGGCGTCACCGAAGGCCGGCGGAGGAGACGCGCCCCGGCCACCGGCGCCGCCGACCGTGACCGACCCGACGACGCGGTTCCGGGTCAAGGAGACCGAGCAGTACCACGTCTGCCTGGGCGGACCGGGCATCGCGCGTGACGACGACCGGCGGTTCGCGCTCCGGGTTCTCGACATGCTGCTCGGAGCGACGAGCTCGTCGCGGCTGTTCCAGGCCGTTCGCGAGAAGCGCGGGCTCGCGTACTCGGTGTTCAGCTTCCACACTCTGTACGCCGGGGCCGGTCAGGTCGGGATCTACGTCGGGACGCGGGCGGAGAACCTCGAGGAGACGCTCAGGGTGATCGGCGGCGAGCTCGAGCAGATCTCCGGCGGGCGGGTCGATGACTCAGAGCTCCAGCGGGCGCGCGACAACCTCCAGGGCCGGGTCGTGCTCGCGCTCGAGTCGACGACGTCCAGGATGGACCGGCTGGGCGCGAGTCTGCTGGCCGACCTTCCGATCCTCGATGTCGACGAGGTGATCGAGCGGATCGACGCGGTGACCGCGGACGACGTGGCCGCGCTCGCCCACGAGTTCTTCGCGCCGACGGTCCTCTCGGCGGCCGGGATCGGCCCGGATGGGGCGCTGTTCGCCCAGGCGCTGGAGACGGTGAACGTCAAGCTCGCCGGGATCGCCCACCTCCACGCGAGCCTGGTCGGATGAGCCGGCGGACGACGGTCGCCGCGGGATGAGCCGGCCGGCGAGCCCGGCGTGATCAGGGTCGCGGTCGCCGGGGCCGCCGGGCGCATGGGTCAGGCGGTCTGCGCGGCGGTCGGCGGGGCCGACGACATGGAGCTGACCGGCCGGGCCGACCCATCGCTGGGCGTCGCGCTCGGAGATGTCCTGGCCGACGCGGATGTCGTCGTCGATTTCACCCGGCCGGACACGGCGCTCGGGAACGCGCTCGAATGTCTGGCGGCCGGGGTTCACGTCGTGATCGGGACGAGCGGATTCGACGCCGGGCCGCTCACGGGCGCGACGGGAGCGAATGTCTTCATCGGGCCGAACTTCGCGATCGGCGCCGTCCTGATGATGCGCTTCGCGGCCGAGGCCGCCCGCCATATGGCGGCCGCCGAGATCATCGAGCTCCACCACGACCAGAAGCTCGACGCGCCGAGCGGGACGGCGGCTCGGACTGCCTTCCTGATCGCCCAGGCCACCGGCGGGCCGGAGCCGCCGATCCACTCGGTCCGCCTGCCGGGCCTCGTCGCCCACCAGGAGGTCATCCTCGGGGACCTCGGTCAGACCCTGACGATCCGCCATGACTCGATCGACCGGGCATCGTTCATGCCCGGGGTCCTGCTCGCCGTCCGTCGCGTCGCCGGTCTGGCCGAGTCGCCGACGATCGGGCTCGAGAACCTCCTCTTCCCAGCCACGTGAGGCGCGCCGCCGGCGGCGGTGGCGGCGGCTCAGCCATGCTCCTGCCGGCCGCCGCCAGCCCGTGGACATCGCCGGCGCGGTCGTCGGTCAGGTTTCCCGACGCCGACTCGTCGCGCCGCGTTCCATGCGCCCGGCCCACGGGCCGGATTCTGTCCAGATCGACTCGGCGGCGGGCGACAGATCTGGTACGGTCGAGACGTCGGCAAATGGGGCGAGCGGTCGGCGCCCGCGGCTTGGGAGAGGCGGCACCGTGAGGTCAATCAGCAGCAGGCTCAGGCCCGTTCGTCCGGGATCCCTGTGCCCGTCAATCGGCTCCGCCCGGCTCGGTCTGTTCGCTGCCTCGGGAATCGCGCTGGCCCTCGCCGGCGCGTCCGACGCGAGTGCCGCCCCGGCGCCGCAGACGACGCGGGTGATCGTCGTGCTTGCCAACCAGAACACTGGGCTTGCGGTCGGTTCGGCGGCTCGCGCCGCGGCCGTCGCCGCAGAGCAGGCCCCGATCGTCGCCCAGCTGCGCGCGTCCGGGGCAACCGGGATCAGCTCGACCAGCCTGGTCAACGCCTTGACCGCCACGGTCTCGCCGGGCGAGGCGACCGCGTTGGCGGCGAACTCCGCGGTCGCGGCGGTCGATCCCGACGCCACGGTCGCCGGGCCACCGCCGCCTGCGACCCCCGTTTCGCCTCTGAGCGCCAGTCCCGCGCTGGCCCCGGTCACGCCGGCGGTGACGCCGTCGAGCAGGACGGCGCCGGCCTGCGGCACGAGCACCGCCCCGGAACTCGATCCCGAGGCGCTCGGGAACATCAAGGCCACCCAGGCCCAGGCGTTGGGAATCAACGGAGCAGGCGTCAAGGTCGCCTTCCTCGCCGACGGGTTCGACCCGAACAACCCCGACTTCAGACGCAACTCCGCCTACGCGTCGACGGGTTCTCCCGCCGGCAGCGCGGTGATCACCGACTACGAGGATTTCTCAGGTGACGGTACCGCGGCTCCGACCGCCGGTGCCGAGGCATTCGGCGACGCGAGCTCGATCGCGGCGCAGGGCAATCAGGTCTACGACCTCTCCAAGTTCGTCAACACCGCCCACCCCCTACCAGCCGGTTGCGACATCAAGATCGTCGGCGTGGCACCCGGGGCCAGCGTGCTGGGACTGAAGATCTTCGGCCAGAACGACTTCTCCAGCGACTCGGGGATCCTCCAGGCGATCGAGTACGCGGTCTCGAGTGGCGCCAAGGTGATCAACGAGTCGTTCGGCAACGACCCGTTCCCCGACACGAGCCTGGATCTGGTCCGCGAGGCGAACGACGCGGCCGTGGCCGCGGGCGTGACCGTGGTCGTCAGCAGCGGCGACTCGGGAATCACGAGCACGATCGGCTCGCCGGCGACCGACCCGAACGTGATCAGCGTCGGCGCGACGACAACACTCCGCGCGTACGCCCAGGAGTCCTACGGCGGCATCAACGATCCGAACGCCAACGGCCGCGTGGTCGACGACAACATCGGGTCGATCTCGTCGGGCGGGTTCACGCAGGCCGGCGGCACGCTCGACCTGGTCGCACCCGGTGACGACGGCTGGGCGCTGTGCGACGCGAACGTCGCGATGTTCTCGGAGTGCACCGACTTCAACGACAAGCCGGCGACGATCCAGCCGTTCGGCGGGACGAGCCAGTCCGCGCCGTTCACCTCGGGTGCGGCGGCCGACGTGATCCAGGCGTACGCGCGGACCCATGGCGGGGTCGATCCGACGCCGGCCGTCGTCAAGCAGATCCTGACGAGCACGGCCACCGACATCGACGCGCCGGCAGTGCAACAGGGCGCCGGCCTGCTCAACGTGCTCGGCGCGGTCCAGGACGCCGAGTCGATTGCCCCGACCAGCGTGACGCCGACCGGCGGCGTCGTGGTCGGCCCGACGCAGATCGACGTGGCCCAGCGGCCGGGCGCGACCTCGACGCAGGCGATCAGCGTGACGAACACGTCAGCGAGCCCGGTCAAGGTCAACCTGTCGACACGCGCTCTGACCAAGCAGGTCTCCGATCAGACCGGCTCGTTCTGCCTCCAGACGGGCACGCCGACGACCTCGTGTCCGGCCAACACCGGGACCTTCCCGATCTGGACCGGTCTGACCGACGTGTATCAGGACGTGCCCTTCACCGTACCGGCCGGCACGTCACGGCTCCGCTTCGCGGCTGACTTCCCGCCACCGCCGGACGCCGACGACTTCAACTCGCTGGTGCGATTCGCCCTGCTCGAGCCCGACGGCACCTACGCCGGATACTCGCGCCCGCAGGGCCTGGCCGACTACGGCGAGCTCGAGGTCGCCAACCCGCCCGGCGGCAAATGGACGGCGGTCTTCTTCACCGAACGGAACGGGGCAGCCCCGGGCGCGGTCGGTACGACCGGGCCGATCGCCTGGGACGCGAGCAGCCAGGACTACGCTCCGGCCAGCCCGATCTTCCCGGCGACGCTGCAGATCGCCGCCGGCAAGTCGGCGAGCGCGACGCTGGCGGTGACGAGCCCGTCGGCACCAGGTGACACTGATCAGTCGGTCGTCGTCTCGACGCCCGGCAACCAGACGACGATCCCGGTCACCGTGCGCACGCTCGTGCCAACCGGCCTGCTCGCCGGGAACGGAGCCTTCAGCGGGGTCCTGACCGGCGGCAACGGCCGCGATCCGAGCGACGCGGCGGCGAACACGTACTTCTTCGACGTTCCGCCCGGACAGCGGGACCTGGACGCGAGCGTCACGCTGGCCAACGACCCGAACGACACGCTGGTCGCCTACCTCGTCGACCCGAACGGGCAGACCGTCGGCTATTCGACGAACCTCACGACCGACGCGTCGCTCAACCCGCTGCCGACCCGCTTCGTGAACCTGTACCACGTCGCGCCGGCGACCGGCCGTTGGAGTCTGGTCCTCCAATGGGAGAACCCGGTCAGCGGGTCTGAGTTGGCCGAGCCGTTCACCGGACAGGTCCGCTTCAACCAGGTCAACGTGACCGCAAATCTCCCGGGCGGCGGCCTGTTGACCGCGCTGGCGCCGATCCTGACGCCCCGGATCGCGGCCGGGACGACTTCGACATACACGGTGAAGGTCCGCAACACCGGAACGGCACCCGAGGCGTTCTTCGTCGATCCGCGGCTCGGAACCTCGCAGACGATGGTCCTGCCCGACCTCAGCGGCGAGAACGGGAGCGTGGCGCTGCCGCTCCCGGCGGAGCCGAACACGCCGGTCTACGCGGTCCCGACCCACACGACCCAGCTCCAGGCGAGCGAAACGGCGACCAGGCCGGTGACCTTCGAGCTGACCTACTTCCCCGGCGACCCGGCGATCTCGTCCGCGATCGCCACGCCGTCGACGCCGGCGTCCCAGAGCGGCGGGTCGGCCAGCCTGTCGCTCAACGAGTCGGAGGTCAGCCCGGGTCTCTGGGCCGTCATACCCGGTGAGATCGGCCCGTTCCCGGTCGGCGGGGAGCCACCGGCGACGGCGACGGGGACCGTGAGCGCTGTGACGCAGGCCTTCGACCCGACGATCGACTCGTCGACCGGCGATTTCTGGACGGCGATCAACGGACTCACGCCCGATTTCTCGCCCGTCTACGTCGCCCCGGGCGCGACCGGCCAGATCACGGTGGCGCTGACGCCGACCGCCGCGCCGGGGACCCACGTGTCAGGGACGCTCTACGTCAACGACTACGCCCTCGCGAGCACGTTCGACGCCGCCAACAACGACGGCGACGAGGTCGCGGCGCTGCCCTACAACTACATCGTCGCCGCCCCGCATCGCTGACGCCCGACCGGCCGAAAGGTCGCCGGGCCGTCGGCGGTTCGTCGAGCGTCTGGGGTCGCTCGACGCCGCGTCGATGCCGCTCCGCCGCCGTCCCTGGGATACTGGGTGGGTAGATGCCACAACTCGGAGCCATCCTCACCGCGATCGTCACCCCGTTCGACGATCACCTCCGAATCGACGAGGACGGGTTCGTGAAACTGATGCGCCACCTCGCCGACCACGGGTCTGACGGCTTCGTCGTCTGCGGGACTACGGGGGAGGCCCCAACGCTGAACGATGACGAGCACCTCCGGATGATCGAACTGGCCGTGGCCGAGCGCCCGCCGGGCAAGACGATCGTCGCCGGCACCGGGTCGAACGACACGAGCCACGCCGTCCACCTGACCGAGCGGGCGACCGAGCTCGGCGCCGACGCGATGCTGTCGGTCACGCCTTACTACAACCGCCCGAACCGGCGGGGGATCCGCGCGCATTTCGAGGCCGTCGCGGCGGCCACCGACAAACCGGTCGTCCTTTACAACATTCCCCAGCGGACGGGCACCGACATGCCGAACGACCTGCTGGCCGAGCTCGCCCAGATCGAGCGGATCGACTACGTCAAGCAGGCCAACGACGCGAACCTCGCGCCGGTCGACGGCCTCGGCGTGTACGCCGGCAACGACGATGTCCTCGCCCGGACGCTGGACATGGGCGGCGCCGGCGGGATCCTCGTCGCGAGCCATATCGTCGGCGAGCAGATGCGCCGGATGGTCGACGAGCCGGACCAGCGGGCGACGATCGACGCTGGTCTGCGGGATGTCTACGAGACCCTGTCGATCACGTCCAACCCGATCTGCATCAAGGCCGCTCTGAACCTTCTGGGGCTGCCGGCGGGCGGCCTGCGGATGCCGCTCGTCGAGGCCGACGAGAACGAGCGCGACGCCGTTCGAGCGATGCTCGCCCGCCACGGCCTGCTGGCGCTCAGCCACCGATGAGCCAACCCAAGCTGCGGATCCTGCCACTCGGCGGGCTCGGCGAGATCGGCAAGAACATGACGGTCGTCGAGTACGACGACCGGATCGTCGTCGTCGACGTCGGCCTCCGTTTTCCGACCCCCGAGATGGTCGGCATCGACCTGGTCCTCCCGGACTTCTCGTATCTGCGCAAGCGGAAGAAGGACATCGAGGCGATCGTCGTCACACACGGGCACGAAGACCACCTCGGCGCTCTGCCGTGGGTCCTCCGTGAGCTCGGCCGCGACAACATGCCGCCGATCTATTCGGGCCCGCTGACGATCGCGATGGCCCGGTCGAAGCTCGAGGAGCACAAGCTCAAGGACGTCGTCCTCCACGAGATCGATCCTGGCCAGGACATCACGCTCGGGCCGTTCGGGCTCGAGCTCATCCACATGACCCACTCGATCCCGGATTCGAACGCCGTCGCCCTGAAGACCGAGCTCGGGACGATCCTGATCACCGGCGACTACAAGTTCGACCAGACGCCGGTCGACGGCGTCCCGGCCGACATCTCCCGCCTGGCTCAACTCGGCGCCGAGGGCGTCCTGCTGCTGTGCGGCGACTCGACGAACGCCGACCGGCCGGGTTTCTCGCCGTCGGAGTCGGGCGTCGGACCGCACCTCGAAGAGGTCTTCAGCCGGGCGGACGGCCGGGTCATCGTGACGAGCTTCGCGTCGAACATCCATCGCGTCCAGCAGGTCGTCGACGCGGCGGCCGCGCTCGGCAAGAAGGTCGCCCTGGTCGGCCGGTCGATGCGCAAGAACGTGAACATCGGCCGTCAGCTGGGTCACATCGAGCTCCCCGACGGGATCCTCCTGCAAGGTCGCGCGATCGAGGACTATCCGCCGCACAAGCTGGTCATCGTGTCGACCGGGTCACAGGGCGAACCGCTGTCGGCGCTGCGTCGGATGGCCTACCGCGACCACCCGCAGGTCAAGCTGCACGAGGGCGACACCGTCGTCTTCTCGGCGACGCCGATCCCCGGGAACGAGCGTGCGGTCAACGAGACGATCGACCGGCTCTACCACATCGGCTGCGACGTGATCACGACCCGGGACGCGCCGATCCATGCGTCGGGGCATGGGTACGCCGAGGAGATCAAGCTGATGCTGAACCTCGTCAAGCCTACGTATGTGATGCCGTTCCACGGCGACCACAAGCGGATCCACCTGCACTCGCAGCTGGCCGAGGCGGTCGGCGTCGCGCCGGAGGCGATCTTTGCCGGCGAGAACGGCTTCGTCCTCGAAATCGACAAGCGTGGCGCACGGTGGGGCAAGTCCGAGCAGGCTGGGATGATCTTCGTCGACGGGGTCGATATCGGCGATGTCGCCGATGCCGCACTCCGGGACCGGCGGATGCTGTCAGCCGACGGGATCTTCATCGTCGTCGCGACGATCTCCGAGCAGGACGGCGGGTCGGTCGCCGACCCGGAGATCATCTTCCGCGGCGTCCCGTTCATGGACGAGGCCGGCAAGCTGGTCGACGAGCTCCGGGACACGGTCGAGGCGACGCTCGACCGGGCCGCCGACGACCAGGTTCGCGAGGTCGAGCTTCTCCAGCAGCTGCTCCACGACGACCTGGCCAGCCTGGTCTACAACCGGCTTCGACGCCGGCCGATGGTCCTGCCGATCGTCGTCGAGGTCTAGCGTGCCGCCCGCCGGCCGGGGCTAGCACGGCCGGCCGTTGGCTCGCGTCCCGCGCCCAGCCGCCGTCCCGTCGCCGCCCCGGCTGCCCAAGCAGCTCGACCGGACGCCGGCAGGCGACCTGCACGGACAGGATCGCTGCGTCGAGGTCGAGCTGACCGACGTCGGGTTCTCCGACCACCGGACCGACGGCCTGCGACTCGACACGATCAAGCTCACTCGGGTCGACCTGTCCGGCTCGCACCTCCAACGCGTCCGGGTCATCGACGCCGACCTGACCGACTGCAACCTCGCCAACCTCGACGCCCGCGGGGCGGACGCGAGTCGCGTCGCGATCGCCCGCAGCCGGCTGACCGGGATCGAGCTGCGCGACGGGTCACTCGCGGATCTGACGATCACGGGCTGCCGCGTCGACCTCGCGTCGTTCGGCTCGTGCCGGCTGGCTCGGGTGACCTTCGACGAGTGCCTGATGACCGAGTCGACGTTCATCGACGCCGAGCTCGACGCCGTCCGCTTCCACGACTGCGATCTGACCCGAGCCGACTTTCGCGGCGCCCGACTCCGGCGCTGCGAGTTCCGCCGGACAGACCTGTCCCAGCTCGAAGGCGTGGCCGATCTCCGGGGAGCCGCGATCGACTGGCCGACGATCGTCGGCCTGGCCGGCGTCTGGGCCGGCGCGCTCGGGATCGCCGTGCTCGACGACGACCAGACGAGTCCATAGGGGATATGTGGACGGTCGCGCCGACCAACCTCAGTACTGGACCGTCCAGTACTCGTCGGGTACCGGGTAGTACTGGACCGTCCAGTACTCGTCGGGTGCCGGGAGGAACGGTTCCAGTACTGGACCGTCCAGTGCTCGCAGGGTAGCGGGGACTGCTGGCCCGGTACTGGACCGTCCAGTACTCGGGTGGTACCGGGTGGTGCCGAGCGGGACGAGCACGCCGAGGCGGGCCGGGCGGGTCCCACCGGCGGGCCGGGTCGGCCAGGGTCCGGGACGACGCGGACGGCCGGGGAAGCCGGCTCTCAAAGCCGGCTAAAGATGCTGCGAGTCGCCGTGGTTTGCCCTTACCATCGCCTGATGTCCGAGTACGAGCGCTCGCCGCGGATCCTGGTCGTCGAGGACGACCAGGACATCGCTGACGTCCTCCAGCGGTCGCTGCGCATGGAGGGATACGAGGTCCGGACGGCCGGCGACGGCCTGGCGGCGCTCGACGAGGCCCACGGGTTCCTGCCGGATGTCGTGATCCTCGACCTCGGCCTGCCCCGGCTCGACGGGATCGAGGTGGCGCGGGAGCTGCGACGCGACGACGACGTGCCGATCCTCATGCTGACCGCCCGCGACGCACTCGAATCCCGGGTCGAGGGACTCGACGCGGGAGCCGACGACTACCTGGTCAAGCCGTTCGAGCGCCAGGAGCTGCTCGCCCGGATCCGCGCGCTCCTGCGCCGGCGCCCGCCACGCGGGAGCGCTCCGCTGCGGGTCGGCGACCTGACGCTGAACCCGGATACCCACGAGGTCGACCGGGCAGCCCGATCGGTCGAGCTCACCCAGCGGGAGTTCGAGCTGCTCGAATACATGATGCGCAACGAGCGGATCGTGATCTCCCGGCAGCGCCTGCTCGACGAGGTCTGGGGCTACGACCCGTTCTCGACGACGAACACGATCGAGGTCTTCGTGTCGAACCTTCGCCGGAAGCTCGAGGCCGACGGCGAGCCGCGGCTGCTGCACACGATCAGAGGGGCAGGGTACGTCCTCCGGGCCCAGTGACGAGGCGGGCGCTCGACGCCCGATGCTCGACGGTGCCAAGGCCGGACTGGCCTCGGCTCAATCGTTCGCGTCGGAGGCCGGCGCGGCCGCCCGGCGGATGGCACGGCACGAGCGGCTGATCGGTGCGCGGGATGCACTGGCGACGCCGATCAACCGGCTGCCGATACGCGTCCGCCTGGCCGGGACGTCGGCCGCGCTGACGCTCGTGATCCTGTGCATCTTCGCGGCCGCCGTCGGCACGCTGACGACCCGGCGGATCCGGGCGGACTTCACGAGCTCGCTGAGCACGGGCGCCGCGTCGCTGCGCAACTACCCGCTCAAGATCAACATCCCGGCGAACGGCGGCCCGCCGACGATCACCCCGAACCTCGACGTCTTCGCGAAAGCCGATCACGCGGTGATCCGGATCGTCAGCACCCGGACCGGCGCCCTGATCGGCGGGACGACCCACGCGCCGTATCTCGGTCCGGCGGAGGCGAACAACTCGGTCAGCTCGGAGCACGGGTACCTCGTCACCACGCTGGATGTCGCGCTGGCCGAAGGCGGGTATCCGGCGGGGTCGGTCTACCTCCAGTACGCCCGGTCGATCTCCGACCTCGACAAGACAGTCGGGCGTGTGCAGCTGTTCCTGCTGGTCTGCGTGCTCGGCGGCGCCGGGCTCGCCTACGCGGCGGGTTCGTGGATCGCCAGGCGGGCGATGGCGCCGATCGCCGAGCTGACAGCCGCGGCCCGGGAGGTCGAGCTGACGCGGGACCCGAACCAGGGCATCCCGGTCTCCCAGTCCGAGGACGAGGTGGCCGAGCTCGGCCGGACACTCGAGGGCATGCTCCACGCCCTGGCCGACGCCCGGGCCGAGACGGAGGCGATGCTCGAGCGACAGCGGGCGTTCGTGGCGGACGCTTCGCACGAGCTCCGCACGCCGCTGACGAGCGTGCTCGCCAACCTCGAGCTGCTTGGCGAGACGCTGCGTGGCGACGAGGGCGCGGCCGCCCGGTCGGCCCTCCGGTCGTCCCAGCGGATGCGCCGGCTCGTAGCCGATCTTCTGCTGCTCGCCCGGGCCGACGTCGCCCGGGAGCGGGCCGACCGGCCGCTCGACCTGGCCGACGTGATCGTCGAGGCGGCGGCCGAGCTGGGGCCGGTCAGCCGGGCCCACGAGCTCGAGCTCGACCCGGTGTCGGCGCCGATCGTCGGCGCCCGGGACGACATCCTGCGGGTCGCGCTCAACCTGATCGAGAACGCACTCCGCCACACGCCGCCCGGGACTCATGTGACCGTCGGGACGCGCCCGCTCGAGAACGGCGGCGGCGTGCTCACGGTGACCGACAACGGTCCGGGCATTCCGGCCGAGCTGGCGCCCCGCCTGTTCGAGCGGTTCGTCCGCGGGGCCGGCGACCGCGGCGGTTCCTTCGGCCTGGGCCTGGCGATCGTCGCGGCCGTCGCGAGCACGCACGGCGGGTCGGTCGAGGTCGGTCGCGGGCCGGGCGGCGGGGCGCGGTTCGTCGTCGTGTTCGGGCCCGGATCCCGCTCGACGGACGCGGCCGGCGCAGGGGTCGGCCAACCGGCACCGACGACGATCGTCTGAAGTCCGGCGCGGGGGCGTCGTTTGCGCATACGATCCGCAGATGCCGGACCACGAACCGCGCCCGCGCCGGCTGCCGGCCGATTCCCGAGCCCGGGCACCGGCCGATCACGGCGTAGGTCGAGCACCGCCGAATGCCGCAGCGAGTGGAGCTCCGGCAGATGGCGGCGTGCCGACCCCGGCTGGTGGGCCGCATCGGTCGGCGCGGATGAGAGGCCGGCTCGAAGTCCTGATGACCCCGATCGCCCGGCTGCCGATCCGCATGCGGCTGGCAGGGACGTCGGCGGCTCTGACCCTGGTCATCCTGTGTGCCTTCGCGGCAGCGATCGGCACGTTGACGATTCGTCGGATCCGGGCGGACTTCACCAACTCGCTGAGCACGGCGGCCGACTCACTCCGCGGGGAGCTGAGCTTCGGCTGGGGGATCAACGGTCCGGTCCTGCTCGGTCCTGAGCTCGACAACTTCGCGGCCGGGGACGACGCGGCGATCCGGATCATCTCGCGGAACACGGGCGGCGTGATCGCCGAGACGCGGAGCGCCCCGCGGCTTGGGCTGCCGGGTCCCGACGGGAATGGACGGACGACGTCGACCGGGTCGTACCTGGTGACGACGGTGCTGGTCCCCCTGAGCCAGGACGGCCGACCGACGAACCAGGCCGTCTACGTGATGTATGCGCGTCCGATCTCCGACCTCGACAAGACGATCGGACGGGTCGAGCTGTTCCTC
This sequence comes from Solirubrobacteraceae bacterium, assembly GCA_036268015.1. GTDB lineage: Bacteria > Actinomycetota > Thermoleophilia > Solirubrobacterales > Solirubrobacteraceae > Palsa-513. The sequence continues at coordinate 10,217 of DATAUX010000071.1, read as the reverse complement.
CTGGTCGGAGTGCTCGGCGGCGCCGGGCTGGCGTTCGTCGCCGGGTCGTGGACGGCTCGGCGGGCGATGGCGCCGATCGCCGCGTTGACGGCCGCCGCGCGTGAGGTCGAGCTGACGCGGGATCCGAACCGGAGCATCCCGGCCTCGCAGTCCGAGGACGAGGTCGCCGAGCTCGGCCGGACGCTCGAGGGGATGCTCCATGCCCTGTCGGACGCCCGGACCGAGACAGAGGGGATGCTGGCCCGCCAGAGGGCTTTCGTCGCCGACGCGTCCCACGAGCTGCGGACACCGCTGACCAGCGTGCTCGCGAACCTCGAGCTGCTGAGCGAGACGCTGACAGGCGACGAGGGCGCGGCCGCCCGGTCGGCGCTGCGGTCCTCGCGGCGGATGCGCCGGCTCGTCGCCGACCTGCTCCTGCTTGCCCGGGCCGACGTCCCCCGCGAGCGACGCGACCGGCCGCTGGACCTGGCTGACGTGGTCGTCGAGGCGGCGGGCGAGCTCGGACCGTCGAGTGGGCGACACGAGGTCGAGATCGACGTCGTCCCGGCTCCGATCGTCGGCGCCCGGGACGACATCCTCCGGGTGACGCTCAACCTGATCGAGAACGCCCTCCGCCACACGCCGCCGGGCACACATGTGACCGTGGCCACCCGGTCCCTGCCCGACGGTGGCGGCGTGCTGAGCGTCACCGACAACGGTCCCGGCGTCCCGGCCGACCTCGCTCCCCGTCTGTTCGAACGGTTCGTCCGGGGGACCGGCGACCGGGGCGGGTCGTTCGGCCTCGGCCTGGCGATCGTCGCGGCGGTCGCCAGCGCCCACAGCGGGACGGTCGGCGTCGAGCCGCGGCCAGACGGCGGCGCCCGCTTCGTCGTCACGTTCGGCCCCGGCGCGTTCCCCGGGTCCGGGCCGGCGCCCAGCCCGAGCCCAGGCGTGGGTGCGCGTGGGGGCCCCGGGACCGGCGCGAGCGCAAGCGCGGGCCCTGGGTCGGTCGCCGGCGTCGCGCCGGCCGAGATCGCCTGACCCGAGCCGCCGCGCACCGGATCCGGATCCGCCCCGCGGCCGCGCACGCAACTTGCCCTTCACGGACCCTCCGGCCGGTACCACCCGGTACCCGACGAGTACTGGACCGTCCAGTACCGGGCCAGTACTACCCAGTACCCGACGAGTACTGGACCGTCCAGTACCGGGTCGGCCGCGCGGCGACGCCCCGATCCCCGGCCGACCGCCGCCGCGACCACGGGCCCCGGCCCAGAGCGCCGACCTCCACGCCGGCCCGGCGCCCCAGCCGACGGCGCGACCCGGTCAGATGTAGCGCCGGAAGCCCATGATGTCCGTGCGGTAGTTGTAGTTCAGGTAGTACGGCCCGCCCTCGCTTCCGTGCGAGATCACCATCAGCGTGCCGTCCGACCTCCGGCCGACGAAGATCGCCGTGTGCTTGCCGGCCGTGCCCGGATCCCCGTACATCACGCAATCCCCACGCTGCATCTGGTCGGCCGACGCCACCCGCGACCCGTGGCCGAGCATCGAGCCCGTGTACCCGCCCGCCCAGCTTCCCCCGTTGACCAGGTCGCCACACGCGAAGCCGAGATGCAGGCCGTTCCACAGACACCAGGTCGCGAACGACGAGCAGTCCGCGTACGTCGGGAACGCTCCGAGCCGTGCATTGCGGTGCAGTCTGATGCCGTCCCACCGCCGCGGCTGGCCCCCCTGCGCGGCAAGCTGGGCCGCCGTGTCCTCGGTGTAGTGGATCTCGCTCGCGTGCTGCAGAGCGAGCGTCGCCGCCTGGACGGCCCGATCGCGGGCCCGGATCCGCTGGTCCACATTCAGTCCGGACGTCGGACCGACGCCGTGCGTCGCGTCGGTTTCGATGCTGCCGTCATCGACATCGCCGACGTCCGCCGGGATCGACGCCGGATCGGTCTCCGTCAGAGCTTCGAGCTCGGGGTCGAGCTCCTGGTCGAGAACTGCTTCGGTCGTTGCCATCCTGTCCCCTGGTCCGTGTGCCTGTACTGCCCCATCCAGCCGGTCGGCTGGCCTGAAACGACGCTACCGGCCCGCGCCAAGCCGCTGTGTGATTTACGTCACACGGGCGCCCCGGCCTGTATTCACCAGGGCCCGGCCGGCCTCCGCGCGCGCGAAGTAACCCAGCGGGATCGCCGGCGCTCGCCCGAGCTCCCGCACCACCTGTCGCGATCGGCCCGGCCCGCCGAGGCAGGGCAACGCCGGCCGACGTCGAAGTGCCCGGAACGATGCCCGCCGCCCGCAAGCCAACCTCCCGGACGCCGAAGAGCGCGACCCGCCCGCCAACCAGGTCGAACGCGATCGCCAAGCCGGCGACACCCGCCGGAAAGCGGCCGCCGGCCGCGGCCAAGCGAGCCCCGGCCGCCGCCAAGCGCACACCGACCGCCGGCAGGCGAGCGACCACGCCGGCCAAGCGGACCCCGGCCAAGCGGACACCCGCCCGACCCCGGAAGCCCCGGCCGCGCCGGTCGTTCACCTTCGAACAGCGTCACGCCGACGTCGTCGGACTCGGTCTCGTCGCCGTCGGCGTCTTCCTCACCGTGATCCTCTACACCCGGTCAGACGGCGGCCGCGCCGGACACGCGATCACGACCGGCCTCGGCTGGCTGCTCGGCGAGATCCGGTACGCCGCGCCGCCGACGGCCGTCGGCATCGGCGCCGTCCTCGTCCTCCGGCCCGTCCTCCCGTCGGTTCGGCCGTTTCGGACCGGGACGATCCTCCTCTTCTGCGCCCTGACCCTCGCCCTCGCCGCCGGCACATTCGGGATCGGGCCGGCCGGCGTACGCCACGGCTACTGGCAGGCCGCCTTCTTCGAGCGCCACGGCGGCATCCTCGGCGAGGCCGAGTTCTGGGCGGCCGCCCACCTGGTCGGCCAGTCGGGCGCCGACATCCTCGCCGTCTTCCTCGCCCTCGCCGGTCTCACCCTGCTCACCGGCGGCGGCCTTGCCGTCCTCGTGCGAGCCGGCGGGACCGGCGTCCTCGACCTCACGCGGACCGTCCGCATCTCCCGGCCGGCCGCACTCGACCGCCGCGCCCGACACGCCGACCCGTTCGCCGACGACGATCCAACCGGCGACGACACCCCTCCGGACAAGCCCGACGGGCCGATCTACGCCGACGCCGAGCCGCCGCTCCCCCGCGAGATGGCCGAGCGGATCGTCCCGCCCGAGCCGCTCGACCAGGAGCTCGTCGTCCGCGCGACCCATGTCGAGGCGCCGCCGATCTTCGACCACGACGGCGAGTTCACCGCCGTCGACGACCCCCAGCCAGACCCGGCCGACCCGGTCGAGACCGACGATCCGATCCAGCGCCTACACGACGCGGCCGCCGCCGACTCGTCCGACCCGCGGGACCCGCCCGACCGCCATGAAGCCCAACTCACCACCGACGACCTGCAAGAACCGGGGCCGGCCAGAGAAATCGAAGCTCACGAGCTGACCCCGCAAGGCCGCTACCGGGGTTCTGTCACCGACGATCCCGACTTCGTCTGGCGACTGCCCAAGCCCAGTGTGCTGACCCGGTCGACCGCCGAGCAGTCCCGGCCGGACACCGCCGGACAGGAGAAGGTCGCCGCCGCCCTGATCGAGGCGCTCGGCCATTTCGGCGTGGCCGCGACCGTCGTCGGCACGGTCGCCGGCCCGCACATCACCCGCTACGAGCTGCGGCTCGCCCCCGGGATCAAGGTTGCCAAGGTCGCCCAGCTCAAGGACGACCTCGCCTACGCGCTTGCGGCAACCGACATCCGGATCCTCGCGCCGATTCCCGGCAAGCAGGCGGTCGGCGTCGAGGTTCCCAACGCCCGCCGGCGGATCGTCCGCCTCGGCGACGTCTTCCAGGAACCCCCGGCCGACTGGTCGCCGTTGACGGTCTGGCTCGGCAAGGACGTCGCCGGCCGGGCGATCGGCGCCGACCTCGCGAAGATGCCACACCTCCTCGTCGCGGGTACGACGGGCGCCGGCAAGTCCGGCGCCGTCAACGCGATGCTCTCGTCGATCCTGCTTCGCGCGACACCCCACGAGGTGCGTCTCGTCCTCGTCGATCCCAAGCAGGTCGAGCTCAACCACTATGAGTCGATTCCCCACCTTTTGACACCTGTCATCACCAGCCCGAAGATGGCGGCCAACGCACTCGCCAACCTCGTCCGCGAGATGGAGACACGCTACGGGATCATGTCGCTCGCCCGGACGCGTTCGCTGCCCGAGCTCAACAAGCACCGCGAGAAGCGGGGCGACCCGCCGCTCCCGTACATCCTCTGCGTGATCGACGAGCTCGCCGACCTGATGATGGTCGCGCACGCCGACGTCGAGGACTCGATCATCCGGCTCGCCCAGAAGGCCAGGGCCGTCGGCATCCATCTCGTGCTGGCGACACAGTCGCCCCGGGTCGACGTGATCACCGGAATGATCAAGGCGAATGTGCCATCCCGGATCGCGTTCGCCGTCTCCTCGCAGACCGACTCACGTGTCATTCTCGACCAGAACGGCGCCGAGTCACTCCTCGGCGCGGGTGACATGCTGTTCTCCCCGGTTGGCACTTCCCGCCTCCAGCGGATCCAGGGCGCCTACATCGACGAGCCGCAGATCCTCGCCCTGACCGACTTCTGGCGGGCCCAGGGTGAGCCGGAGATGCGCGAGGAGATGCTCGAGGAGGTCGAGTCCGACTCCTCTGACGAGAAGGCTCCCGACGAGTTCGACCCCGACGAGGATCCGCTGCTGGCCGACGCGATCATGATGGTCGCCGAGATGGGCACGGCCTCGACGTCGATGCTCCAGCGCCGCCTCCGCCTCGGGTACACGCGAGCCGGCCGGCTGATCGACATGCTCGAGCGGCGGGGGATCATCTCCGGCTACGAGGGGTCCAAGCCGCGTCAGGTGCTGGTGGCCGAGGCCGACGTCCCACGGGTTCTGGCTGCTCTTTCGGAGCGCGGACCGGCGGCCGGCGGTGGCGGCGGCGCAGGCGCGGGCGGGGGGTCGGCCGCCACCGGCCCGCCGATCGCGCCGCCTCCCGTGGTCGCCGCTCCCGCGCCGGACCCCGACCCCGACCCGGAGCCCGGGCCTGAGCACGCGCCGGCGGCCGGCGGTCCCGTCTCGACCTTCCTGGACCGTGCAGATATGTCAACTCCGGCAACTTCTCCAACCACGCCGGACGGGGCGGGGGAGGGCGACGAGTCGGACGTCGCCGATCGCCAGGCCGGCGCCCGGCCGGTCATCCCGATCACGCCGGCGGCCGACCTCCGGCGCCGCTCGACAGAGCCACCAGCCTTGTAGCCTGGACGGTAGATGCCCGAAATCGGAGCCATGCTGCGCGAGGCCCGGATGCGGGCGCACATCGACATCTCGGAGATCGAGACCGAGACGAAGATCCGCGCGAAGTATCTCCGCGCGCTCGAGAACGAGGAGTGGGACCTGCTGCCGGGCCCGACCTTCGTCAAGAGCTTTCTGCGGACGTATGCCGAGGTCCTCGGACTCGATGCCAAGCTGATCGTCGAGGAGTTCAAGCTCCGCCACGAGCGGCCGTCCGAGTTCGACCTCCAGCCGATCCGGGCGACCAACGCCGGCCGCGAACGGCGCAAGGTTCGCGGGCCGCTCGTGCCCCGGTGGGCTGTCGGCCTGATCCTCGTCGTCGCCCTCGTGCTCGCGCTCTACGCCCTCGGGACCGGCGGGTCCGGATCGCCGCCGACCACGACCCCGACGACGCCGATCGGGCCGGGCGTGACGACCCCGGCCAAGACGGCGACGACCCCCCAGACGCCGAAGACGACGCCCACCCGACCCCACGAGGTCGCCCTGCGAATCGTCCCGACCGGACTCGTCAACGTCTGCCTGGTCGCCGACGGCCACGTCCGGATCAAGAGCCAGAACCTGGCCGTCGGCGCGAAGACCAGGGTCTACAGGGCGCACAAGTTCGACCTGACGCTCGGCAACGGGAACGCCGTCCTCCACGTCAGCGGCAAGCTGGTCAAGGTCCCCGACGTCTCCAACGGGATCGGCTACGAGCTGACGACCTCCGGGAACCGGGTCCTCTCGGCCGCCAAGCGACCGACCTGCACATGATCGCGGCGACCAGGCGACCGGCCTGCGGATGAGCGTGCGCGCCGGCATCGTCGTCACCGGAACCGAGGTGCTCGGCGGCCGCGTGCTCGACCGCAACGGCCCCTGGCTGGCCGATCGTCTCCGCGAGCTCGGCGTCGACCTCGCCCAGATCACGATCGTCGGCGACCGGCCGGCCGACATGCTCGCCGCCCTCCGGTGGTGCGATTCGCTCGGCGTCCAGCTGATCGTCACGAGCGGCGGTCTCGGGCCCACGGCCGACGACATGACGGCCGCCGTCGTCGCCGAGTTCTGCGGCCGGGAGATGGTCTTGGACGTTGCCCTCGAGGGGCGCATCCGAGAGATCCTCCGACCGATGTCCGCCCGCTGGCCGAACCTCGACATCGATGCGATTCACGCGTCCAATCGCAAGCAGGCGCTCGTCCCGGTCGACGCGACCGTCCTCGAGCCGATCGGCACCGCACCCGGCCTGATCGTCACGCCGGTCTCCGGCACGCCGAGCGTGATCGTCCTGCCCGGCCCGCCGCGCGAGCTCCAGCCGATGTGGACCGCCGCCGCCGCGGAGCCGGCCTTCGGCCGGGCGATCGCCGGGGCGACCACCTACACGCAGACGATGCTCCGCCTGTTCGGGATCCCCGAGTCCGAGATCGCCGCGACCCTCCGCTTCGCGACCGAATCCGGCGTCGACCTCGACCGCATCGAGATCACGACGTGCCTGCGACGGGGCGAGGTCGAGATCGTCACGCGGTTCGAGCCGGCCGACGCCGACGTCTACGCCGCGTTCGAGCGGATCGTCCGCGACCGCCACGCGGACACCCTGTTCTCGGACGACGGGTCGACCGTCGACCAGCAGGTTGCCGGGATGCTGGTCGGCGACGGTCTCAGCCTCGGCGTCGCCGAGTCGTGCACCGGAGGCCTGCTCGCCGGCCGGTTGACCGACCTGGCCGGGGCCTCGGCCTACATCGCGGGCGGGGTCGTCGCCTACTCCAACGACGTCAAGACCCGCCTGGCCGGCGTCCCGGCCGGCCTGATCGACGAGTTCGGAGCCGTCTCCGAGGAGGTCGCGATCGGACTGGCCGACGGCGCCCGGGCGACCCTGCGGACGTCGGTCGGCGTCGGCGTGACCGGGATCGCCGGTCCGGGCGGCGGGACGCCGGACAAGCCGGTCGGGCTCGTCTGGATCGCAGCGTCGACCGCCGACGGGCGCAGCCTCTCGCGGCGACTGAGCCTTGGTGGCGGCCGCGTCGACATCCGCGACCGGACGACCACGCACGCCCTCCACCTGCTCCGCCGCCTGCTCCTCATGCCCGGCGCCGGCGGCGGCGCCGGCGCGCTCGGATGACGGTCAGGCCGGCGGGCTGCGCCGGGCTCGCGATCCGACGGCCGGGGCTCGACATCCCGGCCGCCGCGAGGTCGGCCGGCCCGGTGGGCGGCGGACCCCGACCGGCTTGAGCCCCGACGCCCGCCTGTTCATCGCCGTCGATCCGCCCGGGTCGGTCGCGGCCGAGATCGCCCGGTGGGCGAGGTCGGCGCTCGAACCAGGACGCGATCCGTCCGGTCGCAGCCGGCCGGGACGCGCGCCGACCGACGGCATCCGCCGGCTCCCGGCTCGCGATCTCCACCTGACGCTCTGCTTCCTCGGCGATCAGCCGGTCGACCTGGTCGACGAGATCGGCGACCTCGTCCGCGGCGCGGTGACCGGCCTCGCCGTCGCCGGCCTCTCGGCCGGTCCGCTCGCGATCGGCGCGCCCGTCTGGCTCCCGCCCCGCCGGCCCCGTGCGCTGGCGCTCGAGGTCCACGACGAGTCGGGCGGCCTCGCCGCCCTCTACGACGACCTGCGCGTCGGCCTGGCCGGCGCGATCGGCTGGGAACCCGAGCGACGCCGCCTGCGGCCGCACATCACCGTCGCCCGCATGCGGTCCTGGGCACCGCCACCGGCCTGCTCCCAACCGACACCAGCACTCGTCTTCGAACCCGAAGCCGTCAGCCTCTACCGATCCCGGCTGGAGTCCGACGGGGCCGTCTATCAGCAGCTCGCACGGGTCGACCTCGGCGGATTCGACCCGCCCGGCGCAGACACGCCGCTCCGCGACTAGCCGGCACGACGGCGCCAGATCGACACCGATCTCCGGTGCGGTCCCCTGCCTGGGCAGCTGCTTGACACATGTCTGCCGTGCCGGAATATCTTCGCGACTACATCGTAAGCAGAGCGGAGCCGCGTGGAGAGTGACATCGTGACCGGACGACACGCGTCCGTCGAGCACTGGGACGATGTCGAGCTCGACACAGGGCTGCGTGACTGCTGGGCGCGGATCGACCGCCTGATCGCCGACCGGCTCGACGGCGCGGTCGGCGACGACTGGATGCGCCAGGCGATCCGCCATCAGCTGGGCTGGGCCGGCGACGACTTCGCCAGGCTGGCCCCGGGCGACCGGAGCCTCGCAGGCGGGCGGCTCCGCCCGTGACTTGCCGTGCTCGCCTACCGGTCGGCCCTCGCCGGGACGGACACCGTCGAGGCTCGAGTCCACGGCGCCGGTCTCGATGACGTGATCTCGTGCGCCGCGGCCGTCCGACCCTGTGGACCGTCCTCGGACGCCGCCGGCCCTGGAGGTCGGCAACTGCATCCACGCGCTTGCCAACATCTGCCTCGCCGGAGTCCAGGCCCGTGGGGCGCAACCGGACCTGGTCGGAAAGCTGATCACCGCACTCGCACAGTCGACGGTGCAGTTGACGATCGGCCAGCGGCGGGAGATCTCCCACGCACAGGCAGTCGACGTCGACCGGGAGACGCACATGCTGATGATCGGCGGACGGTCGGCCGCCCTCATGTCGTGCGCGGCCTACGGCGGCGGACTGCTGGCCATGGGCGACCTCGACAGCCCCGGGCGCCGGCGAACCCGCTGCTACGCCGAGTTCGGCCGGCAGCTCGGGCTCGGTTTCCAGATCCGCGACGACATCCTCGGCATCTGGGGCGCCCAGGCTGCGGCCGGCGAGTCCGCCGGCGGTGACATCCGTCGCCGGAAGAAGACCCTGCCGGTCGTCTTCGCCCTGCGTGAGGCACCGGCGGCGGCCCGCGGGCGGCTCCAGCACCTCTACTCCGTCTCGTCCGAGCTGACCGACGACCAGGTGCGTGAGGTTCGTGGCGTGCTCGACGGCTGTGGCGCGGCCACGTTCGCCGCGCGCGAGGCTGAGCTCCACGGCGAGCGCGCACTGCGCGAGCTGGCCGGCGCGGCCGACGGCATCGAGCAGAACGGCTCGCTTCTGGCCCTGCGCGAGCTGGCCGGCTCGCTGGCCGCGCGCACGCATTGGTTCATGCCGGCCGAGCTGAGCGCCGACTGGGCGGCCGGTCGGCGGCGGCGTGTCAGATCGAGTCCCGCCAGACGCCTGTCTTGTGCCTTGTCTGCGGCGATGCCTGGGTTCGTCTCGGACGACAGCACGGTGACATCCTGGCCACGACAGTTTGGTACAGTGCCGCGCAGCCGGTGCCGAGCCTGCGCCGGGGGCGACACCAGAGGGAGACTGGCGACCCGCATCACTTCGTCGAGCTGAAGCCATAACTCGCGCCCCAGGGCAAGGTTCACGCGGCCTCGGATCGGTGATCGCACCGACACCGTGTCACGGGGGTGCCCGGAGGGCCGGTCAAGCGGCTGGTCGAGCAGCCGCGGTTCGTCGCCGGTCGCCGGTCGGCGATCGAAAGGAAGGACGTGCCATGTCGCTGCTGTCAGATCTCACACCGCCGCCGACCATCGGCAGCCTCGCGGATCTCGTCTCGGCGGTGCTGTCCCACCCCGACCGTCCGGACCCGGGCCGCCTGCCGGCGCCACCCGCGGACCCTGAGCCCGCGGCGCCGGAGGCCGAGCCGGCGCCGGAACCGGCCGGCCGAGCGATCCTGGCGGGCCCCAGGGGTTTGGGCACCTCCGCGTCGCGCTTGGCCGCGCAGTCGGCGGATCTCGTCATCAGGACGCCGGTCGCCCCGCCGTCGCGCCCGCCGCTTCTCGGCCGCCCGACCGGAATCGGGACGTCGGCGTGGTGGATTGCCGGCGACGAGGAACCCCCGGCGGGCGACGACGACGAGCCGGCGTCGGATACGTCGATGCCGGGACTCTTCTGCCCGGGGCCGGTGCGCGACGATCCGGCGCTCGGCGA
>DATAUX010000070.1:0-2962 GCA_036268015.1 Solirubrobacteraceae bacterium | reverse complement strand
CCCTCGAAGACGACCTCGTCGCCAGTATCCGGATCCACGAAGGCCAGCGCGCAGACATATGCCAGGCCGGTCCCGGCCGGCGCGTCCCGGATCAACTTGGCCAGGTTCTCCTCGTCGCTCGCCCGCTCGCCCGCGTACCGGCGCGAGTAGATCCCCGGCGCCCCGCCGAGCGCCGCCGCCTCGATGCCCGAGTCGTCGCCGATCGCCGGCCGTCCGGTCCCCGTCGCCGCGGCCACCGCCTTGCCGAGCGCGTTCTCGGCGAACGTCAGCCCGACCTCCGGGCCCAGGTCGACCGCCGCGGCCAGCGGCTCGAGCACATGCGGCGCGACGAGCGCCTGGAACTCGCCCACCTTGTGCGGGTTCCGCGTCGCCAGGACCAGTCTCACCGCAGTCCGAGCACCGCGTCCTGGGCCTCGCGCAGGACCGAGATCCCGTCCGCCGCGAGCGCCAGCAGATCGTCGAGGTGCGCGCGAGACAGCGGCGTCCGCTCGGCGGTCGCCTGAACCTCGATCAGCCCGCCGTCACCGGTCATGACGACGTTCGCATCGACCTCGGCCTGCGAGTCCTCCGAGTAGTCGAGGTCGAGCAGCGCCAGCCCGTCGACCATGCCGCACGAGACCGCCGCGACCGAGCCTGTCAGCGGCGTCCGCTCGATGTCCCCGGCCTCCAGCAGCCTGCCCACGCCGAGCCCGAGCGCGACGTACGCCCCGGTGATCGACGCGCACCGGGTCCCACCGTCGGCCTGGAGCACGTCGCAGTCGAGGTAGATCGTCCGCTCGCCCAGCGCGCTGAAATCGAGCACCCCACGCAGCGACCGACCGATCAGCCGTTGGATCTCCACGGTCCGCCCGTCGACCTTCCCGCGTGTCGAGTCCCGCTGTTTGCGCTGGCCGGTCGACGCCGGCAGCATCCCGTACTCGGCGGTCAGCCAGCCCCGGCTCTGACCCTTCAGCCAGCGGGGGACGCCCTGCTCGATCGACGCCGTGCAGATCACCTTCGTCCGGCCCACCGAGATCAGCGCCGACCCGGTCGCCGGCTCGACGAAGTCCGGCTCGATCGTCGTCGGCCGAAGGTCGGCCGGTGCCCGACCGTAGCTCCGCTCGGGCGCCGACATCAGACGACCCCGACCGGCAGCTTGGCCGGCCCGACGTCCGCGACCGGCAACTCGACCCGCGTGACGTCCTCGAGCGGAAGCTGCAGGAACCGGCTGCCGAGCTCCCGGAACGGCTCGACCGCGCCGGTGCACAGAAACCGGTACTCGCCCTCTCCCGCGCGCGGATTCTCCAGGCCGGCGCGACTCAGCGCCTGCTCGACGGCCACAGCCGTCGCCGTCGCCGAGCTGATCAGCCGGACCCCCCGACCCAGCGTCCGCTGGATCATCGGCGCGACCAGCGGGTAGTGGGTGCATCCGAGGATCACCGTGTCGACGCCGGCCTCGCGCAGCGGTCGGCAGTACTCGCGGACCGTGTCGACCGCAGTCCGATCGAACGGGTTCCCGCCCTGGATCAGCGGTGCCAGCCGGGTCGCCGCGACGCTGGTCAGGCGGGCCAGCGGATGGTGCGCGGCGACCGCCCGCTCGTACGCCCCGCTGTCGACCGTCGCCCCCGTCGCCAGGAGCCCGATCCGGCCGTTCACGGTCGCCGCCGCCGCCAGCCGGGCGACCGGCTCCAGCACCCCGACAACCTCGACGCCCAGCGTCGTCGACGCCATCCGCTCGCGCAGCGGCTCCAGCGCCGCTGCCGTCGCCGAGTTGCACGCGACCACCAGCAGCTTCGCCCCACGCCTGAGCAGGAGCTCTGCGATCTCCAGCGAGAACCGCTCCAGTTCCGACGCCGAACGTTCGCCGTACGGGAAGCGCGCCGTGTCCCCCAGATAGAGGTAGTCCTCCCCCGGCAGCGAGACGAGCAGCTCGTGCAGGACGGTCAGGCCGCCGACGCCCGAATCGAAGACCGCGACCGGGCGTGCGCGTGGATCTGACACCGGGACGGGCACCCGGCCATGATCACAGATCGACTCGACCCCACGCCCGGCTCGATTTGTCGACGCCGGCGACCAGGCGGTTAGCATGCGACCGATGGGACGCTTCTCACGGCTCCACCCCCGTTCGCGGCTGGCCGACGACGCCCTGTTCGGCGACGGCGCGGCCCGCGGCGACGCCACGGTCGAGTTCGATGTCGCCCGCGACCAGTCGCCCGACGACCCGCCGGCAAAGCCGGCGTCGGCCGGCCCCCTCCCCGGGACCCCGAACCCCGCACCCCCGGCGAGCGCCACGACCGCCCCACCCGTCGCACAAGCCACGCCCGCCCCACCCGTCCCACAAGCCGCAACCACCCGGCTCGTCCCCCAAGGCACGGCCGCCCTGCCGATCACGAAGACGCCCGCCGCGAACGACGCCGCCAGCCCGACGCCGGCACACGCCGGCGCCCCGCCGCCGGCGACACCCGGTCCCGACCCGCCGCCGGCCGCCGCTCCCGACCTCGCGCCCGCCAAGACGGGACCGACCAGCTATCGCGACCGCGCCCGCCTCCGCCGCCGGCTGCGCTACCTCCGTCGCGCTCGCGAGCTCGCCTTCCGCGACCTCGGCGGCTTCGTCTTCGACGCCCATCGGTTCAACCGCCGGCGCGATGACATCGTCGCCGCCAAGCTGACCGGCCTGACCGGGCTGGACACCGAACTCCGGTCGCTCGAGACCGCCCTCGACGACCGCCGCGAGCTGATGCTCCTCCACGAACCCGGGATCTCCGTCTGTCCCCGGTGCGCCACCCTCCACGCCAGCGACGCCAACTTCTGCTCCGGCTGCGGCCTGCCCCGCGGCGGCGCCGCCCTCCCGCTCGGCCCGCGCGCCCCGCTTCCCCCGTCCGATCAGACACGCCCGTCCCACCAGCCGACGGCGATCGTCCCGCCACCATCCCCAAGCAACGACGTCTCCGCCCCGTCCGGCAACCAGAAGTGAGCGCGCCCG
>DATAUX010000069.1:0-3860 GCA_036268015.1 Solirubrobacteraceae bacterium | reverse complement strand
GACGCAGCGCCGGCCGCGACGCGTCGAGTGCGACGCCCTTCCAGCCGGCGAGCTCGCCGACGACCCCGGCCAGGTAGTAGCCGGTCCCGGCCCCGACGTCGACGACGCACCCTTCGCGTCCGTCGCCCCGCCCGGCGCCCGCCCGACCGGCCACGCACACGGCCGTGACGATCCGCGCGAAGTGCCCCGCCCCGAGGAACTCGTCCCGCGCTGCGACCATCTCCTCCGAATCGCCGGCCGGCGGCGCCCTGCGACCGGCCGCCGGCAGCGACACGTAGCCCTGGCGGGCGATGTCGTACGAGTGGCCGGCGACGCACGACACCGTCCCGCCCGCGACCGTCACGCCGGCCCCGCACTGCGGACACCGTAGGCGCCCGGCCACACCGGCCAGCGCCGCTGACCGGGACGCGCGGTTCGTCAACCCGCCGACGTCCGGCTCCTCTCCTCGTCGGCGCCCGCCCGCCTGCCGTCGAGCCTGGTCAGCAGCAGACCGCTCCGGCCGGCCGCCGACGATCGCCTACCGACCGAGATCGGGTGCCGGGATCGGCCAGGGCCCCAGTCCATCGGCCGGCAGCCTACCGCCCGCCCGCGGGCGAGCCGGCGGCTAATCGGCAGGCGGCGGCTCGGTCATCTCGGTGTCCGCGTCCGAGTAGGCCGGCGCGCATGCGCACAGCAGGACCAGCTCGACGTCCGTCGCCGCCCACAGCTTGTGGCGAGCGCCCGGCGGGATCACGACGCAGTCGCCGGCGACGACGTCCCGCTCGTCCTCGCCGAGGCGCATCCTCCCCCGACCGGCTGTGAAGTAGTAGATCTCCTCCGACGTCCGGTGGAAGTGCTCGATCGTCGCCCGCCCGGCCGGAACCCGCGCCTCCGCGAGGCTCTGGTTGCGGGCGGCCGTCCACGCCGGACCGGCCAGCTCGCGGATCTTCGACCCGTCGAGGGTGACGAACTGCTCGAGGCGCTCGAGGTTCGCGATCTCCATACCTGGAGCTTAGGCCCCACGGCCGGCCGGACCCGGATCGACCCAGTCGAGCCGGCCGTCGAATCGTCGCGTCGAGTTCGGTCGCTTGACTTCAACCACACTTGAAGTTGTAGCGTCCCGTCCACACCAAAGGAGGCACCGATGATCACCACCCGGACACCCAGCGCCCAGATCACCGACGAGGTGGCCGCCTGGCCCGGCGTCGAGACCGGCTACGGCAGGCGGGGCGAGTTCGCCTTCAAGGTCGGACGCCGCGAGCTCGGCCACCTCCACGGCGACCACGCCGCCCATTTCGCGTTCCCCAAGCCGGTCTGGCACGAGCTCGCCCAGCAGCACCGGATCGTCGACCACCCGGTCTTCCCCGGCAAGGTCGGCCCGGCCGCCCGGCGGATCGACGGCGAGGCCGACGTCCGCGCCGTGATCGAGCTGATGCGCCTCAACTACGACCGGATCGTCGCCCGGCCGGACGTCGACGTCGGCGCCGGCCGGTAGCCCGAGCCCGACCGGCCCGGCCGACGAAGGACGCGCGCGGACGGCCGTTTCGATGACAGGCGAGTGGCCGGATGGAGAAATCCGGTCGCCCCGCCTATCCTCAAGGCGTAAACCGGCGCCAACCGAGAAAGCGAGACGGATGAGCGAAGTCCAGTCCGGCCTCGAAGGCGTAGTCGCCTTCGCAACCGAGATCGCCGAGCCCGACAAGGCCGGCGGCTCGCTCCGCTACCGCGGCATCGACATCGAGGACCTCGTCGGCGCCGTCCCCTACGAGCAGGTCTGGGGACTGCTCGTCGACGGGACCTTCGAGCCCGGGCTGCCCCCGGCCGAGCCGCACCCCCTGTCGGTCCGGTCGGGCGACCCCCGCGTCGACGTCCAGTCGGCGCTCGCGATGCTCGCCCCCGAGTGGGGCTTCGGCCAGCTGATCGACATCTCCGACGACCAGGCGCGCGACGACCTGGCCCGGGCTTCGGTGATGGCTCTCTCGTTCGTCGCCCAATCGGCCCGCGGCAGCGGCCGTCCACCCGTCCCCCAGCGGACGATCGACGAAGGCTCGTCGATCCCCGAGCGCTTCCTGATCCGCTGGCGTGGCGAGGTCGACCCGATCCACGCGAGGGCGATCGACGCGTACTGGATCACGGCCGCCGAGCACGGGATGAACGCGTCGACCTTCACCGCCCGGGTCGTCGCGTCGACCGGCGCCGACTGCGCCGCCGCCCTGTCGGCCGCGGTCGGAGCCCTGTCGGGCCCGCTCCACGGCGGCGCGCCGTCGCGCGTCCTGAAGATGCTCGACGAGGTCGAGCGGACCGGCGATGCGACCCGTTGGGTCAAGGACGCACTCGATCGCGGCGACCGTCTGATGGGCTTCGGACACCGCGTCTATCGCGCCGAGGACCCCCGCGCCCGCGTGCTCCGGCGAACCGCGAGCGAGCTCGCGTCCCCCCGCTACGACGTCGCCCTCGCACTCGAGGAGGCCGCCCTCGCCGAGTTGCACGCCCGCAAGCCCGATCGCGTCCTCGCGACCAACGTCGAGTTCTGGTCGGCCGTCGTCCTCGACCTGGCCGACGTCCCGACCAACCTCTTCACGTCGCTCTTCACCTGTGCCCGGGTCGCCGGCTGGTCGGCCCACATCCTCGAGCAGAAGCGCGAGGCCCGGCTGATCCGCCCGACCGCCAAATACGTCGGCCAGCCGGCCCGGCCGCTCGTCCCGACGCCCTAGGAGCCGATCATGGTGACGACAGCTTCAGGTCTCGCCTACGAGGACGACCCGGTCGGATCCGGGGCCGAGGCCAAGTGCGGCCAGCACGTGACCGTCCACTACGTCGGCTGGCTGGCCGAGCCCGACGGCACCAGGGGGACGAAGTTCGACTCGAGCATCGACCGCGGCGACCCCCTCCGGTTCCCGCTCGGCAGCGGCCACGTGATCGAGGGCTGGGACGAGGGGGTGCCCGGGATGCGGGTCGGCGGAACCCGGACGCTGGTCGTGCCGGCGGCGCTCGCCTACGGCGTACACGGGTCCGGCAGCGCGATTCCGCCCGACTCGACGCTGATCTTCCAGGTCGAGCTGCTCGACGCGTAGCCGGCGAGAAGTCTGGGTCGATCCTCCCGGGTCAGCCGGCCAGGACTACCTCACGACGATCCTCGCCGACGGGACGGCCGCCGGCTCGTTCACCGACGCGGCGGGTGTCAGCCACGGCTTCGTCCGCGCACCGTCCGGCGCCCTGACGACGATCGACGTCCCGGGTGCCGCGTCGACCTTCCTCACCGCAGTCACCGCACCCGGAGTCCGCTCGGGGACCTTCGCCGACTCGTCGGGCGCCCAGCACGGCTTCGTCCGGGACGCGCCGGGCGCCTTCAGGCAGATCGACATCCCCGGCGCCGACCCGACCACCGGCGTCGACTCCGAGTTCGGCGCGGGCTTCGGCACCGACGTCGCATCGACCGCGGCCGACGGGACGATCGTCGGCGATTGGGGTGACGGCCAGGGCGCCTCGCACGGCTTCCTGCTCAGCCCGACCGGCACGCGGACGGACCTCGACGCGCCCGGCGCGACGACGGCCGAGGACCGATCTTCAAGGAGGAGGGCGGGACGACCGTGATCCGCACGAACGCCAGCCACCAGGTCGTCGGCTCGTTCGCGCCGAGCCCGCGCGGGTCGATCGCGCCGCTGGACACCCGGGGCGTGCTGAGGACCGCCGGCACTTGGACGACGCTGCTCCCGGCGGGCGCGCGCACGTCCCAGGCGTTCGGCCTGACCGACGCCGGAGAGGTCAGCGGGGTCGCGTTCGGCCCACTCGGCGTGCTCGGCTACGGCTGGCTGTGGAACCGCGGACACTTCACCCGGATCGATCCCAAGCCGCTCGCGGTCTACAGCTCGGTCGCCGCC
>DATAUX010000068.1:0-4278 GCA_036268015.1 Solirubrobacteraceae bacterium | reverse complement strand
TGGCGGCCTACTCCCACGCCGCGGGCCTTCGCGAGGGGATCGGCAACGCGGCCGGCGCCCGCCCGGTCTCCGAGCTCGTTCCGGTCCCGCCGGCCGCCTTCGACCGGCCGATCGCCGAGTCGCGGACCTACGCCGAGCGGGAGCTGCGGGCGATGGGAGTCGACGTCCGCCACCTGATCGGCGTGCTCGGGTCGGGGAGCCGGGCCGGGTCGAGGGCGGTCTGGCTGTCCGCCTTCGGCCGGTACCTGCGACTCGGGGCGGTCTACGGCGAGTTCGGCGAGCTCGACACGGCGATCGACGGCACACCGGGCGGTCTCGCCGGCGGCGTCGGGAACCCGGCGTTCACCGGCCTCCATCGAATCGAGTTCGGCCTTTGGACGAATCAGCCGCCCCGCGGTCTCGTACCGGCAGCGCTCGCACTCGCGACGAACATCCGCCGGCTGAGCAAGGTCGTCCCGAGCGTCGAGGTCACGCCGCTCGACTACGCGACCCGGGCGCACGAGATCCTCGAGGACGCGCAGCGCGATTTCCTCAGCGGGACCGACGTCCCCTGGAGTGGGGAGGGGGTCTTCGCGACGGCCGCCGGCGTTGCGGCCACGGAGGAGGTGCTGGCGACGCTGCGGCCGCTGCTCGACGGACGCGAGAGCGTGATCGAGCAGGTCGACTCCGGCATGACCCGGCTCGAGACGGTGATCGCGGGGATCCGCCGGGCCAACGCCGGCAGGTGGCCGACGCTCGCCCAGTTGGGCAGGGTCGAGTCCGAGCGGCTGGACGGGGCGCTCGGCTTCGCGCTCGAGGAGCTGGCCGGCGTCCCCGGCGATCTGGAGACCCGGTCGCCGCCGACGATCCCCAGGCGGCCGGCCGCCGACGGGACCCGATGAGCCGACTCGATCGCCGGCAGTTCGTCGCCCGATCGGCCGCCCTGCTCGGGGCGGCGGCGCTCGGCGCGGGCGCCGGCGCCGCGGTCGACGGCGCCGGGCCCGGCGGGTCGCCGCCGGCGTCGGCCGGCGTCCTCGACGACCGGGGCCAGCGGGCCGGGCTGTCGATCTCGGTTCCGTTCACCGGTGCCCACCAGGCGGGCGTCCTCACGCCGACCCAGGCGCAGGCGACGTTCGTCGCGCTGGACGCGATCGCGGCAGATCGCCTGACCCTCCAGGACGCGCTGATGGCGTTGGGCGCGAGGGCCAATCAACTCGCCGCGGGCAACGTCAATCCGCTGCTGGAGATCGACGACCCACCGGCCGACTCGGGGATCCTCGGACCGGTCAACGCGCCCGACGGGCTGACCGTGACCGTCGGCTTCGGCGCTTCCCTGTTCGACGGGCGGTACGGCCTCGACGAGCAGCGTCCGGCTCGGTTGACGCCGATGCCGAGCTTCGCGACCGACGTCCTCGACCCGGCCCAGACCCACGGGGACGTGCTCGTCCAGATCGGTGCGAACCAACGCGATACGGTCGTCCACACGCTGCGCGAGCTGCTCCGCGTCACCCGGGGTGCGCTGGCCGTCCGCTGGACGATCGACGGGTTCAGGGCGGCCGACCGGGGCCCGTCGCCGCACAGCAGCGCCCGCAACCTGTTCGCCTTCCGTGACGGCACGGCCAACCCGGATGTCGCCGACGCGGCGGAGATGGATCGCCTCGTGTGGGTCGCGGCCGGGTCGGGCGAGCCGGCCTGGACGGCCGGCGGGACCTACCAGGTCGTGCGGATCATCCGCCAGCACGTCGAGTTCTGGGACCGGGTCGGCCTGGCCGAGCAGCAGAACATGATCGGCCGCGACCGGGATACCGGGGCTCCGCTCGGCGGGACCGACGAGTTCGAGGATCCCCGGTACGACCTCGATCCCAAGGGCCTGCGGATCCCGCTCGACGCGCACATCAGGATCGCGAACCCCCGGACGCCGGAGACGGCCGATCGGCGGATCCTGCGGCGGGGATTCAACTACCACCGCGGCTTCGACCCGGCCGGCCAGCTCGACCAGGGGCTCGTCTTCGTCGCCTTCAACCAGGATCCGGTCCGCCAGTTCGCGGCGATCCAGACGCGGCTGGCGACCGAGCCGATGATCGACTACGTCACGCCGGTCGGCGGCGGGTACTTCTTCGTCCCGCCGGGCGTCCGCGGCCCGGACGACTGGGTCGGCTCGGGGCTCTTCGCCGCCTGAGTCGGACCCGGGTCGGGTCGTCGGTCAGTTGGCCCGGCGAACCTCACCGACGCCCGGGCAGACGCGACCCGTGGAAACTCACCGACGCTCGGGCAGACGCCACCCGCGGAACTCACCGACGCCCGGGCGGACGCCACCCGCGGAACTCACCGGCGCTCGGGCAGACGCCACCCGCGGAACTCACCGGCGCTCGGGCGGACGCCACCCGCGGAACTCACCGACGCTCGGGCAGACGCCAGCCGCCGCACGGATCGGCGAGCCGGGACGCCGCGTCGGGACCCCACGACCCGCGGGCGTACGGCACGGACTCGGGCGGGTCGGCGAGGATCGGGGCCGCGCAGGTCCACAGCCGCTCGACCTCGTCGCACCGGGCGAACAGCAGCTGATCGCCGATCATCGCGTCGTGGAGGAGACGCTCGTACGCCTCGAGCCCGTGGTCGCCGGTAGCCCGCTCGATGTCGAGCGTGAGCGGCGCCCGGGTGACCTGCGACGTCGGACCGAGCACCTTTACGCGGAGCTCGACGGCGATCGTCGGGTCGTCGGTCAGCTCGAAGACGAGCTCGTTCGGCCGTCGGGTGTCCTCCGCCCGGCAGTCGAAGATCTGGTGGTCGGGCTCCCGCAGGGCGAGGCTGACCGTCCGGCGGCCCTCGGCCATCGCCTTGCCGGTGCGCAGGAGGAACGGCACGCCGCGCCAGCGGTCGTTGTCGATCAGGACGCGGATCGCGGCGAACGTCTCGGTCGTCGACTCGCCGTCGACGCCGTCCTCGTCGCGGTAGCCGGCGAACTGGCCGAACACGGCGGACGCCGGATCGAACGGCTGGAGGTCTTCGAAGACGGCGGCCTTCGCGTCCCGCAGGGCCTGGGCGTCGAGGCTGGCGGGTCGGTCCATCGCCAGGAAGCCGAGGATCTGGCTGAGGTGGGTGACGACCATGTCGCGGAAGGCGCCGGTCTCCTCGTAGAAGGACGCACGACCTTCGAGGCCGAGCGCCTCGGGGATGTCGATCTGTACACACGCGACGTGGCGGCGGTTCCAGATCGGCTCGAACAGGCCGTTGGCGAAGCGCAGGGCGAGGATGTCCTGGGCCGACTCCTTGCCGAGGAAGTGATCGATCCTGAAGATCGCGTCCTCGTCGACGTGGTCGTGGAGGGTGGCGTTGAGGGCCCTTGCCGAGGCCAGGTCCGAGCCGAACGGCTTCTCCGTGACGATCCGCGCCCGCGGGTCGACCGACAGGCCGGTGGCCGCCAGCATCTTGACCATCGGGCGCATCGCCGACGGCGGGACGGCGAGATAGAGCAGCGTCCGGGACGACTCGCCGAGCTCCCGGCGGGCGGCGCCGACCGCGGCGGCCAGGTCGCGGCCGTCGTCGGCCGACGACGGGACGAACGACAGGCTGGGCGCGAACGCATCCCAGCCGGCCGGGGTCAGGTCGTCGGCGGCGCGGTCGCCGACCGCGGCCTTCACCTCGTCGGCGAAATCCCCGTCCGGCGGGTGACGGCCGGACCCGATGATCCTGAAGTCGCCGGGCATCAGACCGGCCTGCGCGAGCCGGTAGATGCCGGGGAGGAGCTTGCGGCGGGCGAGGTCGCCGCGCGCGCCGAAGAGGACGAGCACGTGCGGGTCGGGAGTGTGGGCGGTCGACGCGGAGACGTGACCTCGATATCCGTTCTGCCGGCCGGTCAAACCGAAGCGAGGCGTAAGCGGCCCGCAACTCTGCGGTCCGGGATGAGTTCCGACGGGTCAGGACTCATCCGATGAAAGGTTGTGTGATGCGACGTCTTACTCTTCTCCTGGGGCTCAGCGGCCTGCTGGTGGCCGGTGTTCTGGCCGCGTCGGCAAGCGCCCTCCCACTCACCGCGCCGGCCGTCACGACGGGCACGGCGACCGCGCCGACGTTCACGACGACGACGCTCAGCGGCACCGTCAACCCGCTGGGGCAGGCGACGACCTACCACTTCGACTACGGGACGACCGACTCCTACGGGACGACGACGACGGCCACGTCGGCTGGCAGCGGAGTGGCGCCGGCGACGGTCACGGCCGACCTGACCGGTCTGACGCCGGCGACGACCTATCACTTCCGCATCGAAGCGACCAATGCGTCGGGGCCGACGGTCGGCAC
>DATAUX010000067.1:0-14654 GCA_036268015.1 Solirubrobacteraceae bacterium | reverse complement strand
GGCGGTCCGCGGACCCGGCAGGCGGCGGGAGAACGCGCGGGCGAGGCTCGCGTAGTACATGCCGGCGTCGACCGCCGGGCCACCGGCCCGGCCGACGCCGTCCCGGCGACGAGACACGAGTCCGCGCGCGTGGTCGAGGCTGTCGGCCAGCGACACGCGCACCCCGCCCGGCGAAGCGTCCTCGATCCGCCGGACGTGCTCGATCTTCCGGGCCCGCCAGGACGGGTTGGGGTCGTTGAAACTGTCAGTGCATACGCTGACGATCTCGGCCACGTCGTCGCCGTAGCGCGTCCGGATGTCCCGCTGGCGGGCCGCCTCGTCGGTCTGGTCGCCGTCCGCATGGTGCAGCAGCGCCGCGATCATCTCGTCCTCGGCACCGCCGTCCTCGAGGACGAGCCCGGTGACACGCAGCAGGTGGGCCAGATGGGCGTCGGCCCCGCTGGCGCCGATGGCGTGCACGCTGGCGGCTTCCCTCATCGCCGTGAAGAACCGGCCACCGAGAAGCGCCGACGGCCCGTCGTCCGTCATCTACTCATCGTGGAAACCACTCACGCCTCCGGTCCGCCGGCCAGTAACGCACCCGGAAATGAGTGTACGTTCCAGGACGCGGCGTCCCAAATTAGAAATCACTTATCAGCGAAGCACATCGACCCGGTCGGCGCGCCCCCCTAGCCGACCCCGCCGCCTCAGCCGACCCCGCCGCCCCAGCCGACCCCGCCGCCCCTGCGGCCTCCGCCTGCCGTCAGCCGCGCTTGGCGGCCGGCTTCGGCCGGGGAGCGATGCCGAGCCGGATCGCGACGACGGCTCCGTCGTAGGAGACGGTCCCCGCCTTGCGCGGCGTCTGCGACGCGACGACCAGCTTCGGCGCGCGCCCGCCGGCTCGCCGCTTGGCCCGGCTCAGCGTCCGCTGGCTCGGGCGGTAGACCCGGCCGAGCTTGCAGTTCGCCTTGGTCAGCAGGTGCTGGGCGTAGGCCTCCGAGTGGCGCAGCAGGTTCGGCACGACGCAGTTCGGCCTGGTCGCCACCGGGACCGGCCCGGCCGGCGGCGGCGGGGCCGGAGCCACGCTGATCGCGAAGCTCGAGCTCTGGGTCCCGTTGGCCCCGCTGAAGAAGTAGCAGATCGTGTAGACGCCGGGCTGGGCCGGCGTGAAGACCGTCGCATGGGTGAACGTTCCCGCGACGGCTGCCGAGTCGATCTGCACCGCCGCCGCCGTGCAGGCGCCGCCGCCGGCCTGCGCCGAGACGGTCAACGTGCTGCCCGGGTCCGACGTCCCGGTCTCGGTCAGGGTGACCGGGGCTCCGGCAGTCGGATTGGCCGAGACCGTCGGCTGGCTGAAGCTCTGCGTGCCGGCTGTCGCGACGCCCGGCAGGGCGAGCATCGCCGTCGCGCCGAGCCCGATCAGGGCGATCTTCTTCATGTCTGCCTCCGGGCCGTGGTCGTCTCTGAGCGGAGCTTGACAGACCCGGCAGGCCGGTGGACCGCGCGCGAGGCGCGCGTCGCCTGGTCAGACGGTCGGGCCGTCGGTCGGACGCCGCGAACCGGTCGGGCGAGCCGGTCCGGCCACCGGGTTAAACATCCGCGAAGAACCAAGCATTACGTAACAAGAGCGCAACCGCGCGTTGCTACATTTGTTCTACGGCTCGGGGCTCGGATTCCGGGCGCGGCGCCGTAACAGTAAGCAGCGGACGCCGGCGGTGCCCGCACGCCGCCGGTCGGACGTGTCTCAGGGTCAATTGCGCCCCGACAGGAGTCGTTTCGTGTCACGACATGCTGACAGGCTCAGCCACCACCGGATGGTAGGTGTCTGAGATGTCCCCGTCTCCCCAGAATCGCCTCGGCCGAATGCTTGGTGTGTTGGCCGCCGTTGGCCAGCACCTACCCAACCTCCGCGACGGCCTGCCCGAGTCGGACCGGGCGAACGACGGCCCGATCGTGAACCGTGAGTTTCGCGGCCTGCGCCTGTCGGCCGAGGCCCGCGCAGCGGTCATCGGACTCCTCGTCGCCATGATGTTCCTGCTCTTCGTCCTGATCCGGCTCGACCCGTCCGGCGCATCCGGCGGACCGACCCTGAACGCGGTCAGCGCGACCACGCTGAAGCAGTTCTGGGTCGTCGAGAAGGGCCAGACGTACGGCCTGATCGCCGAGCGGACGGGAGTCAGCGTCCCCGAGCTCGAAGATCTCAACCCCTACACCGACCCCGGCAGCCTGGACGTCGGCCAGCGGATCAGGCTGCGACCGGCCAAGGGTCACTGAACCGTGCGGGCCACTCGCGCGGTCGACTGACGGTCGAAGCGCCGGCTGGTCGCGACCACGGCATCGACGTATGACTGTGAGTGGTTGTACGCGAACAGCGCCTTCGGCCAGTCCTCCGGAGCGCCGGACGCCCGCAGGTAGGCCGCCATCGACGGGATCGCGTCAGCCGGGTTGTACGGGTTGATCTGCCCGTCGCCGTCTCCATCCACGCCGAACCGGTCCCACGTCGCCGACACGAACTGGGCCGGGCCGGCCGCCCCGGCCGTGTTGGTTCCACTGCTCACGCCGGGGAACACGCTCTGGCCCTGCCGGCTCTCGATCTGGCCGACCGCGGCGAGCTCGGCCCAGCCGAGGTCGTATTCGGTCGCCGCCCGCCGGTAGAGCCGCATGTAGGTCACGGGGATCTCACGGCGGGCGTACGCGGTCGGAGCGTCCAGGGCGCCGGTCGTCGACGCCGCGACAAGTCTGGTGTCCGTGACCCGCCCGGCCGAGTGCGCGACGGCCGACCACGCGCCGATCCCCGCGGCCAGGATCAACATCCCGGCAACCGCCGTCCGCCGGCCCCGGCCGGCGATCCGCCCGAGCCCACGCCGGCGGCGATCCGCGTCGGCGACCCGCCGGGCCGGACGGCCTGCTTCGTCGGCGCTGCCTTCGACCCGAGTCGACCCGGCACGGCCTGGACTCCCGGGTACTCGCCCAGTACTGGACCGTCCAGTACCCGCGGGTCTCCGCGAGCGAGTCCGCACCGATCGGTCGGACCCGGCGGTCGACCGCCCGACCGACGCCGGCCCGGCGGCCTGAGTCGATCCGGCCGGTTGGGCCGGGCCGGCGGGTCGAGTCGGTCTGCCGGGTTGGGCCGGCCCGGCGGGTAGTCCGGGTCCGGGGGCGAACCCGGCGAGTAGCCGGTCGAAGCCGAGCCGCCGGGGGCTCGGCGGTTCGTCGTCGATCAGCGAGCCGCCGGCCGTCCGGCCCGGCCGGGGACCGGGCGGCCCGGTCCGGGGGATCGGCGACGGCGGGACCGCGGCCGGTCCGGCCGGCCCCCTCCACGACGGAAGCGGCCCGAGGGCCGGGGCCGGCGGCGATCGGGTCGCCCACTCGCGGGGTGCGGGCCGTCGCGGTCGGCCGGCCGCACGACCACCCGGTACTGGACCGTCCACGGCGTGGACTCCCGGGTACTCGCCCAGTACTGGACCGTCCAGTACTGCCCGGTCGGCCGGCTGGAGGATCGGGAGCGGCGGGCTGGGGCTGTGGCCGGCGGGGCGGCTCGCGGCTGGCGGCCGCGCCCCGGCCCCGGCCCGCGACCGGGCGCGGAGCTCGTCGTCGGCGCGGAGGCGAGCCCTGGCGGCGTCTTGCTCGAGGCGGCTGGCGTGCTCGATCGCCGGGTCGACGCGACCGCGTCCGCGGGTCGGCGAGGCTCGCAGCAGCAGGCCGACCACGCCGCCGACGCCGACAGTACCCCGCTCGCGCCCCGTTGACCGCACCGGGTGTGGAGTTCGCTCAAGCGGCCCCCGATTCCTGTCTGGCGGGCGGGCGTCGACTCAGCAGGTCGCGGTCGGCGTCGTCCTGACGTCGGCGGTCGTCGATCCCGGGGTCGTCAGAACGCTCGTGTAGAGCATCCCGACCAGTCGTTTCATCGTCGGGCTGGCGTAGACGATGCACGTCGCGGTCGACTTGATCGTGATCCGGTCGGCCGGAAGATCCGACAGGCTGACGGCCGACGCGAGTCGCTGGGCGTCGGACAGCGGGGGTTGGTAGTTGAACGTCACGACGTACCCGGTGACCCGGTCGGCCCGGCTCGTTCGCAGGCTGCTGGCGACGGCGCCCTTGCCGTCCCTCGACGCCCGGCCGATCGGTGCCTCGCGATGGCCGCGGGCGAACGCCCGCGTCCGCGCCCCGAGGCCGGTGTACGAGCTCGGCACGCCGGACGCCGGGGCCGGCGTCAGGGCGCCGGTCACGCCCGACTGCGCCGGCACGTCGAGCGACGCGTTGTCGACCGCGCAGCCGGTCGCCGCCAGGGCGACGACCGCGACCGCCGCGGCCGTCCGGACGCCCAGCGATCCGCGGCGGCGGCCGGTCAGGACGCGGCCTTCTTCGCCTTGTGCAGCCGTCGCAGGAGGACCAGCTTCTTGGTGGCAGCCGCCGGGTTGAGGTCGGGTCCGGCGCAGATCACCGACAACTTGACGCTCGCCGCCTGGCCGGTCGCGTTCGACGCCTCGCCGGTCCAGCCGACCGCGGTGTGGCCGTTCGGGCTGGTGATGCCCGGGCCGGCGTCGGCGTTGCCGACGGTCGGCGTCTGACCGAGCGGGGAGATCAGGGCGGCCGTCCCGCCCTCGGCGACATCGCCCTTCGGGCAGTCGATCTTGGCTTCGAGGAAGTGGCGTGCCGGCAGGGCGAACGACGTCGTCGCGATGAAGTTCGTCGGCGCGGCCGCCGTCCCGCCGGTCGTGCCCGTGCCGGTCGACCCGCCGGTGCCACCCGCCGCCCCGGGGGCGCCGGTCGGCCCGGTCGCTCCCTGTTGGCCCTGGGGTCCGGCGGGCCCGGGCGGGCCGGCCGTGTTGAACGTGATCGGATGCTCGAAGTTGTTGCAGGCCGAACCCGAGAAGCCGCTGGGATCCGACGTGACCCGGATCGTCCCGGCGTTGGACTGGTTGTTGACGCAGGCGGAGATCGTCCCGGTCGACGCGGCCGACACGAGCACGGCACCGCCGATCCCGGCACCGAAGACGCCGGCGGTCACCAACACGAACGTTCGGCGTCTGTTCAAAGCCACGGTGCCTCCCTGTCGAGTGGTCTGGCGCCCACCAGCCTAGCCCGTCGGCAGCCGGCGGGTCAGAGGTCCGGCAGGCTCTGCACGAGTTCGACCAGGGGGGCGAAGAGGTCGCCGTGAGCGACGATCCGGTCGGCCATCGCGTCGGCGTCGATGAACAGGGAAGCGGGATCGCCGGCGGCGAGCGCACGCTCGACCTCGGCCCAGGTCAGCGGGGCCGAGACGGTCGGCCGGGCGGCCGCCCGCAGCGAGTAGACGCTGACGGTGGTGTTGTGCTGGTCGTTCTGGCTCCAGTCGATGAACACCCGCCGGGCCCGGAGGTGCTTGCTCATCCGCGAGACGACGAGCTCGGGGTGCTGGCGCTCGAGCAGCTCGGCGACGGCCTGGGCGAACGGCTTGGTCTCGTCGTAGGACGTCTGACTGTTGAGCGGGACGTACGCCTGGAGGCCCTTCGACCCGGAGCCCTTGACGAGCGTCTGGAGGCCGATCGCGTCGAACAGGTCGCGCAGCCAGACGGCGACCCGGGCGCAGTCGAGGACGTCGGCCCCGTCGCCGGGATCGAGGTCGAAGACGACGGCGGTCGGGCAGGCGAGGTCGGTCGCCAGTGAGAGTGACGTGTGCAGCTCGATCGCGGCGAGGTTGGCCGCCCAGACGACGGTCGGGACGTCGTTGGCCAGGCAGTAGTCGATCTCACCGGCCGTCCGCCCGCTCCAGACCGGTGCGGTCGCGACCCACGACGGCCGGTGGGTCGGGCAGCGCTTCTCGTAGAAGTACTTGCCGTCGACCCCGTCCGGGTACCGCTTGAGCGTCAGCGGCCGGCCGGCCGTGTGGCGGACGAGGACGGGGCCGATCGTCGCGTAGTAGTCGATCAGCTGACCCTTCGTGAAGCCGGTCCGCGGGTAGATCACCTTGCCGCGGTTCGACAGCTTCAGCCTGCGTCCGCCGATCCCGACCTCGACGGTCGTCGGCGTCTGCCGGAGAACCTCGTACGGCAGGTCGCCGGTCTCGTCGACGTCCCCGACCTCCCCGATCTCGTCGTCGACCTCGCCGACTGCTCCGACCTCGTCGTCAACCGCCTCGCAGACGACGTCGGCGGCCGGCTTGTCGTCGCGGAGTCCCTTGTACGACGGGGCCCGGAGCTGGCCCTGGGCCGTCCACTCGGAGAACTCGACCTCGGCGACCAGCGTCGGCGCCACGTGGATCGCGCCGGCCGGCGGCTGGCGGCCGACGAACGGGCTGGCGGGCTGCTCGAGCGGCACGAGGAGCCCGGCCAGCCGGTCGAGCTCGGCGGCCGTGAACCCGGTCCCGACGCGCCCGGCGAAGCGCAGCTCGCCGGTGGGCGTGTGGCAGCCGACCAGGAGCGAGCCGACCCGATCGCGCCGCTGGCCCTTGCCGGGGAGCCAGCCGCCGACCACGAGCTCCTGGCGGCGGGTGTTCTTGAGCTTGATCCACGCGCCGTTGCGCCCGCCCGGCACGTACCGGCTGTCAAGGCGCTTCGCGATGATTCCCTCTATGCCACGTTCGGCGGTCGCCGCGAGCAGTTCACGGCCGCCGCCGGTCTGCGACTCGGGCGTCCCCCAGGCCGGGCCGGCCAGCTCGAGCCGGTCGAGCAGCTCCCGGCGCTCGCCGTAGGTCAGCCGGATCGTCGAGCTGCCGTCGAGGTGGAGGACGTCGAAGATCACGTAGACGACGGCGATCTCCTCGGCACGTCGGCGGGCCGCCTGCTCGGAGAGGTGCATGCGCTGCTGGATGCGGCCGAAGCTGGGCAGGCCGTTCTCGTCGAAGGCGACGAGCTCGCCGTCGAGGATGACGGTCCGGGACCCGAGCGCGTCGATCAGGCCGCGCAGCTCGGGGAACGTGTGGGTGATGTCGTTCCGGTTGCGACTCTCGATCCGCAGGCGGCCGGGCTGGTAGTAGACGAGCGCGCGGATCCCGTCCCACTTGATCTCGTAGGCCCAGGCGTCGTCGTCGGCCGGGAGGCCGCCGGTCCGGGCGAGCATCGGCGAGAGGTGGTCGGGGAACGGGTCGGCCGGCCGGGCGGCGGCGTCCATCCGATGGATCATCCAGTCGGACTTCGCCGTCCGGAAGAGGGCGTACCGGCCGGTCAGCCGGCTGCCGTGGAAGTCGACGATGACCTTGTCGTCGTCGAACTTCTCGGCCACGTAGGTGCCCCGGTCCCAGATCGACATCGTCCCGGCCCCGTAGCTGCCGGTCGGGATCGTCCCCTCGAAGTCGAGGTAGGCGACCGGGTGGTCCTCGGTCTGGATCGCCTTGCGGTTGTGGTCGGGGTCGTCAGGGATGCCGTTGGGCACGGCCCATGACCGCAGGACGCCGTCGTACTCGAGGCGCAGGTCCCAGTGGAGTCGGCGGGCGTGGTGCTCCTGGACGACGAAGCGCGGCTCGTCACCCGACGGTCCGAGGTCGCCGGCCGGTTCGGGCGTGCGGTCGAAGTCGCGCTTGGCTTCGTAGCGGCTGAGCTTTGGCATCGCCGCCGCCGATTATGCGGGCTGGCGGGTCGTAGGCGATTGGCCGCGCGACTGGTAGCGTGACTCTGGAGCGCTTCGCGACGCTACGCACGCAGCTTTCCCCCGAGGAGGAGTCAAATGGCCGACGGACAGTTGGACAGGACACTGGGCAGGATCAAGGAGACGATCGGGTCTCTGACCGGCAACAAGTCGCTCGAGACGGCGGGCAAGCGGGATCAGCTGATCGGCAAGGCGAAGGAATTCGCCGGCGTCGTCGTCGGCTGGGGCACCGAAGTCGCCAAGGAGATCAAGAAGTCGCGCACGAAGGTCTGAGCGCGGTACGGGCGGGACTGGTACGCGCCGCCGGTCGGGGAGATACAGGCTCGGTCCCGCTTCGGACCGAGCCGCTGTATCCGTGCGACGCGCGAGCGTCGCGAACGAAGCTCTGACTAGAGCGTCGTGACGTTTACGGCCTTGGGGCCCTTGTCGCCGTTCTCGGCGTCATAGGAGACCTTCGCGCCCTCGGCGAGCGACCGGTAGCCGTCTCCGCCGATGCCGCTGTGATGGACGAAGAGATCCTTGGATCCGTCGTCGGGCGTGATGAAGCCAAAGCCCTTGTCGTCGCTGAACCACTTCACGGTGCCGGTTGGCATTCGTGCTTCCTCCGGTGTTATGTGCTGGGAACGCGGAGGATGCTGTCCAGCAACGACCCACGAAGTCCTGCACTGCTTTGTCGAACGGTCGTTCGACCTGGGTCGAAGGATAGCGCCTCCAGCCGGCTGGCGGGCTTTTTGCTCGTGACGATCGTCACGGACGCGTCGCGGACGCGGCCGGCGGGTCGTAAGATTGGGATCTGGTGGCAACGACGAGAGGAGTGCTCCGGCATGGCTGGACTCGACGCTACGACTACTGAGCCG
Source organism: Solirubrobacteraceae bacterium (assembly GCA_036268015.1). Lineage (GTDB taxonomy): Bacteria > Actinomycetota > Thermoleophilia > Solirubrobacterales > Solirubrobacteraceae > Palsa-513. The sequence goes on along the minus strand of DATAUX010000067.1, from coordinate 6,252 downwards.
GCACCGGTCGGCCGGGTTGACCTGGAGCTGCGGCTGGAGGCCCACCGGCGGGAGCTGACCGGCTACTGCTACCGGATGCTCGGGTCGGCCTTCGAGGCCGAGGATGCCGTCCAGGAGACGATGCTCCGCGGGTGGAAGGCGATCGATCGGTTCGAGGGCCGGGCGGCCCTCAAGTCGTGGCTCTACCGGATCGCGACGAACGTCTGCCTCGACATGATCGACGCCCGCAAGCGCCGGGCCCGGCCGATGGACCTCAGCGAGGTCGGGTCGCCCGAGGGTCCGCTGCCGACGATGCCCGAGTCGACCTGGATCGAGCCGATGCCCGACGGCCGGGCGCTGCCCGACGGCGGCGACCCGGCCGAGCTGGCCGTCGCCCGGGAGACGCTCCGGCTGGCCTTCGTCGGCGCCCTCCAGTACCTGCCGGCCCGTCAGCGGGCCGTCCTGATCCTGCGTGAGGTCCTCCGGTGGAAGGCGTCCGAGGTGGCCGACCTGCTCGAGACGAGCGTCGCGTCGGTCAACAGCGCCCTCCAACGGGCGCGGGCGTCGCTCGCCGACACCGACCTCAGCGCGACCGACCCGGCCGGGGCGATCGACGCCGACCAGGAGGCCCTCGTCGACCGGTACGTCGCCGCCTTCGAGACCTACGACATCGACTCGCTGGTCGCCCTCCTCCACGAGGACGCGGTCATGTCGATGCCGCCGTACAGCCTCTGGCTGCGCGGCCGGGTCGATGTCGCCCGGTGGATGCTGGGGTTCGGCTCCGGCTGCCGGGGGTCGCGCCTCGTGCCGGCCGGCCAGGCGAACGGGTCACCGGCCTTCGGCCAGTACAGGGTCGACCCGGACGGCGGTCACTTCCCGTGGGGGCTGGTCGTCCTCGAGACGACCGACGGGCGGGTCACCGGCCTGAACACGTTCCTCGACGTCGACCGTCTGTTCCCGCTCTTCGGCCTGCCCGACCACCTGCCGGTCGCTGCCGGCTGACCAGCCGGGCCCTCCACGGCCGGCCAGCGGAATGATCCGGAAGACCGACCCGCTCGCAGACTAGCCCGGCCGGGCCGCGAGGATGTCGGTCAGCCCGCAGATCCCGACCAGCTCGTCGAGCCGGGCCGACGCGCCGACCAGGGTGATCTGGCCGCCGAGCCGGCGGGCCGTCAACTGGAGCCGGGCGAGGGCGTCGACGGCCGCGACGGTCGCGGCCAGCCGGCTGACGTCGCAGGTGACCGCGTTCGTGTCGAGCAGGAGCCGGCCGAGCCGTTCACAGAGCAGGGGGATCTCGGCGGCGTCGATCGAGCCGCTGATCACCAGGGATGTGCCGGGACCGGATGACGCACGCAAGGCCTGTCGGACTCCTCTCGCCCCACGACGACTAGGACGCCCGCCGGCCGTGAAACTCACCGGCCGGCCTCGACCTCGGTCTCCCGGGTGACTAACGTTCGCCGGCGTGGAGACCAGGCCGTGTGTTCAGTGTGGCGTCCAGATCCATCCGGACAGTCGCCGGTGCACGCTGTGCGGGTCAGCCCAGAAGACGCGTGCCCCGATGCCGGTGTGGGCCCGCTGGCTCGCCGGCCTGGTCGTCGTCGGGCTGATCGTCGTGCTCGCGCTCGTCGCCTCCGGCAGCCGATCGACCGGTGGCCAGGCCCGGTTTCGTCTCTTCCAGACGGCCGGCCTGACCACGCTCGTCCCGGTCGGCTGGACCGGCCAGCAGGTCGCCGCGCCCCCCGGGACGTCGAAGGCGGCCTTCCACGACGCGACCCAGCCGGACTTCCAGCTCGCCGTGACGGCCGTCCGTCCGGCGGTCGAGCCGGCCCAGCTGCGGGCGACCAAGCTTCGCGAGCTGGCAGCCACCCGGCTCGGCTACGTCGACCACTTCTTCGGCCGGGTCCTCTTCCCCGGCGGCCGGCCGGCCTGGCTCCTGGCCTTCGAGTCCGACGGCTTCTCCCACGTGATCTACGTCTACACGGCGTGCAAGCCGTCCGTCGCGATGACGGTCGAGGTCAGCGCGCCGCTGATCTCCCAGCTCGAGGGCGTCGGCGAGCCGATCGCCGCGTCGACCGGCCCGCAGTGCGGATGACCCGGGCCGGCCGGCGTCCCCGACTCGAGCCGGCCGCCTGGTGGGTCGTCCGCCCGGCCCAGAACCGCAAGCCGGCGACCTACACGTGCCCACTCTGCGGCCGATTCCTGCCGGCGCTGACAGAGCACATGCTGATCCTCCCGGACGGCGACCCCGGCCGGCGACGCCACGCCCACAGCTCGTGCGTGATGCGCGCCCGCCGGGCCGGACGGCTGCCCCTGCGCGAAGAGGTCGAGCCGAGGCCGCCGGGCCTGTGGTCGCGGACGGCGGCCGTGAGAGGCTTCTTGCGGGGGCCGTCCAAGCGCGCGGGTACGCTCTTTCGGCCTCGGGACCGCGACTGACCGGCTTTTCGCGTGTTGAGTGGTGCGAACCGAGTCGTCGTACCCGTGGAGGCCGATGCCGATGCCAGTGAACCCGACCCGTGCCCTGGTGCTCGCCGCGTGCGCGTTCGCGCTGCTCGTCGCGCCGAACGCCGGCGCCGCGGCGACCGGCGGGGCCGTCGCTCCCGGCGGGACGCCGGCGACCGTGCCGACGACGACGGTCGACCCGGCGACGACAACGCCGGCGACGACGGCGACGCCGAAGCCGACCACGACGCCGAAGGCCACGACGCCGGCGGCGGCGCCGAAGGCGACGACGCCGCGCAAGGTGAGCCCACCCCAGGTCGCTCCGGTCGTGACCGGGGCGAAGTGCCTGACCCTGTGTGGCGGCAGCCTGACCGTCCACGCCGGCGGGGTCATCGTGCTCCACGGCCACCACTTCGTCAGGGGGGCGACCGTCGTGATGTTCCCGCGCCAGCCGCAGGGCGGCCGGAAGGGCCTGACGACCGGCGTCGTGATGCGGCTCTCGCCGCAGGGGTTCGTCGTCACCGTGCCGGCGACCGCCCACTCCGGGCACATCGTCGTCCGCGGGCCGACCGGCCTGCGGTCGCGGCCGTACGGGCCGGTCAAGGTGCTCGGTCCGATCCCGGTCGCCCTCCAGAGCACTGTCGCCCCCCCGTCGGGGACGGCGTTCGACGGCAACGGGATGTGGATCTGGTACATGACGAAGTCCGACGCCGGCAACGTCCCGGCGATCGCCGCCCAGGCGAAGGCGGCCGGCATCACGACCGTGTTCGTCAAGAGCTCGGACGGGTCGACCAACTACTGGCCGCAGTTCACGGCCGGCCTCGTCAGCCAGTTCCACAGCCTCGGGTTGAGGGTCTGCGCGTGGCAGTACGTCTACGGGACGCACCCGGCGGCCGAGGCCCAGCTGGGTGCGCAGGCCGTGGCGGCGGGCGCCGACTGCCTGGTGATCGACGCGGAGTCCGAGTACGAGGGGAAGTACGCGGCGGCGCAGACGTACATCCAGACGCTGAGGGCGGCGGTCGGTCCGAACTACCCGATCGGCCTGGCGTCGTTCCCGTACGTCGACTACCACGAGTCGCTCCCGTACTCGGTCTTCCTCGGGCCGGGCGGCGCGCAGTTCAACACGCCGCAGCTGTACTGGCACACGATCGGGACGACGCCGGACGCGGCGTTCGCGCACACGTACCACGAGAACCGGGTCTACGCGCGGCCGATCATGCCGCTCGGCGAGACCTACGGGGGGACGCCGCCGGCCGAGATGACCCGCTTCCGCCAGCTGTCGGCCGCCTACGGCGCGTCGGGCCTGTCGTGGTGGGACTGGCAGGACACGACGACGGCCGGTTGGGCTGCCCTCGACACGCCGCTCGCGGCTCCCCTGCCGACCGCGCCGATCGTCGTCGACACGAGCCTGCCGGTCTTCTCCCAGGGGGCCAAGGGCGACCAGATCGTCTGGATGCAGGAGCATCTGGCGGCCGCCGAGCCGACGACGCCGACGACCGGCATCTTCAACGCGGCGACGACCGCCGCGCTCGAGGCGTTCCAGACGGCGAAGGGCATCCCGCCGAGCGGGACGACGGACATCCCGACCTGGGCCGCCCTGCTCCAGGAGACGCCGGTCGCCGTCGACTGGACGGCCGCGGCGACGCCGGGTTAGGGCTGGGTTCGACCGGCCGCGACGGGGCCGGCCGGCCGGCCGGCGCCGGCTCGTACGGGGATGGGGCAGCCGGTCGGAGAACAAGTCCCCACGCGGCTGCCGGCGACGCTAGAGTCTCGCCGTGCGAATTCGACTGGCAGGCCTGACCGCGACCCTCGTGACCGGCTGCGTGCTCGCCGGGTGCGGCAGCAGCGAGACGGCGGACACGGCCAAGATCAAGCGCGTCGTGACGAGCGAGCTGGCCGACCTCGCCGCCGGGAAGGGTGGCGCCGCGTGCGCGCTGGCGACGCCGCTCGGCCAGGCCCAGCTGGCCAGCGGGAGCTCGGCCCACACGTGTTCGGCGGCGATCGACGAGGTCAGCGCGCATCTGTCGGCCGCGATCAAGGACGGCCTGCGGACGGCGCAGGTCAACAAGGTCACGATCACCGGCGGGTCGGCGACGGTCAGCGACGCCGACATCACGAGCACGCAGGGGAGCCTGAGGGGATTCCTGAACCCGGCGTCCGCGCCGACCGTCTTGACCAAGCAGCCGGACGGCAGCTGGGAGATCGCCGGCTAGGTCGGGGGCGGGGCGGCGCTCGGGTCGGTGAGCCGGCCGGCGAAGATCACGGCGCCGGTCTTCGTGTCGATCAGGTAGAACGGGAACGGCCGGTCGAAGTCGATCGTGCGGTCGGCCGGGGAGGCAGCTCGAGCGCTGTGGCGCTGATCCCGCCGACGGTCGCCGCCGTCGCGATCGTGCCCTGCTCGTCGACCGTGAAGTCGGCGTCGTGCTGGACGAAGGACACGTACAGGGGCGTCGGCGAGATCCCCGAGAAGTCGGCGGATCCCGGGCTGAAGGCGGCCGTCATGCCGAGCTGCTCGAGCTCGGAATCGAGGTTTGCCTGGAGGGAGATGTGGAAGCGGGGCATGCTCAGGGCGACGGTCGCCGGCCGTAGGCCGGCCTGGGCGCGGGCGATCAGCCCCGGGGTCACCCGCTTCTGGAGTGCGGCCTCCGTGTGGGCGGGCTTGAGCACGAGCAGGGCGAAGGTCGAGTTCGCGTACGGCAGCTCGACTGCCTGGTAGCCCGAGCCCTTAGCGTAGGCCAGCGAGTCCGTCTCGGTCATGAACGGGACCGGCCGCCGGCCGCCGGGCGCGACGAACGTCCGGGTCGCGGTCGCCGCCGCGGGAAACGGATCCTTCCAGGCCGCCTTCAGGTAGATCGCATTGACCAGCGCGAGTCGCGTGCTCGCGTCGAGCTGGCCGGGTCCGAGGATCGGCGGGATCACGCCGGCCGTGTGACTCGAGACGAACTGGTTGATCGCCTGGGTCGCCCCGGCCGCGTCGGTCTCGAAGTCGACCGGCTGGGGCGGCGCGCCGAACCCGGTCGTCAGGGTCGCGGTGAACGCCGGCAGCAGGGGGAAGCTCCGTTCGACGAACAGGCCGTTGGCGAGATCGAGCTGCGGTGGGTCGGCCGCGCCGGCGGATGCCGCCGACTGCTCGCGGGCGAGCGTGCCCGACAGGCGACCGATCCCGGCGATCTGGGTCGGCGAGCGCAGGTCGAGGACGCGGGCGATCTGGGTCGCCGTCCGACCGGACGCGCCGGCCCCGGCCATCGCGACGACGCTGGCGACGCTGTACGGCGAGAAGACGATGTTGCCGGTGCCGCCGATCCGGGCCATCAGGTCGATCCCGAAGGCCGTCACCGCCGCCGCGGGATTCGACGACTTCAGGACCGGCTTGGCCGACCGGGCCTGCCTGGTCGGCGCTGGCCGGCCGGCTCGGCTCGGCGTGGTGCTGCCCGCGGCCGCGACGCACGCGAGGCCTCCGCCGGCGACCGCGGTCACCGAGATCAGGAGCAGGCGGCGACGCACCGGACCATGATCGCACTCGCCGGGCGGTGCGGCGACCGCGTCGGAGCGCCGCGAGGCGGGGCAGGCAGAGAAGAGGGTCCTGGTCCTGAGTGACTGACGCCGGCGGGGTTGGCGGGCCGGCGGGCCGGCCGGGCCGGGGGACGTGTTGTCGGTTGTTTTTGGGTTTCGGTACGAATCTCGACAAACTGTCGTGTTTCATACGGACCTTCCCCGAAGACACCGACAACGCCCGCCCGTGGCCCGACCGTCGGACCACGACCGACGAAATAATCCTCCGGTGCGCGTCGCCGTCGCCGTTCTCGCCGCCGCCCCGCTGGTCGCCGGGTGCGG
>DATAUX010000066.1:0-17774 GCA_036268015.1 Solirubrobacteraceae bacterium | reverse complement strand
CGGCATTGCGGGCCTCGAGCACGGCCAGCGGTTCGAGCTCCGCCTCGATCGCACTCGCCAGCCGGTACAGCAGTCGCGCCCTCGCACCCGGATCCAGCGCCCGCCACCCCGGGAACGCCTCCCGCGCGCGGGCCACGGCCTCGTCGACCTCGTCGGCCCCCGCCCGGTCGACCGTCGCGAGCACCGTCTCCGTCGCCGGCTCGATGACGCTCAACAGCTCAGCCACCCGCGACGACCGGAGCTGCGTCGGTCGCGGCGATCGTCCGCGTCGGCCCGGTGAACGTCCGCCTGGCCGAGACGAGGTACCACACCGTCACGATCAGCATCACGCCGATTGTCACGAGCGGCGCGTAGTTGACCGACGACCAGGTGAACCCCTTGCCGAAGAAGACGCCTGCCGGGGACGTCGGCAGGCAGAAGATGATCACGCAGATCCCGACCCACGTGAACGCGATCGGGTTGATCCACCTGTATTTCCTGCCGAGCGTCCACGGCCCCGGCTCGAACGCGTCACCCATCCGCCAGCGGAGGAAGACCGGGATCGTGTAGGCGATGTACAGGCCGATCACCGCGATCGACGTGACCGCGAAGAAGGCCACCGGGTAGCCGGCGCTGTCGGGGAAGAAGGCCGGCAGGGTGACGAGCAGGGCGAAGACGACGACGAAGAGGACCGACCACGTCGGCGTCCTGTTCGGCCCGAGCCGGCGCCACAGCTTGTGGCCGGGGACGGCGCCGTCGCGCGAGAAGGCGAACGTCATCCGCGACGCGCTCGTCACGCAGGCCATCCCGCAGAACAGCTGGCCGACCGTCGAGATGATCAGGACGGCCTTCGCCGCGGCCGAGCTGAGCGCCGTCTGGAGGACGGCGATCGCCGGGAAGCCGGCCGACGAGATCGTGCCGGTCGCGTTCTTCTGGACGGCGAAGGTCAATGCCAGGAGGACGATCCAGCCGATCACGGCCGAGTAGAAGACCGACCGCCAGACACCCTTCGGCGCAGATTCGGCCGCCCCGTGGGTCTCCTCGGACACGTGGGCCGACGCGTCGTACCCGGTGATCGTGTACATCGTCAGGAGGAAGCCGAGCGGCAGGATGTAGAACCAGTACATGTGCGTCCCGAAGGCCGTTCCGTTGCGCCTGTGGCTGAAGACGTAGGCGATGCTCGCGTGATGGCTCGGGACGACGATCAGGATCACGACGATCACCGCGACGCCGATCACGTGCCACCAGACCGACACGGCGTTGAAGAGTGAGACGAGGTGGCTCGAGAAGACGTTGATCAGGCCGTGGACGACCAGGATCAGCGCGAACAGGCCGAACACGACGTGGGCGTTGTACTTGACGTTCGACGACGTGAAGTCGAAGACGAAGTGCAGGTTGTAGGACGCGAGCAGCGCCTGGAGGAAGGACGCCGCCGCGTAGTCGACCGACGCGACCACGGCCACCAGGCCGACGAGGTTGAACCAGCCGGTGAACCATCCCCATCCGGCACCGCCCAGCTTCGACGCCCAGTAGTAGATCCCGCCGGCCGTCGGAAACGCCGACGCCAGCTCGGACATCGAGAAGGCGACCATCAGGATGAACACGCTGATCACCGGCCAGCCGATCGAGATCGCGACCGGTCCGCCGTCGTTGAACGCCTGACCGTACGTCGTGAAGCACCCGGCCAGGACCGAGATGATCGAGAAGGAGATCGCGAAGTTCGAGAAGCTGCTCCACCCGCGCTTGAGCTCCTGCTTGTAGCCCATCTCCGCCAGCCGCTGCTCGTCCGCGCCCAGGGTCTCCGTGGCAGCCATCCGCCCTCCTCAGGGGGAAAGGTCTGTTTACCCTTCCTTATGGGCGCACCATACGCCGGTCGGGCAGCCCAAGTCAACCCACCCCGGCCGGCAGCAGGCCGGCGAGGACGTGCTCGGTCGCGCGAATGTGCTCGGCCATCACGCGGACCGCGCGAGCCTCGTCGCCCTGGCGGAGGGCCGAGAGCAGCCGGCGGTGCTGGGCGTTCGAGGAGGCGAGGACGTCGTGGGGGTGGGCGATGAACGAGATCAGACCGGTCATCGCCCCCTGCGTCTCGGTCATCGCCTTCACGAGTCGGGGATTTCCGGTCGCCTCGGCGATCCCGACGTGGAGGCGGATGTCGGCCTGTCGATACCCGGTGAAGTCGTCGACCGTCCGGTCGAGAACGTCTATCAAGGCGTCGAGCCCGTCGAGCGCGTCCGGGGTCGCGCGTTCCGCGGCGAGCAGGGTGACGCCGACCTCGACGACGAGTCGCTCGTCACAGACGTCGCGCCAGACCTCGAGCAGCTCCGGAGACGGCGGCGGGGCGGGGGGCTGGGGATCGACGACGAACGTCCCGCCGCCGCGCCCGCGGGTCGCGTGGAGGTGGCCACTCTCGGAGAGGACGGCGAGCGCCTGACGGAGCGTCGACCGGGCGATCCCGAGCCGGGCGCAGAGCTCCCGTTCGGGCGGGAGGCGGGTCGCCGGGACGAGCAGGCCGAGCTTGATCGCCGTCCCGAGCCGGTCGACCGTCTCCTCGAGCGCGGTCTGCGATCGGACCGGCGCGAAGACGACGTCCGGCGGGGCGAGGACCTCCGTCACAAACGCTCGAACCCGCGGACGCGCTCCCAGTCGGTGACGGCCGCGCCGAACGCGGCCAGCTCGACGTCCGCGGCGTTGACGTAGTGGTCGACGACATCGTCGCCGAACGCCGCCCGGGCGACCCGGCTCCCCGCGAACAGGTCGCGGGCGTCGGCGAGCGACCCCGGCAGACGGGGCTTGTCGGTCGAGAGGTACGCGTTGCCGTCGTAGGCCGTTCCCGGGTCGAGGCCGTGCTCGATGCCGTGGAGGCCGGCGGCGATGATCGCTGCGAGCGCCATGTACGGGTTGAGATCTGCTCCGCCGGCTCGGTTCTCGAACCGCAGGGACGGGCCGTGGCCGACGACCCGCAGCGCGCACGTCCGGTTGTCGTGGCCCCAGGCGATCGTCGTCGGCGCGAAGCTGGCGGCCGCGAAACGCTTGTAAGAGTTGATGTTCGGCGCGAGCAGCAGCGTCAGCTCCCGCAGGCAGGCGAGCTGGCCGGCGAGGAACGCGTCGAAGACGGCCCGGTCACGGGCGAACACCGGCCCGTCGGCGTCGGCCAGCGAGAAGTGGATGTGGCACGAGTTGCCCTCCCGGTCGTCGTACTTCGCCATGAACGTGATCGCCATCCCCTCGGCCGCGGCGATCTCCTTGGCCCCGTTCTTGTAGATCGAATGGTCGTCGGCCGTGCGGAGGGCGTCCGCGTACCGGAAGTTGATCTCGTGCTGGCCGAGGTTGCACTCGCCCTTCGAGTCCTCGACCAGCATCCCGGCCGCCTCCATCGAGTTGCGGATCCGCCGGATCAGCGGCTCGATACGGGCGGTCCCGAGCAGCGAGTAGTCGACGTTGTACAGGTTGGCCGGGTCGAGGTCGAAGTACCGCTTGTGCCAGGCCGTCTCGTACGAATCCCGGTAGACGTTGAACTCGAGCTCGGTCCCCGCGTTCGCGATCCACCCGCGTTCGGCCAGCCGTCCGAGCTGACGGCGGAGGACCTGACGCGGCGAGGCGACGACGTCTGACGAGTCCGGCCAGACGACGTCCGCCAGGCAGAGGGCGGTCCCCTCCTGCCAGGGAACCCGCCGGAGCGAGTCGAGGTCCGGCCGCATCACGAAGTCGCCGTACCCCCGCTCCCACGACGCCATCGCATACCCGTCGACCGTCGCCATCTCGACGTCGACGGCGAGCAGGTAGTTGCACCCCTCGGCCCCGTGGTCGACGACCTCGGCGAGGAAGTGGCGCGCGGTCAACCGCTTGCCCTGGAGGCGGCCCTGCATGTCGGTGATCGCGAGCAGGACCGTGTCGATCAGTCCGCGCTCGACATCGCTTCTGAGCTCGTCGAGCTTCATCCCTTGAAGGTATCGGGACCGCGCCTTTCAGCGCAAGGGCCGGCCGGGTCAGTCGGCGGCGACCAGCGTGCCGTGCTCGATCGCCGGCGTCGGGTCGCCCGGATCGGTCACGGTCGCGACCGCCCGCACCCGGGGGACGATCCAGGCGGCGATCAGGCAGACGGCGAGGAAGCCGGTCGCCATCTCGAAGGTCTCCGAGAAACCGGTGACCGTCGGGAATCCGTGGGCGACGTGCTGGGCGATGAAGGTCGCCGAGATCTGGCCGCCGAGGGCGCCGCCGAGGGTTCGCATGACGGTGTTCATCCCGCTCGCGACGCCCGTCTGATGGCTGGGGACGGCCTGGACGATGAGGTTGCCGAGGGCGGCGAACGCCAGGCCGATCCCGATCCCGAGCAGGGCGGCCGCGACGAGCAGTTCCCACGGGTGGGCGTGGGCGACGGCGAGCATCAGGAACGACGCGGTCGCGAACGCGGTCCCGGCGATCAGGGCGACCCGCGACCCGAACCGGGCGGAGATCGCGCCGGCCTTGACGCCGAGGATCGTCATCGTGATCGTCGCCGGCAGGAGGTACAGGCCGGAGACGACGACGGACGCGCCGAAGCCGAAGCCGGTGCTCTTCGGGAGCTGGGCGAACTGGGGGAAGACGATGAACGACGCGTACATCCCGGCGCCGAGCAGGAAGGCCGCGAGGTTGGTCGTCCAGACGCCGCGGACCCGCATCATCGTCATGTCGACCAGCGGATCGTCGCTGCGGGTCTCGACGGCGATCCAGATCCCGATGAAGGCGAAGCCGACGAGCATCAGGACGAGCGTCTTCGGGCCGCCCCAGCCCCAGATCGTCGTCTCGGAGATCGCGAGCAGAACGGCCGAGATGCCGATCGTCATCAGGGCGGCCGCCAGCCAGTTGATCTTCCCGGGGACGCGGACCGGCGACTCGGGGACGACGCGCCAGGTCGCGAACGTGGCGATCAGGATCAGGACGAGCGGGATCCAGAACAGCCAGTGGTAGCTGAGGTGCTCGATGATCACACCGGAGAGGACGATCCCGATCCCACCGCCGACGCCGAGGATCGCCGACAGCAGGCCGATCGCGCCGGCGACCTTCTCGCGTGGGAACTCGTCCCGGACGATCCCGAACGCCAGGGGGAAGATCCCGCCGCCGGCACCCTGGATGACCCGGCCGATGATGATCGGCAGGAGCGAGCTCGAGACGGCCGCGAGCACGGTTCCGGCGGCGAGGATGCCGAGCGTCCAGATCAGCAGGCGCTCCTTCCCGTACATGTCGCCCAGCCGGCCGAGGATCGACGTGCCGACCGACGCGGCCAGCAGATAGCCGGTCAACAGCCAGGCGATCCCGGTCTCCGTCGTGTGGAGGTCGTGCTGCATCGTCGGCAGGGCCGGGACGACGAGCGAGCTGAGCATCGCGTACGACATCCCGCCGAGCGCGAGCACGGCAAGCGTGAGGTTCGGGTGCGAGCGTTTGCCGGTCGTGGTCATCGTCTGGATATCGGGCCGTCTCGACCCCGGGCCGTCGCGCCGGAATGCGCGTTCCGGGGCGTCAGACGAGTAGAATAGCGGAATGGTCATTCCGTACCCGGCGACGCCGACGATCTGCTGGTCGGAGCTGACCGCCGACGACAAGCGCCGCCGGCTGCTGCGTGCCGCCGGCGAGGTCTTCGCCCGAGACGGGCTCGACGCGCCGATGCCGGCGATCGCGCAGGCCGCCGGCGCCGGGATCGGCAGCGTGTACCGCCAGTTCCCGTCCAAGCACGACCTGCTGGCCGAGCTCGTGATCGAACGCCTGAAGGACGTCCGCGGCCAGGTCGACGCGGCCCTGGCGAGCACGGCCGGCCCGTGGGCCGCGCTGACCGGCCTGCTGTGGGTCCTGGCCGAGCGCCAGGCGTCCGACGACGTCCTCGGCGAGGCGATCGTCACGGTCTCGGCCGATCCGTCGGTCCAGGCGGCTCGGGCGCAGACGACGACCGCGCTCGGCCGGCTGCTGACCGCGGCCCAGGCCGACGGCCGCGCCCGCCGGGATGCGACGACGCTTGACCTCCGGCTGCTGCTGGCGGCGACGGGCGCGGCCGCCCAGCTCGAGCCGGGCGCCTGGCGGCGAATGCTCGAGCTGGGGATCGACGCCCTCGAAGCCTAGGATCGCGGCGGCGGCCAGCCCCGACGGTTCGGTCGAAGGTCCGGCGGGACGGGCATGCAGGACTCGGTCCGGGAAGCACTGGCGAGTACTGGACGGTCCAGTACCGTCGGAAAACTGATCAGTACCGGCGGAAAACCGATGAGTACTGACGCAGTACTGGACGGTCCAGTACCGGCGGGACCGGTGGGGCTTGAACGCCCCGCCGCGCACCACCCGCCCCCGGGTCAGCGCCAGGCGCCGGGGTCAGCGCCAGGCGCCGGGGTCGACGCCAAGCGCCGGGGTCGACGCCAGGCGCCGGGGGGTCAGCGCCAGGCGCCGGCCGGCTCGGGCTCGCGGGCGCCAGCCAGTTCGGCTCCCCGCCGGGCAGCCTCGGCCTGGGCCAGCTGCCGGTCGACGTGATCCCAGTCAATGTTCCGGAAGAACGCCTGGACGTAGCGCTTGCGGCCGTCCGGCGTGGCGCCGAAGTCGCGGACGTACGCATGCTCGTAGACATCGATCGCGAGGACCGGGACCATGCTGTGGACGGCCCAGAGGTTCTGGCTGTCGAGGATGTAGTTGAACAGGGACCCGTCGTCGAGGTCGTAGCCGACGAGGACCCAGCCGCGGGCCGACGACGCGGCCTTGGCGACAGAGTCGAACCACTTGTCGACGCCGCCGAACTGGTCGTCGACGAGTCCGGCGAACCGGCCGGTCGGCGCTCCGCCGGGACCGCCGAGGTGACCGAAGTACAGGTCGTGGTTCTTGAAGCCGAGCAGAGCGAACGTGTAGTCGATCGAGACCGACCGAAGCGGCGAATAGATCTGGTTGCCCTCGGCCTGCGAGTAATCGGTCTCGTCGAGGATCCGCCGGCACTCGTTGGCCTTCCTGGCGTACCCCTCGTAGAGCTTGTAGTGATCGTCCATCGTCTGCTTGGAGATGCCGTCGAGCTCGCGATCAAAGGCGGCGAACCGACGCGGCGTGAGTTCGTTCCAGGGCATTGAGGAGACCTCCTGCTGTTGGAAACATGATCTCCCGGCCGGCGTGACCAGTCCGTCCGCCGGCTAAACATCCCTGGCGGGAGGCGGGTCCGGCTGCGAGTTGCCGGGGTCGGCCGACGCGGTGGTGTCGGTCTCGCGGAGAAAACGTACGAAACGCGACAAAATGTCGAGCTTCGTACAAAATTCGTCAGAAAGGTCTGCGCGCCCGCTCCGGAGCCGAGCCCGAGCCCGAGCCCGAGCCCGGCGCCCGGCAACCACCGACACCCGAGCCCCTAGTAGCCGGCCCGCAGGAGCCGGGGAAGGTCGGCCATGTCGTCGAACGGCTCGCCACCCGCCCGGGCGAGCTCGACCGGATCGGTGTCGCGCGCGTAGGCCAGGGCCCGCATCCCGGCGGCGACGGCCGCCTGCACGCCGGCCAGGCTGTCCTCGACGACGGCGGTCGTCGACGGATCGAAGCCCATCCGGCCGGCCGCGTAGAGAAACAGGTCGGGGGCGGGCTTGCCGGCGGCGACCTCGGTCGCGCTGAAGATCCGCCCGTCGAAGCGGTCCCAGAGACCCGTGATCCGCAGCGTGACCTCCATCTTGTGGTGGGGTCCGCTCGACGCGACGCAACTGGGCAGGGTGATCCGGTCGAGCGCGTCGACGATCCCGCCGATCGGGGCGAGCCCGACCCGGAATGCCGACTCGATCTCCGCGTAGTAGCGGGCGCCGACGTCGAAAGGGAGCGGCCTGCCAAGCCGGCTGGTCGCGTCGGCGAGCACCGACTTCATCGCGTGGCCCCGGTACTGGCGCAGGCAGTCGTCGAGCGTCGTCGGCAGCCCGGCCTCGGTCAGGAGTCCGGCAAGGACACGGGTGGACGTCGGCTCGGTGTCGACGAGAACCCCGTCACAGTCGAAGATCACGCTCTCGATCACGGGGATCGAGGGTAGCGGCGGAGGATCCCCGCGGTCAGTACTGGACGGTCCAGTACCCGCGGAATCCGGCCGGGAGCCGTCGTTTTGACCCGGCGGCGCCGGCCGTCTAGGCTGTCTGGATGTGCCGAAACATCAGAACACTCCACAACTTCGAGCCGCCGGCAACCGATGACGAGGTCCGGGCAGCTGCGATCCAATACGTACGCAAGATCAGCGGGACGGCCCGGCCGTCGCAGGCCAACGCCGAGGCCTTCGAACGGGCGGTCGACGCGGTCACCGACGCATCCAGGGCGCTGCTCGCCGACCTGGTGACGACGGCCCCACCGCGCGACCGGGAGATCGAGGCCGCGAAGGCCCGGGCCCGGTTCGAGCGCCGGCAGGTCGCCTGAGGTCGTTCGCCGCCGGCCGGCCGGTCGGTGAGAGACTTCGGGCGTGGCCCGAGTTGGAACCCAGGCGCTCCGCGAGATGCGTCGCGCGCGCCGTCGGCGGGCATACGAACAGATCGACTGGATCGATGCGGTCTATCGGGTGTACGTGACGGCGATTCTCGCGGCCGTGGCGACGAGCTTCATCTCGGGAATCGTCGGCGGCCGGCCGGTTACGCCGACCGAGCTGTCGCGAGCATTGGATTTCGGACCGGCCCTAGCCGGGCTCGTCGTGGCCGGCTCCGTCGCCGCCGGGCTGCGGTCGGGCGGGCGGGGCGGCCCACTCGTGCTGCTGCCGGCTGACGTGACGATCGTCCTGCTGGCGCCGATTCCCCGGGCCGTCGTCCTGCGGGGGGTCGCGGCCCGCCAGTTGCGCTTCAGTGGTTTCGTCGGCGCCGTGGTCGGCATGATCACCGGGAACCTGGCGGCCCAGCGCCTGCCGGGAACCTACGCGGCGTGGGTCGCCTCGTGCGGTCTCGTCGGCCTGATCACCGGGCTCGCGTTCACCGGGTCGGCGCTCGTCGCCTCCGGCCGGCGAATTGGCCGGCGAGTCGCCGGGCTGGTCGCGACCGCCCTCGTCGGCTGGTCGGTCGCAGACCTCGCCACCAAGCACGCGACCTCGCCGGCGACGTTCCTCGGCCGGCTGGCGATGGCCCCGGTCCACGGGGTCGGGACGCCGTTGGTCGGCCTGATCGTCGTCGTCCTGCCGCTGGTCGGGCTCGCCGTCATCGGCGGAACGTCGCTCGAGGCGGCGCTCCGCCAGGCCGGACTCGCCGCCCAGCTGCGGTTCGCCGTGACGATGCAGGACGTCCGCACGGTGATCCTGCTCCGCCGCCAGCTCTCGTCCGAGGGACCCCGCCGGCGTCCGTGGGTCACGATCTCCGGCCCGGTGAG
The DNA here is from genome assembly GCA_036268015.1 of Solirubrobacteraceae bacterium. GTDB lineage: Bacteria > Actinomycetota > Thermoleophilia > Solirubrobacterales > Solirubrobacteraceae > Palsa-513. Next base: position 8,495 of record DATAUX010000066.1, on the reverse strand, counting down.
GCGGGGGCCCGTCTGGCGACGCGACTGGCAGGGCGTGCTGCGGTGGCCGGCCCCGCGGATCCTTCGGGTCGTCGTGCTCGGAGCCGCCGCCGGCGTCGCGGCGACCGCCGCCTGGGAAGGCACGCCGGTCCTCGTCGCCCTGGCCGGGCTGGCCCTGCTCGTCGGGGCGCTGGATGCGATCGAGGGGCTCGCCCAGGAGGCAGATCACCCGACCCTGTCGAGGAGCCTGCCGTTCGGATCCGGCTGGCTGGTCCTCCGGCATCTGGCCGTGCCGACCGTCCTGATGCTCGGCGCGTCGGTCGTCGGGATCCTCGTCGGCGGAGCCCTCGGTCCCGGCGGTCTGCCGGCCGTGATCGGAATCGGCCTGGTCGCGGCGATCCCCGCGGCGATCGCCGCCGTCGTCGGAGCCGCCGTCAGCGTCAGCGTCGGACCGGCGATCAACCCGCTCGAGGTCGGCCCGCTCGCGAACGCGATCGCCGGCGCCAAGGCCGCTGGCCCGCCCCTGCTCGCCGTGGTCGGCGTCCTCCCGCTGGCAGCCGCACGGATCGCCGTCGACGACAGGCACTCGGCCCTGGCCGGCGCCGGGCCGGCGGCAGTCGGCGTCCTCCTGCTGGCGCTCGCCGTCGGTGCCGTCGTCCTCCTGCGGGAGGTCTGAAGATGCTCGAAGCGATCGATCTGGTCGCGCGCTACGGCGATCAGGTGGCTCTGAACAGCCTGAACTACAAGGTGAAGCCGGGCACGAGGGTTGCCCTGATCGGGCCGAACGGCGCCGGCAAGAGCACGTTCCTGAGACTGGCGGCCGGCCTCCAGGAGCCGACGAGCGGCGTGATCGAGATCGGCGGGTTCCCGGCCGGGTCGATCGACGCCCGCCGTCTGACGTCTTACCTCCCGGACTCGCCATCCCTGTACGACGACCTCAGCCTCAACGAGCACCTCGAGTACGTCGCCCGGCTCCACGGCGAGTCCGAATGGGAGGATCGGGCGGCCGACCTGCTCGACCGGCTGGGCCTGACCGACCGGGCCGACGACCCGCCCGGCGGGTTCAGCAAGGGGATGCGCCAGAAGGCGTCGATCGCGGTCGCCTTCGTCCGGCCGTTCGGCCTCCTCCTGGCCGACGAGCCGTTCGACGGCCTGGACCCCCGCAGCCGGGAGGCACTCGACGCGCTGGTCGGCGAGGCGACCGCCGGCGGGGCGGCCGTGATCCTCGCGACCCACCACCTCGACATCGTCGAGCGGGCGTCACGCTGCCTGGCGATCGACGAGGGCGACGTCGTCTACACCGGGCCGGCCAACACGGCCGAGGTCGCCCGGCTCGTCGGGACCGGCTAGCGCCAGCGGCCAGCTGAGACGCGTCCCGACGCGAACACGAACGCGAACAACGTTCGTGCGGGACCGACGCGAACACGAACACGAACAGCGTTCGCGAACAGCGTTCGTGTTCGCCGGGACGGACGAGGCGATGCTCTCGGGCCTACTCGGCCCTGAGCTCGGTCAGCAGGTGCAGCAGGGAAGACCGGAGGGCGTCGAGCTCGTCCGGGCTCGTCAGGTCGGCCCAGTGCTCCTCCACGCGGGCGGCGGTCGCGTGCGTGACCGGCTTGACGGCCGCGCCCCGTTCGGTCAGAAACACCAGCCGCGACCGACCGTCGTCCGGATTCGGGCGGCGCTCGACGTAGCCCATCCGCTCGAGTTGTTCGACCGCCTGGGCCATCGTCTGCTTGCGGACGCCGGCCAGCTCGGCCAGTCCCGAGACGGTGATCCCATCCGGCCCGACGAACGGGAACACGTTCGCGTGTGCCGGCCGGATGTCGCCGAAGCCGGCGTCGTGCAGGGCGGCGTGGATGTCCGCCGCGTAGTGCTGGTAGACCAGTCGCAGGAGAAGTCCGGTCAGCTTGGGGGTGGGGGCCACCCCTTCCCAGCTTCGGCCAGACCCTGGCGTTCGCCGAGCGGACGCTGACGGCCACGCTGCGCCAGCACCTGGCCGAGCGCGACGTCGCGCCGGAGACCTGGTACGCCCGGCAGCTGATCGCCACCCGCGGACCCCGGCTTTCCCGGGAGGCGCTCAGCCGGGAGCTCGAAGGCTCGAGGACGCTGGACGCCGACTCGACCCGCGAGCTGCTCGCCCAGCTCGAGGGCGACGGGTTGATCGGAGGAGATGCGGAGCTCGACCTGACGACCGACGGCGAGACCCTGCACGCCAGCCTGCGCGAGTACATCGCCGGGCCGACCGCACGACTGCTCGGCCAGTTCGACCCGGCCGACGTCGAAACGACCGTGCGTACGCTGCGGGCGATCGCCGATCGGGCGGCGGACGAGCTCGTGGTCGCCGGACCCGACTCCTCTAGGGGTCGATCGGGGTTAGGCTGCGCCGCGTGCGCCGTCGCCCGAACACAGACCCAGACCCAGACCCAGGCCCGACGGCCGCGTCGATCCGTCGCCTGATGACGAGCGTCGTCAGCCTGGTCGGCGTCTGCATGATCGTCGCGGCCTGCGGGTCGTCGGGGCCGAGCACCGGCCCGTCGACGACCGCCGGCACGTCGACCCAGTCGGCGTCGGCCGGCCAGAGGAAGAAGTCGAGGAAGCCCAGGCACAGGGCGGCCAGGCCGGTCGGCCCACGGGTCGGCGCTACGCAGAGGGTGAAGGCCCAGGGGACGAAGCTGTCGATCACCGTGTCGAGGGTGATCGACCCGCTGAAGGACTCGGGCGCGACCCTCCTGCCGGGAACGCGGGCGGTCGGCGTGTTCGTCCGGATCGTCAACGACGGGCCCGGCGGGTACGACAGCTCGTCGACCGGAGACATCTCGATCATCCCGTCATCCGGCGTCGGGTCGCCGGCCTACGCGCCGAAGGGCGCGTGCCAGACGCCGCTCCAGGACTTCGACAACGCGATCGGACCCGGCGAGAACCGGGACGGCTGCGTCGCGTTCACGCTGAACACCGGCGCCAAGCTGGTCGGCGAGCGGTTCTCGGCCGACGGCGGCGGCGCCGGGATCGTCAAGTGGCGGGGTCCCAAGAAGTAAGACTTGTCAGGGCAGTCCTGACGGGTGTAGCGTTTGTCGGGTGCCCGAGTTTCCGCCGATCGATCTGGCCCGCCTGGCCCACGCGAAGGCTGCCCGCGAGCTGAGCGACACGGCCCGGGCAGAGGTCGCGACCCACCGGGATCAGCAGGCCGAGGACGGGGATTTCATCGCGCGGGCGCTGCGCCTGGTCTACGAGGCCGAGCGGGTCCTCGAGCTGGCGGTCGTGCTCGAGCGGGAGCGGGGAGCCTCGTGGGAGGCGGTCGGCCTGGCGCTCGGTCAGATCACCCGGCAGTCGGCCCACGAGCGGTACGCGGCGATCCACCACGACTTCCTCGACGCCCTGATGTTCCCGGTCCGGCGGAACCCCGACCAGGCCTGGGGCCAGAGCGCCCTGCCGGACGGTCTGGACGACCCGGCGCACACGGCCGGCAAGCTGGACGTCTGGGCGATCCGCCACCGGGAGCCGCAGGAGCCGGGAGCCGAGCAGATCTCGCCGGTCAGCGCCGGCCTCTGCCGGGACGGACTGCACAGCTCCGAGCTGAACCTGCTCGGCCGGATGGGCGCGATCGTCGCGACCGGCGTCCTCCCGGCCGGGGTGGACGGGCAGACGGCCGCCCGGCTGCTGCTCGAGCGGCGGGTCGCCCGGTACCGGCTGGTCCTCGAGGCGGATCCGACCGACGTCGAGACGCGCGACGCCCTCACCAGGGCAGAGGCGAGCCTAGACCGAGAAAGCTGAGGTAGGACGGGTAGCCGACGACGAGGTCGACGAGACCCGAGTCGTAGCGCCCGCCCTTGACGTCGCCGTCGGTGACCAGTCGCGGCTGGACCTGGGGAATCCCGTCCTCGCTGGTCGAGATCAGCAGCGGCCGACCGCCGACGTGGGCCTCGGCCGGGGTCACGGTCGCGACGTAGTCGTCGGAGCCGACGCCGGCGACCCAGCTGACGATCGTCGGCGGGATGTGGGCGGCCGCGAGCACCTCGTCGAGGGTCGGGCCGACCTCCGTGTGCGTCTGCGGGGACGGGCCGCCGGCCGTGAACTGGACGTGGACGGTCTGGGCCGGCAGGGCGGCGAGCTGGGCGGCGGTCAGCACTGTCGTGAACAGGCCGGCATCGATCTTGAGATCACCGGCGTGAGCCGGCGTGCTCGCCGGCGGGTTCTCGACGGCGACCGTGATCTGCCTGACGCCGATGACCGTTCGCGCGTCCGACGAGTCGCCGGGGACGACGAGCTCGGGCGCGAGCAGGGGAGCCCGGCCGTCCTGCGAGACGACGACGTACGCCGGGTGGTTGCCGAAGCTCGGGTCGAGCTCGCCGAGCGCGAACGTGACCGGCAGGCCGGCGATCGGGGTCACGGTGACGAGGACCCGGAGCAGGGCGTTCTTGGCGGCCGGGAGGACCGGGGCCGACGTCTCGACGAGCTGCTCGAGCGAGACGCCCTGGTCGGCGTGCGCCGGCGCGCCGCCGCGGGCGGGCACGGCAAACGTCGTCTGCGGGAGGGCCTTGAGTCCGGCGACCGAGTAGCTGGCCGGCGCCGTCAGGGTCCCGCCGACCGACACGCCCTGGGAGAGGCCGAAGCCGGCGGCCACCTGGGGCAGGGTGGCGGCCACGGCGGCCGACGCGGGGACGCCGACGCCGACGCCGACGCCGACGGCGGTCGTGATGAACAGGGCGCTGACCCACTTCGCCTGCTTCATGAGATTCGGTCTCCCTCGGTATTGCGGACACGGGCACCCCACGTGCCCTCACACAGAGAGCCTATGCATTGCATCTGTAAGAAGTCAAGGGCATACGAACTCGGTCCGCCCTTGGTCGCCCCCAGTACTGGACGGTCCAGTACTGGGCGCTCGACGAACTCGATGGCCCGGTGGGCCGGCCGGCCGCACCCGCCAGACCGGGGGAGCCCGACGCGTCGAGCTCGGCTTGGCGGAAACGGTCGAGACAGGCGGTCGCAAGCTCAGCCGCGAGTATGGGCCGCATCTTCGGCGCGCGGCCGATCCGCGGCGTTCGGCCCGCGCGCGGCCGCGGCAGCCACAGTCGTGTTGCCGGCGAGCTAGGCGGCGAGCTGGGCGCGCTTGTTGCGCAGGGCGTCGAGGAGCTCGGAGAAGTCGTCACCGAAACGCTTGACGCCTTCGCGCTCGAGCGTCTCGGTGACGTCGTCGTAGTCGACGCCGGCGGCCTTCAACTGGTCGATCAGCGCGCGGGCTTCCGGCAGGCCCGACGTCAGGCGGGGGCGCGGCTTGCCGTGATCCTGGTAGAGGCGGATCGTCTGCTCGGGCATCGTGTCGACCGTGTCGGGACCGATCAGCTCGTCGACGTAGCGCGTGTCGACGTAGACGTCGTCCTTGACCGACGTCGACGCCCAGAGCAGCCGCTGGGGCATCGCGCCCTTGGCGGCGAGCGCCTCCCAACGCGGACCGCTGAAGATCTCGTGGTAGCGCTGGTACGCGAGCCGGGCGTTGGCGATCCCGAGCAGTCCGTGGAGGTGCTCGTGGTCGCCGGTCTCGGCCAGCCGGCGGTCGGTCTCGGTGTCGATCCGCGAGACGAAGAAGCTGGCGACCGACGCCAGGCTGCCGGGATCGCCGCCGGCGGCGACGAGCCGCTCGAGCCCGCGGACATACGCCTCGGCGACCGCGGCGTACCGGTCGAGCGAGAAGATCAGCGTGACGTTGATCGACCGGCCGTCGGCGATGCAGTCCTCGATCGCGTTGAGGCCGGGCTTGGTCGCCGGGATCTTGACCATCAGGTTCGGCTTCTCGAGTTCCGTGTGGAGGCGGATCGCCTCGTTGAAGGTGGCGTCCGAGTCGTAGGCGAGGTTCGGATCGACCTCGAGCGAGACGTATCCGTCCCGGCCGGAGCTGATCTCCCAGATCGGCCGGAAGAGGTCGCACGCGTCGCGGACGTCCTGTTCGGCGAGGGCCCAGAAGATCAGCTTCGGGTCGGGAGTGTCCGCGGCGATCTGGCGGAGCTGCTCGTCGTAGTCGTGGCCGACGGTCATCGCGTGCTCGAAGATCGACGGGTTCGACGTCGCGCCGACGACGGCGTCCGAGTCGATCAGGCTCTGGAGGTGGCCGGAGTGGATCGAGTCACGGGAGAGGAAGTCGACCCAGACGGCCTGACCGAGCCGCGAGAGCTGCTCGAGACGGGAGATCGAGGTGGTCGTCGGAGTGGTGGTCTCAGTCATCGGATTCACAGTACTCGGGCTACCCGGAAGAAGTGTTACCAAACCGCCCGGCCGAGACGATCTCGGCCAGCCGGTCGACGAGCGGCTGCTGTGTCTCGATGATCTTCTCGGCGGCCGCGCCGAGCGTCAGCCAGGCGGCCCGGTCGATCTCCGGAAACTCCCGCATCTGGCCGCTGCCGGGCGGCCATTGCGCGGTGAACGTGTTGCTGTGGATCGCGTCGGCGTCGAGGTCGCCCTCGAGCCCCCAGGCGGTGACGATCTTGCCGTTGCGCTGGCGGATCTCGCCGAGCTCGAGCATCGTGCCGGCCGGCGGCGACTGGCCGAGCTCCTCTTCGAACTCGCGGATCGCGCACGCCCGGGGCTCCTCGTCCGGCTCGTACTCGCCCTTGGGGATTCCCCACGTGCCGAGGTCCTTGCGACTGTAGAACGGCCCACCCGGGTGGACGAGAAGGACCTCGAGCCGACCGTGGGTCGACCGGTAGAGCAGGATTCCGGCGCTGCGGCGGGGCATCGCGGTCGACGATACGCAACTCACGTGCGACCCGGGCGCCGGCCGGACGCCTGGACCACTGCCCGGCGCCTGGACCTCGCCGGCGTCTTCGTCTTCGACCGGCTCCCGCGCCTGGCCGGGGCTGTCCTCCGCGTCTTCGACCGCGCCGTCGTCCGGGCCTTCGGCTTCGGCTTCGGCCGGGTCCTGCGCTTCGGCCGGGCCTTGGCCTCCGGTTTCGCCTTCGGCTTGGCCGGCGGTGGCGGCGGGTCGTCGAGCATCAGGCGGGGGACGGTGACGAACCGGTAGTGGCGGCGACGCAGGGCGCTGACGATCCTGGGGACGGCGGCGACCGTCTCCGACCGGGGGCCTCCGCCGTCGTGCATCAGGATGATCGCGCCCGGTCGGGCGCCGGAGACGGCCGTGTGGACGATCCGACCGACCCCCGGCCGGGTGTAGTCGGCCGTGTCGACGCTCCAGAGGACCATCAGCATGTGGGCGGCCCGGGTGACCCTGGTCGTCAGGTGGTTGAACGACTCGTACGGCGGACGCATCAGCCGGGGATAGGCCGCCCCGTAGGCGTGGATCCGGTCCGCGTCGCCGAGAATCTCGTGGCGCTGGGACGCGAGCGACATGTTCGCGAGGAACGGGTGGGTCAGCGTGTGGTCGCCGATCGCCATCCCGAACTCGACCTCCCGGGCCGCGTAGCGCGGAAACTCGGAGATCGCGTACCCGATCTGGAAGAACGTCGCCGGCACGTGGAGCGACCGGAGCTCGCCGAGCAGGTGCTGGGTGTAGGCGCTGGGTCCGTCGTCGAAGGTCAGGGCGATCTCACGCTGGTCGTCGCCGCCGGCGGAGACGTACGGCGTGTACGCGAGGACGCGGTCGATCGCCCGGTGCTCGGCGGCGGCGACCGCGGCCTCGCGCACCGACAGGGGCGGCGGCTGGGCGTGGACGACCGGCGACCCCGGGCCGGCGCCGGCCGTGGCCGGCCCGGTCGGGTCGGTCGGGATCGGCGGTCCGCCGCTCGACACGTCAACGGCCGGTGCCGCGGTGAGCAGCAGGAACCCGAGAACGCCGGCGAGGACGAGCGCCGCAAGGATGCGACCATCTCTCATCGAGGACCATTGTCGCGAAGGGACCCGGTCGACCGTCGCGAATACCGTCTGGTGATGAAGCTGGTCAGCCTGATCGGAGCACTCGGCGTCGGAGCGGCCACCGCCGCCGGGATCGCCGCGTGCGGGTCGAGCGACGCGTCGAACGCGTCCCTGCCGACGGTCACGATCACGACGCCGGCAACCCAGTCGACGGCCCCCGACCAGACGGCGCCGGCGACGACGACGCCGGCGACCACGACGACGACCCTCCCGACCGTGACCTCGCCACCGACCCAGACGCGGACGGCGACCGCGCCGGCCTTCACGCAGACGACCGGCGGGACGTCATCGGACGGCGGGGATCTCGGGGCGGCCGTCGCGACGATGAAGGCCCGCGGCTACGCGCCGGTCAGCACGTCGACCTACGCCGCCGACCAGACGCTCCGCGTCCTGATCGGCGCGAACGGCGGCGCCGAGCAGGCGTTCTTCTTCGACGGGACGACCTACCTCGGGACCGACACGAAGGACCCCAGCCGGTCGATCGGGGTGACCGGCCAGACCGATACCGAGGTCAGCCTGCGCTACGCGACGACGAACGGATCGACGACGGTCCGCTACGAGCTCGACTCGGGTCGGTTGACCCCGCTCGACGCGATTCCGAGCGCGGCTTCCCGCGCCGGCTAGAACCCGCCGGACGGATCGGGGCTCGACGG
>DATAUX010000065.1:0-3382 GCA_036268015.1 Solirubrobacteraceae bacterium | reverse complement strand
AGCCTGCTGATGAAGGACGAGTACGCGAAGGTCAACGTCCCGATGATGCCGGTCGTCCGGGGCGAGCACGAGACCCGCCGGCAGATCCTGCTCTATTCGGTCCTGCTGTTCGCGGTCACCCAGCTCCCCTTCTGCGCGAGCGGCTTCGGAGCGATCTACCTGGTCTCGTCGCTCGTGCTCGGCGGCCTGTTCATCGGGGGCGCGGTTCGCCTCTACCGGCGGGCCGACCGGAGCGCCGCCCTGCGTCTGTACCTGTTCTCGCTCGCGTACCTCGCCCTCCTGTTCGGGGCGATGGTGCTCGACGCCCGCGTCTGACGGGCGCTCGCGCGGGGCCGCGCGGCCTGCCGTGTCGCGGCGCCCGGCGGGGGCTGCGCCGGCCTGGTGTCGGGTCTCCTGATACGGATTCGGCCGGTCGCCGAGGCCGCGGGCGTTCGGGTGGGCGCGGACGGCTGGACGCGCCTGTAAGATCCCGGCCGCGATGAATCAGAAACTCGCCCGCAAGAATCTCCGGACGTCGCTGCTGGTCGGCGCGTTCTCGATGGTGATGTTCGCCGCAGCCTTCGTCGTCGCCGCGATCTACATCTCCTGATGACGCCGCTCGAGCCAGACGTGCCGCCGGCCGGCGAGGAGATCCACCTCCCCGAGCCGTCGATCCTGCCGATGCTGCTCGCCGTGGGCATCACCCTGACCCTGATCGGCGTGACGATCTCGCCGATCTTCATCGTCGCCGGCGTCTGCCTCTCGGTCCCCGTGCTGTACAAGTGGATCCGGTCGGCCCGCGACGAGTTCCGCCACCTGCCGCCCGGCTGAGCCGGTCGCCCGGACCGTCGGCCGCGGCGATCTGCGCGCGACGGGTCCGTCGTAGCGGGCAGCCGGTGTCCCGACCGGCCGTCGTGGGTTGCCGGCGCAGCGTCCGCTTGACTGGAGAATTCGTACGAAAGTCGACGTTCTGTCGCTTTTCGTACGCCCGGCGATAAAACTCGCGGGCTCCGACCGCCGCGTCGCGGCCGACGCGAACCACCCGACGGATGTCCTCGCACCCCGTCCGGACTGCCGCCGGCCAGCCCATCGCTTCCAGATTGCGGTCGTCCGGTCCGACTCAATAGGATGCCGCGGCGATGTACGAGCAGGAGACGGAGCACGAGACCCCACACCGGCCGCCGGTAAACCGCCGGGACATCGTGCCGGCCGTGGTGATCGCCCTGATCTCGATCGCCGGGGGCATCGTGATCGGGTTTGCGATCCCGTGGTTCCCCGCCCAGGCGAGCAGCCAGGCGAAGAAGATCGACACGCTCTGGTATGTGCTCGTCGTCTTCGGCGTGATCGTCTTCGTCGCCGTCGAGACGGTCGTCCTGTTCGCGGTCTACAAGTTCCGGATGAAGCCGGGCGAGGAGAACCTCGACGGCCCGCCGATCCACGGGAACACGCGCCTCGAGATCATCTGGACGGCGATTCCGTCGGCGCTGATCGCCGGACTCGTCGTCTACGCGGCCGTCATCCTCCAGCAGATCGACAAGAGCCAGGCCGGCGAGGTCCAGGTCCAGGTCTACGCCCAGCAGTTCGCCTGGTCCTTCGGATACCCGAACCCGGCCGGCAAGAAGCCGATCGTCTCGGACGACCTCTACCTGATCAAGGGCCAGCCGGTCGACTTCCGCCTGCACACCAGCGACGTCCTCCACGGCTTCTGGATCCCGGCCTTCCGCGTCCAGGAGGACGCCGTCCCCGGGATCATCACGAGCCTCCGGGCGACGCCGACCCGGCTCGGGACCTACGACATCATCTGCACCGAGCTCTGCGGCCTCGGCCACTCGCTGATGCGCTCGACCGTCCACGTCGTGACGGCCGCCCAGTACCACGCGTACATCGCGAAGTTCGTCGCCGCCAAGACGATCCCGGGCGCGACGCCCCCGGCCTCGACGACGCCGGCGGCCACCACTCCAGCGGCCACCACACCGGCGGCCACCACTCCAGCCGCCACCACGCCGGCCGCCACGACTCCGGCCGCCACGACTCCGGCCGCCACGACTCCGGCGGCCAAAACGCCCGCGGCCACGACTCCGGCGGCGACGACGACCGCGACTTCGACGGCGTCTGCGTCGGCCGCGGTCACGGCGGCCGGCAAGGCGATCTTCACCGGCTCGGCCGGCTGCGGCTCATGCCACACTCTTGCTGATGCCAAGACCTCGGGAGCGGTCGGTCCGGACCTCGACAAGTACCTCAAGGGCAAGACGGCGGCCTTCATCCGGACGTCGATCGTCGATCCGAACGCCTACGTGGAGAAGGGCTTCGGCGCGAACATCATGCCGTCGAACTTCAAGACGATTCTGAGCACCGATCAGATCAACGCCCTTGTGGCGTACCTGTCCAAAGTGACCGCCAAGTGACGCCAGGAGGGAAGCTGTGACACCGGGAGCAAAGCTTATGGTCGCCAGGCTCAAAGCACCGGGACTCCTCCGCGGCGGTTGGTTTGCGATCGTCGGCGTCTTCTTTGCGATGGGACTCGACTGCCTGATCCGGGGCGTCTCCTTCTACCACCCGACGATCGACTCGGACGCGATCCTCCAGGTCGCCCTGATCTCCGCGCCGATGTTCTTCCTCGTCGGCCTCGGCGCGTTCGATTACTGGTTCTACTGGGCTGCCGGCAAGCCGACCCGGCCCGAGGACCACTCGGCCCACGGCGCGCGGACCTGGAAGGACTACTTCCGGGTCAACACCGACCACAAGGTGATCGGCATCCAGTACACGGTGCACTCGTTCATCTACCTGCTGATCGGTGGGCTCTTCGCGATGCTGATGCGGGCCGAGCTCGCCCAGCCGGGGGCGAAGTTCGTCGACGCGAACACGTACAACGGCCTGTTCTCGATCCACGCGACCACGTTGATCTTCCTCTTCGTGATCCCGGTCTTCGCCGGCCTCGCGAACTTCGTCCTGCCGCTGATGATCGGCGCCCCGGACATGGCGTTTCCCCGTCTCAACGCCCTGTCGTTCTGGCTGCTGCCGATCGCCGGCCTGATGATGCTCGGCTCGTTCTTCGCCCCCGGCGGGTCGTTCGCGTCGGGCTGGACGGCCTATGCCCCGCTGTCGACGTCAGCCCCGATCGGCCAGGTCTTCTTCACGCTCGGCGTCCAGTTCGCCGGCGCGTCGTCGATCGCGACGGCCCTGAACTTCCTCGTCACGATCATCACGATGCGCGCGCCCGGCATGAGCTTCTTCCGGATGCCGCTGCTCGTCTGGGCGAACTTCTCGACCTCCCTGCTGGTCGTGATCGCGACGCCGTTCATCGCCGCCTCCCAGTTCTTCGTCCTGCTCGACCGAGCGCTCGGCTTCAACTTCTTCGAGGCGGGCAAGGGCGGCGACGTCCTGCTCTATCAGCACGTCTTCT
>DATAUX010000064.1:0-3611 GCA_036268015.1 Solirubrobacteraceae bacterium | reverse complement strand
GGACCGATCCGGCCAGCTCGATCAGCGCCGGCGGATCCGACCCGAGCTGCCGGTCGCGCCGGCGCAGCTCGTCGACCACCAGCTCGCCGATCCCGAGCGCCCGGTCGAGCGTCACCCGGCGCTGGCGGGACCCGTCGGCGCCGGCCGCCAGCGCGGCCAGGACCGACTGCTCGAACTTCTCGCCAAAGCCCCTGACACCCCGCAGTCGCTCGGTCCTCGCCGCCTCGCCCAGGCTCGCGAGCGAGTCGATGCCAAGCTCCTCGAAGAGCTTTCGCGCCCGCTTCGGACCCAGGCCGGGAAGCCCGACCATCTCGAGGACGCCCGGCGGAAAGCGCTCTCGCAGTCGCTCGGCCGCCGGGATCCGGCCGGTCTGGACGAGGTCGAGGATCTTCTGCTCGAGCGTCGCCCCGATTCCCGCGAGCTCGGTCACCCGCCCGGCGAGCGCCAGGTCGGCGACGCCGATCGGCGAGTCGCGGACCGCCCGGGCCGCGTTGCGGTAGGCGACGACCCGGTGGATGACCGCGCCGTCGAGCTCGTAGAGGTCGCCGAGCTCGTCGAGGGCGGCGGCGATCACGCTGTTGGGAGTGGAGGCGATTCATCTAGGGTAGGCCGCCATGCCCGGCCCCGCTTGGTTGATCCTGCCGACCTACAACGAGGCCGAGAACATCGAGGCGATCGTGGTCGCCGCGCTCGCCCACCTGGCGTCGGCCGCCGGCGACGGCTATCGCGTGCTGATCGTCGACGACGAGTCCCCGGACGGGACCGGCAGGCTGGCCGACCGGCTGGCGGCGACCGACGACCACGTCGAGGTCCTCCACCGGACCGAGCGAACCGGGCTCGGCCCGGCGTATCTCGCCGGCTTCCGCCACGCCCTCGCCAACGGCGCGGGACGCGTGATCGAGATGGATGCGGACTTCTCCCACGATCCGGCCGACCTCCCCCGCCTGCTCGCGGCCGTCGACGCCGGCGCCGACCTCGCGCTCGGGTCCCGGTACGTCGCCGGCGGGTCGGTCGCCGACTGGGGTCTCCTGCGGCGGATCGTCAGCCGCGGCGGATGCATGTACGCCCGGACCGTCCTCGGCCTGGGGATCCACGATCTCACGGGCGGGTTCAAGTGCTTTCGCAGCGACGTCCTCCGGGCGATCGACCTCGACACCGTCCGGTCGCACGGCTACGCCTTCCAGGTCGAGTTGACCTATCGCGCCCTGGCCCATGACTTCAGCGTGACCGAGGTGCCGATCGTCTTCCGCGACCGTGTCCTCGGCCGCAGCAAGATGTCCGCGCTGATCGCCGTCGAGGCGATCTGGATGCTCCCGCAGCTGCGTCTCGGCCGGCGCCGGCCCGGCGGCTGACGCTCACCGCACGGGTGGCGCGACGTCTCCCGGCTGCCGCCCGGGCCGCAGGCCGTCGAGGCCTGCTCGGGAGGCCACGTCGGACCTAAGGCCGCCGGCCGCGGATGCCGATGCGAAGGGGTGGACTCCGCTCCGGCCACCCCGTCGGCCTACGCCTTCGTCGAGGGAATGCGCAACACCCGCCAGACGCTCGACGTCTGGCGAGCGCAGCCGTGGAAGGTTCTGCGCGGCTGGATCGGCGGCAGCCTGGTCGCGGCGACCGGCCTGCTCGCCGCCGTCTGGCTGGTCGCCGTCATCTGGCGACTCGGCGGCTTTGGCGGCACGACCCAGGCCCAGGTCATCCATCCGCCGTTCGCCGTCGGCGACCTCCACGACGTCGCGACGATCCTCGGGCGCAACCTGCTCGTTCTCGCCCTCCACGCGATGGCCTGCCTGGCCGGCTTCATCGCCGGCAGCGCGGTCCCCGAACAGGCCCGTCGCCACCACGGGCTGCGGCGCGCCGTTCACGACCAGTGCGGCCGACTGGCGATCGCCTTCGTGATCGGCGCGACGATCTTCTCGCTGTCGGCCCAGGCCCTCCTGCTCGGGACCGAGGCGGCCAGCGTCGCGACCCGCCTGCACACGTCGGCCGGCCTCCTGCTCGTCGCGCTGCTCCCGCACGCCCTGCTCGAGCTGACCGCCCTCTTTCTCCCCCTGGCCGCCTGGATCATCGCCAGCCGTCGCGGCGAGTGGGATCAGCTGCTGGCCGCGACGCTGATCACCGTCGGGATCTCCGTTCCCGCCCTGGTCCTGGCCGCCCTGATCGAGGTCTACGTCTCGCCCCACGTGCTCGTCGGCCTGATCTCCTGATCGCGCCGGCCGGCTGCCCGTCCGTCCCCGGGGGCGGCGCCCCCGATGCCGGTCGGTTCCGCCCCCGCAGGTCGCCGCGGAGGCCGCTCGTGAGGCCCGCGAACGACCCACTACAATTTGTATAGTAATGAGCCCAGGGCGATCCGAAGGAGAGAAAATGGCAGACCTCACACACGTCACCGACGCCAGCTTCCAGGCCGAGGTGATCGAGTCCGAGCTACCGGTGCTCGTCGACTTCTGGGCCCCGTGGTGCGGCCCGTGCCGGAAGATCGCGCCCGCGCTCGAGAAGATCGCCGAAGAGCGCGACGACCTGCGGGTCGTCAAGCTGAACATCGACGACAATCAGGCGACCGCCGCCCAGTTCGGCGTCCTCTCGATTCCGACGATGATCCTCTTCCGCCACGGCGCGCCCGTCAAGACCGTGATCGGCGCCTTCCCCAAGGAGAAGATCGAGAAGGCCCTCGAGCCCGCCCTGGCCTGAGCAGGTCCCGGCCGCCGGACTCCGGCGGCCGGTCTCGCGAGGGGAGCGGCGGCGCTCGCCGGGTCCGGGCGGGGGCCGGCCGGCCGGTCACGGCAGCAGCGGCGCAGACGCCCCGACGGGATGGAGCGCAAGGCGGGTCGGCTGGGCCGCTCCCAAGAGAAAACGCCCGGATGCCGGACCGTTCAGGATCCAAGTGCCCGAGTACTGGACCGTCCAGTACCCGCCGCCCGGCCGGGAACGCGGCCGACCCGATCGTCGACCGGCCCCGCAGACCGGGCCTGCCGGGCGGGCGTTTCAGGCGCGGCTGACGGCGATCGACAGCGGCCGGCCGTCGATCGTGACCGGGTCGCCCGTCCGGCCGCCCGCGTCGGGGCCGATCGTCAGGGCGACGGCGAGCGTCTCGCCGACGATGTACGACCTGTGGGCCTCGGCCGCGGCCAGCAGCTCGGGGTCGCCGTCCAGGCCGAGCGTGATCCGGTCGCCGACGTCGAGCCCGGCCGCCTTGCGTGCGGCCTGGACCGCGTGGACGATCTCCCGGGCGAGCCGCTCGGCCAGCAGGACGGCGTCGATCCCCAGATCGAGCGCGACGGCGTGGGAGCCGTCCCGCTCGAGCCCGTAGCCGTCGAGCGGGGCGAGGGTCACGAGCAGGTCCTCGGCGCCGAGCTCGTGGTCGTGGCCGTCGATCGAGATCGCCAGGCGCCCGCCGTCGCGGACGGTGGCCGCGGCGTGTCGCGGATCCAGAGCGCCGATCGCGGCAGCCACCTGGGGCATCGACCGGCCGAAGCGGGGTCCGAGAGTCCGGTAGTTCGCCTTGACCTGGTGGCTGCCGAGCTCGTCGGCGGCCGCGACGAACCGGACGAGCTTGACGTTCAGCTCGTCGCGGACGAGCCC
Source organism: Solirubrobacteraceae bacterium (assembly GCA_036268015.1). GTDB lineage: Bacteria > Actinomycetota > Thermoleophilia > Solirubrobacterales > Solirubrobacteraceae > Palsa-513. The sequence continues at coordinate 38 of DATAUX010000064.1, read as the reverse complement.
TTCGAGCCGCTCGATCGCCGCCCGCTCGCGGCCGCTCG
>DATAUX010000063.1:0-5775 GCA_036268015.1 Solirubrobacteraceae bacterium | reverse complement strand
TGCGCTACCTGCAGCAGTTCGACCTCGGTCTCGTGCGAGAGGCGCTCTTGGAGCGCCAGCTGATGGTCGCGCTCGCCCCGCACCTCGTGCGTCCGTTGCCCATCGTGGTCCCCGCGTTCGAGGGCGCCCGACTCGACCGGCTGGTCGGCGTCGGACTGAACCTCTATGACGTGATGGCCGTTGAACGTCTCCGCGGCCGTCGCGGGCGCCGGCGGGGGGCCGGGGAAACCGGCGGCGAAGGGGAGATGAGCTGGAGCCCGGAACGCCATCGGATGATCTCCGGCGAGGAGGTCGTCGACCTGCTGCCGGCGCTCGCCGGCCGCGAGCCGACCTCCGGCTACCTGTTCTACGACTGCCAGACCGACGACGTCCGCCTCGTCCTGACCGTCCTCGGCGAGGCCGAGCGGTTCGGCGCGGTCTGCGCGAACCGCGTCGAGGTGACCGAGCTGATCGAGGACGGCGGCCGGGCGGCCGGCGTCCGGGCGCGCGACGTCGAGACCGGCGAGGTGCTCGCCGTCCGCGCCCACACCGTCGTCAACGCGACCGGCGTCTGGGCCGACCGGCTGCGGCCGGGGGAGCTGCTCGACGAGGCCGAGGTACCCGACATCCGCCCCAGTCGCGGGACGCACATCACGCTCTCCCAGGACGACCTGCCCCTGCGGGCCGGGGCGATCGTCCCGGCCGGCGGCGGCCGGTCGATCTTCGCGCTGCCGTGGCTCGGACGCTCGCTGATCGGGACGACCGACAACGACTACGACGGCGACGACCTCCGCCACATCAAGCCGGCCGCGGCCGATATCGACTACCTGCTCGAAGCCGCCAACACGTTCTTCGGCAGGGATCTCCAGCCCGCCGACATCACCGGCGCCTACGCCGGCGTGCGCCCGCTGATCTCGACCGGGGACTCCAAGAAGTCGGTCGACATCTCGCGCAAGGCCGAGCTGTACGAGACCTCCAGCGGGATGATCACGATCACCGGCGGCAAGCTGACGACCTGGAGGCGGATGGCCAAGATGACGGTCGATCGGATCGTCCTGCGCGACGCTTCCGACGCTCCCTGCCGGACCCACGAGATCCCGCTCGGCCAGGCCGTCGATCCGGCGCAGCTGGTTCGCGTGGACGGCGTCGCGCCCGACGCGTATGCCGCGCTGGCCGGCCGCTACGGGCATCTGGCCGCCGACGTCCTCGAGCTCGCCCGCCTGCGGCCCGTGCTCGCCGAACCGATCGTCCCCGGCCTCCCGGATCTCCTGGCCGAGGCCGTCTACGCCGCCCGCGCCGAGCAGGCCCGCGGCGTCGGGGACGTGCTGCTGCGTCGCACGCGGCTCGGCCTGCTCGCCGCCCGCGGACTCGACGACCGGCCGGCCCGGCGGGTCGCCGCGGTCCTGGCGCCCGAGCTCGGCTGGACCGACGCGCGGACCGCCGTCGAGGTCGACCGCTTCGCGGCCGAGGCGCTCGCCGAGGGGATCGTCGTCGGCCGGCCGGCCGGGTAGGCCGAGCCGGGCCGACCGGGGTTTTGGCTGGTGGGTGAGGGGCAGGAGCCGGACGCGCAGTGGGTCTTCGGCTACGGCTCGCTGGTCGGGCTGCGCGACCGCGGTCCGGGTCGCCCGCGGCCGGGCGCGGCCCGGCTGACCGGCTATCGCCGGCGCTGGAACGTCGCGATGGACAACACCGTCGACCTGCCCGGCTACAAGCACTACGTCTGCCGGCGCACGGGTGTCCGTCCCGCCGTCTTCGTGACGTTCCTGAACATCGAGCCCGCCCCGTCGGGTGAGGTCAACGGCATCCTGATCGACGTCTCCGCCGTCGACCTCGTCGAGCTCGACGCACGCGAGCGCAACTACGCCCGGGTCGACGTCTCGGCCGGTGTCGCCGGCCGCGCCCGGGGAACCGTCTGGGCCTACGTCGGCACGCCGGCCGCGGGTGCCCGCTTCGCCGCCGGCCTGCGCGCCGGCCGGGCAGTCGTCGGGCGCGACTACTACGACCTCGTCAGGAGCCAGTTCGCCGCGCTCGACGGCGACGGCGCCGGCCTGGCGGAGTTCGACCGGCTGACCCCGTCGCCCGCGTGTCCCGTCGTCGAGCTGCGCCGAGTCGATCCCTAGCCCCCGACGGGCCGTCGGAGCCGACGGAGCCGACGGAGCCGACGGAGCCGACGGAGCCGACGGAGCCGGCGGCGTCCGTCGCGCCGGGTGGCCACGCGAGGCGTGCGTCGAGCCGCGGCTGGAGCGGACGGTCGCCGGCCTGGACGGATATCCGAGCACACGATGGCCCCCGGAGTCCTATAATAGAAAAAGCGATAGATTCCTCTGGCCTAATCGATTGGTGGCCGAAATGTCCGCAAGTGGCTCCAGTGACGCAGCTCTCGAGCCGGCCGGCGGTACCCCGGCCGACGGGGTCGGGCCCCACGACGAGCGGCTGACGGTTCACGTGCTCTGGCTGTCGGCCGGCCTTGGCTGTGACGGTGAGAGTGTCGCCCTGACGTCGGCGACCAACCCGAGCATCGAGGACCTGCTCGACGGCGTGATCCCCGACATGCCGAACGTCGTCCTCCACAACCAGCTGCTCGCGTTCGAGGTCGGAGAGGATTTCATGCGGGCGTGGTACGACGCGGCCGACGGCGGCCTCGACCCGTTCATCCTCGTCCTGGAGGGCGCGATCGGCAACGAGCGGATCAACGGCGACGGCCACTGGACCGGCTTCGGCGTCAACGAGTTCGACGGCCAGCCGATCACCGTCAACGAATGGATCGACCTGCTGGCGCCCAAGGCGGCCGCGATCATTGCGGTCGGGACGTGCGCCACCTATGGCGGGGTTCCGGCGATGCGCAACAACCCGACCGGCGCGATGGGGCTCCCCGACTATCTCGGCTGGGACTGGCGCTCGAAGGCCGATCTCCCGATCATCTGCGTCCCGGGCTGTCCGGCACAGCCGGACAACATGACGAGCATGCTCCTCGAGCTGGTCCTCCACCTCGGCGGGATGGCCCCGGCGCCGCTGCTCGACGACCAGCTCCGGCCGCAGTGGGTGTTCGCCCGCACGACGCGCGAGAGCTGCACGCGGGCCGGCTTCACCGAGCAGGGCAGCTTCGCGACCGAGTACGGGGCCGACCCGCGCTGCCTGGTCAAGCTGGGCTGCAAGGGGCCGATGGTGAAGTGCAACGTGCCGGCCCGCGGCTGGATCAACGGGATCGGCGGATGTCCGAACGCCGGCGGCATCTGCATCGGCTGCACGATGCCGGGCTTTCCCGACAAGTTCATGCCGTTCATGGAGGCCGACCGGTGGGGGAACACGGCCGCCAACTTCCAGCGCTTCACCTACGGACCCCTGTTCCGATACTTCCGCCAGCGCAACGTGAAGATCAAATACGACGTCGAGCCGGCCTGGAGAGGATCCGCGACGACGCTGGAGACCGGCTACACCCCCCGTTGGTGATGAAGATGTCGACCGCCGGCCCACGCGGATGCCCGGCAGCCACGGCTACAGCGACAGGGCGGGGCTGATGGTCACGCTCGGCGAGATCCTCCGCTGGATCGCCTACCGGCTGCGACGCGTCTACTACCGGGTGGTGCGGCGCCTCCTGCGCGGCGACCGCCTCGTGTTCGGGTCCGAGCGGAAGTTCCGCGGCCTGCTCGAAGCCGCGCCCGATGCGATGGTGATCGTCAACGCCCACGGCCACATCGCCCTGGTCAACGCCCAGGCCGAGCGGCTCTTCGGCTACCGCCGGGAGGAGATCATCGGCCAGAGCATCGGCGAGCTGATCCCGAAGCGCTATCGCGCCCGCCACCGCCAGCACATGAAGGGCTACCTGCCCAGCGCGACGGCCCGGCCGATGGGCGTCGGCGGCGAGCTCTACGGCCTGCGCAAGGACGGCACCGAGTTTCCGATCGAGATCAGCCTGAGCCCGCTCGACACGGTCGAGGGCCTGCTCGTCTCGAGCGCGATTCGCGACATCTCGGCCCGCCAGCTCGCGCTGACCGAGCTGGCGGCCGCCGAGGAGCTCTTTCGCGGGGCGTTCGACGGCTCTCCGATCGGGATGGCCCTGACCGACGACGCGGGCGAGGTCGTGCGGGTCAACGACGCTCTGTGCGCCCTCAGCGGCCACCCGCCCGACCGACTCGTCGGCTGGCGCTTCGAGGCCCTGCTCGACCCCGACGAGCCGGCCGAGACCAGAGCCGAGCTCGGCCGCCTGCTCGCCGGCGGGTCGGGCGAGCAGCACGTCGAGGCCCGCTTCATCCACGCCTGCGGGGATCCGATCTGGGTCGGAGTCCAGGCGACGGTGCTCCGCGACCGCTCGGGCGCACCGCTGCGGTGCCTCGTGCAGGTCCAGGACGTGACCTACCGCCACCACTACGAGGAGAACCTCCACTACCTGGCGACCCACGATCCGCTGACCGGACTCCAGAACCGGGCGAGCTTCGCCAGCCAGCTCGAGACCCACGCCGACCTCGTCCGCCGATACGGGGCCGACGGGGCCCTCCTCCTGCTCGACCTCGATCACTTCAAGTACGTCAACGACACGCTCGGCCACCACGCCGGAGACCGGCTGATCGCCCGCGTGGCCTCGGTGCTCGCCGGGCGGCTGCGCTCGAGCGACGTGCTGGCCCGGCTGGGCGGCGACGAGTTCGCCGTCCTGCTCCCGCGGGCCGACGCCAAATCCGCGCAGGCCGTCGCCGCCAACCTGCTCGACGCGCTGCGGGCCGAGCGGATCACGCTGCCCCGGACACGCGACCAGACGATCACGGCGAGCATCGGCGTCGCGATGTTCGACGACGGGGACCCGGCGACCGGCGCCGACGTGCTGGTCAGCGCCGACCTCGCGATGTACGACGCGAAGGAGGCCGGTCGCAACCAGGTCGTCCTCTACACGCCCGGCGAGTACGCCCAGGCCCGGATGCGGGGTCGCGTCACGTGGGCCGAGCGGATCCGCGTCGCGATCGAGGATCAGCGTTTCGCGTTGATGGCGCAGCCGATCGTCGAGCTGGGCACCGGTCGGGTCAGCCAGTTCGAGGTCCTCCTGCGGATGCGCGACGACCACGGCGATCTGATCCTCCCGGGCGCCTTCCTCGCGACGGCCGAGCGGCTCGGCCTGATCGGGCAGATCGATGCGATGACCGTCGCCGGGTCGCTGCGCGCCGTCGCGGCCGGCGCCGGCGGTGGCGGGAGGGGTCCGATCGTCGAGATCAACCTGTCCGGAGCGTCGATCGGCGATCCGGCGATCCTCGCGGTGATCGAGCGCGAGCTCGCCGAGACCGGCCTCGACCCGAGCCGCGTGATCTTCGAGATCACGGAGACGGCGGCGATCGCCAACATCGCCAAGGCGCGGGAGTTCAGCGTCCAACTCGCCCGGCTCGGCTGTCGCTTCGCGCTCGACGACTTCGGCGCCGGCTTCGGCTCGTTCTACTACCTCAAGCACGTCCGCTTCGATCTGCTCAAGATCGACGGCGAGTTCGTCCGCGACTGCTGCGCCAGTCTGACCGACCGGATCGTGATCCAGGCCGTGGTCGGGATCGCCGCCGGTCTCGGCATGCAGACCGTCGCCGAGCACGTCGGCGACGCCGAGACGGTCAGCCTGCTGCGCGAGCTCGGCGTCGATTTCGGCCAGGGGTTCTACCTCGCCAGGCCCGAGCCGTTGGACGGGTTTCTGGCCAGGTCGTCGAGTCCCCTCGTGCTCGCGCCGCCGGACGCCCGGCCGGTCAGCCTCCACTCGATCTGAATCGCGGCGGTCCCCGGCGGACCGCCGCCGCGTTGCTCCGGCCGGCCGGGCCTCTCCCGGTGGGC
>DATAUX010000062.1:0-5996 GCA_036268015.1 Solirubrobacteraceae bacterium | reverse complement strand
CCGCCTCGAAGCCGGCGGCCTCGCCCGGGTCGACCCGTCGACCCCGCGCAAGCTCCGCGCCGTCGGCGACGAGGACCTCGTGTTCGTCTGCGTCGGCGGCAAGGACGGCTACGTCCCCCGCGACGGCCGCCTCGCCGACTGAACGCCGCCGGCCGACCCACCGCCTGACCCCGGCCTCACTCGCCGACTGACCCGGCGGCTCGGTCAGTGGAGCAGGAGGAGCGTCTTCTGCTGGCGCTCCTGGCCCAGGCGGGTCAGGCTCGGCTTGTAGTGGAGGGCGTGGATCACGGCGGTCATGTTCGGCATCCAGATCACGAGGAGGTAGACGCTGACGACGAGCGCGGCCACCCGCAGGCCGCGACCGCGGGCGAGACCGGCGAGCGGGAGCAGCCAGAGCACGTACCACGGGAGGGCCCAGCTGAGCGTGACCAGGAGGACCAGCGTGACGAACCCGCTCGCCTCGATCCACCGGCGGGTCCGCCACGACCAGACGGCGCCGAGCACGGCGCCGAGCACGAGCAGGCCGGCAAGCGCGGTCTTCATCGAGTCGGTCTCGCCGCCCAGGCCGATGATCGACCCGACGACGTTCGGGAGTCCGGCCAGCGTGACCAGCGTGCTCTGCTGGGCCAGGTTCGGCAGGTGCGGGCCGAACGCGAGAATCGACGCGCCGCCGAAGACGACGACCGCGGCGAGCATCCCGCCGAGCAGCCGGAACCGGCGGGTCGCGCCGAGCAGGACGACCGGCAAGAGGATCCCGGCCGACGCCTTGATCGCGACGGCCGCGACCAGCGCGAACCCGGCACCCAGCTCCCACGCCGGCCCGGCCTCGCCCGGCCGGGGCCTGGGACCGCCGTCGAGGAACGCGACCAGCCGAGTCCTGCGAGACGCCTGACCACCTCCGCCGCCGGCCGCCGCGGCCGGCGGAGGCTCGAGCCCGGCGCGGACGGCCCGGGCCCGGAGCAGGAGGTAGCAGGCGAGCATCACGAGGAAGACCATGAAGAAGTCGTTGTGGTCGCCGCCGAGCCCCCAGACCAGGACGAGCGGGTTGAGGCCGACGAACGCCGTCGCCTTGAGCGGGTCCCGGTCGACCAGCTCGGCGCACCGCCAGACGAGCCAGAGCGTCGCCAGGCTGGCGATCATCAGGCTGGCCTTGAGCGCCCAGAACCCGCCGGCCACGCCGAGCGGGACGAGGACGAAGCTGAAGATCGTGAACAGCGGGCCGTACGGGCTGAGCAGCTGGTGCCAGTTGCTCAGGTAGAAGGTCGGGTCGCTGGTCGGCCCGAGGGCCGGGATCGTCGTGTACGGGTTGAGCCCGTGGAGGGCCTCGAGCCGACCGTAGTTGAGGTAGTTGAACGCGTCGGTCAGAGACAGCGGCGGCGACAGGACGAAGATCACGTGGAGGCCGACGATCGACCCGATCACCCAGCCGGCCCGCAGGCGACGGACGCAGGCGAGGACGGTCAGGTAGGCGACGAACATCCCGCCGACCGCCAGGCTCAGGGTCAGCTTCAGGCCGTTCTGGCCGAGCTTGACCGGCCGGCCGATCCATCCGAGCGGACCGGCCATCCAGCGGGGGAACTCGATCAGGCTCGGCGGCGAGAGGATCGACGGCCGGGCGGCCGTGATCCCGACGATCGCCAGGCTGGCGAGGATCATTCCGGCGAGCGCGACCCCGCCGGCCAGGCCGGCCAGCCGCCGGCCGGCCAGCTCGCCCGACTTCTCAGCCGACGGCCGGCCGCCGGCGACCGCGCTCGACGGCTGCGCCGGGTCGGCCGGACCCGGACCGCCGTCGACCCGACCGCCGGCGAGAATCGAGCCGGTGGTGGTTGTCGCGTCGCTTGCCATTGAAGGAGGTCACGCCAACCGGGCCACGCCCGCAGGGCGAGCGCTGGTCCGGCCGCGACCAGACACGAGAATACCGTCCCGGCCACGCCGGCCCGGCAGGCGACCGCCCCCTTCCGGGCGCCGCGCCGGCCCGGCCGGTCGGCCGCCCGGGACAAAAAACGGAGCCCGCGAATCGCGGGCTCCGGATCAGGCAGTCCTGCTACGCCAGACGGCGCAGATCAGGTAGTCGCGACGTTGACCGCCTTCGGTCCCTTGTCGCCGGCCTCGGCGTCATAGGAGACCTTAGCGCCCTCCTGGAGCGAGCGATATCCCTCGCCGACGATTCCGGTGTGATGCACGAAGAGATCCTTCTCGCCGTCGTCAGGGGTGATGAAGCCGAACCCCTTGTCGTCGCTGAACCATTTCACGGTGCCCGTAGGCATTGCGTTCCTCCACTGTCTGTGTCCGTACCAGCGACGCGGAGGATGCCTCAGAAAAGCTTCGACCTGCGAACGCCTGGACTGCTTGCGCCGGTCCATGTCCGGCAATTTCGGGCAGGACGGTAGCAGGTGGCCGCCGACCTGACAATCACGCCGGCCGAGCCCCCCGCCGGCCGGCGGCGGCCGACCGCGAAAGACCGGTCTACGCGCGGTCCACGCGCGGTCTACGCGGGGTCTTCCCGGCCGGCGACGAGCAACGACTGGGCGGCCAGGCCGAGCGCGCCGCGGGTGTCGTGAAGCTCGCTGAATGCCGTCGCCCCGTCCCCGGGTTGCAGCCGCGTCCGGCTGTCGAGGAGGACCCACTCGCCGTCCGGCTCGCGCCAGACGTGGATCGTCAGGTCCGGGTTGATGAAGACGAACCGCCGGAAGTCGAGCTCCCAGCTGACGCCGTTGCCGAAGTCGGCGGCCGCGGCAACCCGCATCAGCGGGCTGACGTCCTCAGCGTCGACGATCGGCCGGCGCAGCCGGAGCCAGACCGCCGCCGGCCCGGCGTCGACTCCGCCCCGGGCGAACCGCATCTCGACCCCGGTCGACGCGAAGCTCGGCCCGGTGTCCCGGCCGAGCGTGAACGGCGTGGTCGCCAACGTCTCCGGTGGCCGGTACGACGGGCCCCGAACGATCGACGTCGAACCGAGATCGGCCGGCGTCCTCGCGATCCGCAGGCATGTCACCCGGCAGACCTCGACCCCGCCGGCGGTCAGGCTCGCGCCGACCAGTTGGACCCGGCGGCCGGGTCGCAGGAGGACGATCTCGAGGTCGAGGCGGCCGACCGGGACCGGCCGGAGGAACTCGTAGGACAGGCGGGCGACCCGCAGGCGGGGGTCCGGCTCGAACCGGTCGACCGCGCGCGCGAGGAGGGCGGCCGGCGCGCCGCCGTGGAGGGCCGCCGGGTCCCAGGGTCCGCGGGCGTGGACGGTCGGGTGAAACCCGGTCCCGTCGGTCTGGAACACCGGCTCGTCCATGCCCGGCCAATGCTTACACGACGGGAAACCCGCCCGTCCGCCGGCCGGCCGCCCGCTAGAATCAGGGCATGTCCAACAAGGTGAGCAAATCAGATCAGGAGTGGCAGGAGGAGCTGTCGGCCGAGCAGTACCGGGTGCTCAGGAAGAAGGGCACCGAGCGGGCGTTCACCGGCGAGTACGACAAGTCGAAGGTCGACGGGACGTACCGGTGCGCCGGGTGCGGGACCGAGCTGTTCCGGTCGGACGAGAAGTTCGATTCGGGTTCCGGCTGGCCGAGCTTCTACGCGCCGGCGGACTCAGACAACGTCAGGACCGAGAGCGACCGTTCGATGTTCATGAAGCGGACCGAGGTCCTCTGCTCGGTCTGCGACGGCCACCTCGGCCATGTCTTCGACGACGGGCCTCAGCCGACCGGGTTGCGGTACTGCATCAACTCGGCGGCTCTCAAGCTGGACCCGGCGGCCGGCGAGTAGGCCGGCGGGCGCGGGCCGACCGGTCGCCGGAATGGAGTCCGACGGCCCGGTCCGGTTCGACTGCCTCGTGCCGGCTGGCCGGCCACGGACGGCGGCCGACTGGCTCGACGAACTCGAACCGGCGGTCGACGAGCCGGGCGGACGGCCGCATGTCGCGCTGAACATGATCACCAGCCTCGACGGCCGGGCGACCCTCGCCGGCCGGACGGCCGCGCTCGGGAACCTGGGTGACCGCCAGCTGTTCCACGCCCTCCGGGCCCGGGCGGACGCCGTGATGGCCGGGGCCCAGACGATGCGGATCGAGCGTTACGGGCCGATCGTCCGCGACCCGGTCCTGCTGGCCGAGCGGGCGGCCCGCGGCCTCGAGCCGCAGCCGCTCGCGGTGACCGTCAGCCGGAGCCTGCGGATCGACCCGGACCTCCCGCTGCTCGCCGACCCGGAGTCCCACCTCGTCGTCCTGACCCCGTCGACCGGACGGCTGGCCCCGTGTGCGGCCCACGTCTCCTACCTCCGGGGGCCGGATCTCGGACCCCTGTTCGCCCGCCTGGGCGACGAGCTCGGCGTCCGGTCGCTGGTCACCGAGGGCGGACCGACCCTCAACGCCGAGCTGCTGCGGAGCGCCCTGATCGACGAGGTCTACCTGTCGATCGCCCCGCTCCTGCTCGGCGGGCCGGACCCCCTGACGATCGTCGCCGGCCCGGCGATGACGACCCGGCTCGAGTTGGCCGGCCTGCTCGGGCACGAGAGCCATCTGTATGCGCGTTATCGGGTCCTTGGAGCGGTCCCGGGTCCTTCGGGCTGACGGGGATCATCGGCCGCGGGTTGCTCGGCCGGCGGTGGCACGGCCGGCGGGGTCTCGCCGGTGTCGGCCGCCTCGGCCTGGGGGGTCTCGCCGGTGTCGGCCTGCGGCTCGGCCTGGGGGGTCTCGCCGGTGTCGGCCTGCGGGTCGGCCTGGGGGGTCTCGCGGGCGACGACCTCGAGCAGCTCGCTGGCGAGCTCGGCTCCGTCGTCCGAGCGCATCGGCGTGGCCGTGATCTGGACGATCACCTCGTCGCCGTCGAGCTCGAGCAGGGTGACGCTCGGGCTGGAGCGGAGCGGCGTGGTCAGGGCGTCCTCGATCAGGCTCTGGAGGTCGCCGGGCTTGGTCCCGGCGCGGAGGCGGGCTCGCAGCTTGACGGAGTCGGGCTCGCGAAGGGGTGTCAGGGCGGAGTTGAGGACGACGCTGTTGGGGACCATGATCCGCTCGTCGCCGTCGGCGAACGACGTGTAGAGGAGGCCGACCGTCGTGACGAGGCCCTCGATCCGGCCGGGCGATCCCTGGAGGCGGACGCGCTCGCCGACGCGGAACGGCCGGGCGGTGAGGAGGACGCTGCCGGCGATCAGGTTGCCGAGCGTCTGCTGGGCGGCGAGACCGACGATCACGGCGGTGAACGCGCCGCCGACGAGCAGGCCCTTGAGGTTCTCGCCGGCGAAGCCGGCCGCGATGATCGCGGTGATCGCGACCGTCGCCAGGCGGATCAGGAAGCCGACCGAGCCGGCGACGGCGGCGTCCATGTGGCGGAGGAGGACCGGACCGACGGCACGGGGGACGTCGCGGGCGAAGGCCCAGCCGAGGATCAGGACGGCGAACACGGCGGCCGCCCGGATCGGCGCGTTGAAGCGGTGGAGCGTGTTCGTCTGGTTGTAGGCGCCCTCGCCGGTCCAGGCGTACCGGTGCTCGAAGAAGAGGATCAGCCCGATCATCAGGGTCGCGAGGACGCCGGTCTTGACGCGGGCGAGGCGGAGCGCCCGGCCTGAGATCTGGAGTCCGAGCGCGGTCCCCCAGGCGAGCCGCCGGTGGGGTGGGGGGTCGGTCATCGGGTGTGGTCGGGCTCGGTCATCAACGGTCGGCGGGCGGGTCCGGGTCGGTCGGCGTCGGTCGGGGTGTTACCCGGGCGTGAAGGATCTGCCGGGCGACGGAATCCTGCGGATTGCGGGTGATACGGTCGGTCGACCAGACAGGACCAACCGGCGGGCATCGAAGATCCGCCAGAGAGGAACCATGCCAGATGTCCTATGTGGACCTGCATCTCCACCTTCTTCCGGGCGTCGACGACGGTGCCCAGGACGAGCACGACGCCCTCGTCTACGCCCGGCGCCTGGCGGTCGAGGGCGTCCGGGAGGTGACCGCCACGCCCCACGTCAGCCCGTCGTGGCCGCTCGACGTGTCGAGCATCCCCGAACGGGTCGCCGGCCTC
>DATAUX010000061.1:0-2585 GCA_036268015.1 Solirubrobacteraceae bacterium | reverse complement strand
TCGGGCGACGACCGGTCTGAGCTCGTCGGTGAGGTCGCGGTACGTGCGGGCGTCGACGTCGGCGTACGGCCGGCCCATCACGATCACCTGGCTGTGGCGCTCGCCGGACGGCTTGATCAGGATCGGGTTCATCGCGACGTCGGGTTCGACGCCGGCCGCGGCCGCCTGCATCGCCTGGGCCCGGCCGATCTCGAAGCCGCCGCGGGTGACGACCGAGTTGAGCGCCATGTTCTGGGCCTTGAACGGCGCGACGCTGACCCCGAGGCGGCGCAGCCACCGGCAGAGGCCGGCGGTGACGACCGACTTCCCGGCGTCCGAGTGGGTTCCGGCGACGAGCAGGGCGCCCCTCATCGGGCCGCCGTCGTCGTCGCGGGTCGGAGAGTCGGCAACCCGGCGCGGACGAGCGGTCGGGCCGCCGCGCAGAAGACGGCCGCGGCCGCGCCGACGGCTCGCGACAGGCGGATCGCCCGGCGGAGGTCGGCGACGGTCGGGGCGTGCCCGCGGCCGAGCTGGGGACGGAGCTCGACGACGCCGGCGTAGGTCAGCCGGCCGCCGAGGCGGACGCCGAGGGCTCCGGCGAAGGCGGCCTCGACCCGGCCGGCGTTCGGGCTGGGATGGCTTGGGCCGTCGCGGCCGGCGGTCGCCCAGGTCGTGCGGGGCGACCCGCCGACGAGCGGCGCGCAGACGGCCGTCAGGATCGCCGACAGGCGGGCGGCCGGCCAGTTGAGCAGGTCGTCGAGGCGGGCGGCCGCCCAGCCGAAGTCCCGGTACCGGTCGGTCCGGTGGCCGACGATCGCGTCGAGCGTGTTCGCCGCCCGGTAGGCGGCCACGCCGGCCGGACCGGCGACCGCGGCCCAGAGGAGGGCGCCGACGACCGCGTCGCTCGTGTTCTCGGCGACCGATTCCAGCCCGGCCCGGGCGAGCTCGGCGCTGTCGAGGGCGTGTGGATCGCGGCCGCACAGCGACGGGAGGGTCGCCCGGGCGGCGTCGAGCTCGCCGGCTTCGAGCTGGTCGGCGAGTCGGCCGGCGACGGTGGCGAGGCTGCGTCCGCCGAGGGCGATCCAGGTGATCATGCTGAGCACGATCGGGCGGGCGAGGCCGATCCGGCGGGGGCGTGGGCCGGCCGGGAGGCGGCCGGCGGGTCGGCGGACAGCGGGGTGGCCGGCGGGGCCGCGGCCGGTGGGGCGGCGGACAGCGGGGCGGCGGACAGCGGGGAGGCGGGCGGCCAGCCAGTCGGCGGTCCGGGGGGTCAGGCCGGCCGTGGCTGCGGCGGAGCCGACGAGGAGGGCGGTGTGGGCGATGCCGCGGGCCCGGGTGGGCCTGTAGAGGGCGTGTTCGGCGCGGTGGGCGAGGAGGCCGAACCCGGCGACCGGATGGAGGCGGCGGGGGTCGCCGAAGACGAGGTCGGCGAGGTAGCCGCCGGCGAGTCCGACACCGGGGGAGGGGGCTGGTCGTCCTGCGAGTACCGCGTAGATCGGTTCCTCCACGGGATCTGGCGTCCCGATTCGAAGGGCTCGCGGCGGACGAGTTCCTGACTCCCGGGCCGACTCGACCCGGTCACAGTGGCGCGACCGTCCCGGATTCCCACCGGGTTCCTCACGCCGCCACGCTGACCCGGCCACTCTACTGTTCTCGCGCGTGTCCGCCTCCGACCGATCGCCGTCCGGCTCCGACCGATCGCCGTCCGGGCGGGGACCGTCCGGGTGGCTCGACTCGCTCGGGGTGGCCGTCGGCTTCCTGACGGTCGTCCCGGTCGGCCTGCGTGGGGAGGCCCGGCCGCCGGGGGCGGCGGCCGGGTGGTTCCCGGTCGTCGGCGGCGTGCTGGGTGGGGTGGCCGGCGGCGTCTACTACGGGCTGGAGCCGTCGGTCGGTCGGACCGTGGCCGCGATCCTCGGTGTCGGCGTGCTCGTCGCGGTGACCGGCGGCCTGCACCAGGACGGGCTGGCCGACTGGTGCGACGGCCTCGGGGGTCGGGGTGACCGGGACCGGCGGCTCGCGATCATGCGCGACTCGGCGATCGGGACATTCGGCGCGGTCGGTCTGATCGTCTGGCTGATGCTGTTCGTCTCGGGGTTGGCCGGACTCGACCGGGCGGACGGGCTTCGGGCGGTCGTCGTCGCGTGTGCGGCCGGCCGGTGGGCTGCCCTCGTCCACGCGGAGACGGCCGGGCCGGCCCGGACGGACGGGCTGGGCGCGGGTTTCGTCGTCGAGCGCGGGGCGTTCGTCGTGGCGAGCGGTCTGGCCGGGGTGATCTGCGTCGTCGGGGGCGGAGTCGTCGGCGGCCTGGTCGGTCTGGGGGTCGCCGGCGCGGTCGGCCTGGTGATCTCGGCCTGGTCGCGGCGGGGGCTCGGCGGGCGGACGGGGGACACGCTCGGGGCGTGCGTGGCGATCGGCGAGGTCGCCGTCGTCGTCTGCATGCTCGGCGTCGGGGTGGGCTGATGCGGTCGCGACCGAGGGACGCGTGGGCCCGGGCCGACCGCCGGGAGCGAGCAGGCTCGGGTCGGCCGACAGAGCTATAGTCGGGGCGATATCCACGATCTCGGAAATCCTGGTGCGATGCGATCGCCCGGTCTTCTCGTTCGAGT
>DATAUX010000060.1:0-10079 GCA_036268015.1 Solirubrobacteraceae bacterium | reverse complement strand
AGGGGCGCCAGCTCGGCTGGCCGGTCTGGACGTACGTGTCGATGGCCGCGAGCCTCGTCGTGTTCGGGGTCTTCTGGCGCCACCTCGCCCGCCGGGAGCGGGCCGGCTCCGACCCGCTCGTCACGCCGAGCGTCTTCACCCACCGGGGCTACTCGGGCGGGCTGCTCGTGCTGACGCTGTTCTTCGCCGGCATGACCGGCAGCGTCCTCGCGGTCACGCTGTTCCTCCAGATCGGGCAGCACTTCTCGGCGATCCACGCCGGCCTGACGCTCGTCCCGGTCCCGCTCGGCGTCGCGATCGCGGCGCCTCTGAGCGCCGGCAAGCTCGGGCCACGCTACGGCGGGCGGGCGGTGATCCAGGCCGGAGGCGCGGTCACGCTGGTCGGCTACGGCCTGCTGATCCTGGCGATCGACGGGGCCGCCAGCGTCGGCAGCTGGGATCTCGTGCCCAGCCTGCTGGCCGTCGGGATCGGCATGGGGCTGCTGATCACGTCCCTGTTCGACACGATCCTGGCGGCGGTCACCGACGCGGAGACCGGGTCGGCGTCGGGCGTGCTGAACGCCCTCCAGCAGCTGGCCGGAGCGATCGGCGTGGCCGTCCTCGGGACCGTCTTCTTCACTGCGGTCGCCGACGGCGGCTTCGGGTCGGGCCTCGAACGGACGCTGTGGTGGCAGATCGGCCTGACGGCGGCGATGCTCGCGGCCACGACCGTCCTTCCGAAGTGGGCCCGCGACCCCGAGCACGTCGCGGCCGCGGGGGACGGGCCAATGGCGGCTGAGGCCGACGCGCCAGTCGCGGCCGAGAGCGATGCGCCAGTCGCGGCTGGCGCCACGACTGGCCGCGTCGCGGGCGAAGGCGCCGTCAGTTGAACGACGGCTGGCCGTTGGCTCCCTGCGGGCGGATCAGGAAGCCGATCTCCTCACCCTGGGCCGTGACGTCGAGAATCTGGTCGTCGAGGACATCGACGACTTCGGGCGCGACGAACAGATCGCCCTTGCCACCGGTCGCGACGGTCGCATCCTCGGGGTAGGCCTCGGTGACGACGGCGATGCCGACACCCGCCTCGCCGGTCGGGGTGGTGCCCTGCTGGAGCCGCAGTCCGGCGCCGTCGGGGACTTCCGGTGCTTCGAGTACCGAGCTGACGGCGTCAGCCGCGGCTGGGGTTACGACGAGCACGATGCGGTCCTCCTTCGATCGGGTTTCGATGGCTTGACCACCGATCGGTTTCGGTGGCGTAACCACAAGTCCGCCCGGCTAAACGGCCCGCCGGCTCGCGGGCGGCGCGCGCAGCCGGCCACCGACAACCCCGGGGCCGCCGCCGTCTACGCTTTGACCGTGGTCGACGAACTCGTGACCAGCCGGGCGGCGCCGGGCCTGCGGGGCGACATCCGGGGTTACTGGGGCTACCACCACACGACGCCGGGACGCGGCCGCCAGCGGGAGCCGCTGTCGACCGGGGTGGTCCTGATCTTCGGGCTCGGGCCGGAACTGGGCATCGTCGACCGGGCGCACCCCGAGCGGCCGGCCGCGGGCTTCGGGTCGTTCGTCGCCGGCCTGGACGACTGGTGCACGGTGATCGAGCACGAGGGCGAGATGCATGGCCTGCAGGTCGACCTCTCGCCGCTGGCGGCGGGGATCATCTTCGGCGAGCCGATGCACACGCTGGCCCGGGAGGTCGTCCGGCTGGAGGACCTGCTCGGGGCGGAGGCCGGCCTGCTCGAGGAGCGGATCTGGGATTGCGTCGATTGGTCGGAGCGGTTCGCGGTCGTCGACGGCTTCCTGGCGGGCAGGCTGGCCCGCGGCCGGCGGCCGGCGGCGGATGTCGACTGGGCGTGGCGGAGGCTCGTCGCGTCAGGCGGAGCGACCCGGATCACCGATCTCGCGGGCGAGCTCGGGTGCACGCGCAAGCATCTGGCGACGCGCTTCCGCGAGCACGTCGGCCTGCCGCCGAAGCTGGTCGGCCGGATGCTCCGCTTCCGCGGGGCGATCGACCTGCTCGGCGAGCCGGGGGCCAGCCTGGCGGGGGTCGCGGCCGGCTGCGGCTACTACGACCAGTCGCACCTCGTGCGGGACTTCCGCGACTTCGCGGGCGCGTCGCCGACCGAGTACCTGGCCGACCGGGTTACGTTCGTCCAAGACACGGGCGTCGTCCGGGCGTAGGTTCGAGCGACTGCCGACCGACGAACCAGGAGGACCAGATGACCGATCCGACGCCGAGCATCTTCCCGAGCATGCGCTTCGCCGACGCCGACACCGCGCTCGACTGGCTCGGCCGGGCGTTCGGCTTCGAGGCCGGGGATGTCCATCGCGACGACGCGGGCGTCGTCCGGCACGCGGAGATGTCACTCGGCAACGGGGCGATCATGTTCGGCCAGGGCGACCCCACCCGGACGGGCGTCTACGTGGCGGTGGCCGACGCGGACGCCCACTACGCGCGGGCGGCGGCCGCGGGCGCGGAGATCACGCGCGAGGTCGACGACACGCCGTATGGAAGCCGGGAGTACGGAGCCCGGGACCCGGAGGGGCACGCGTGGACGTTCGGGACCTACCAGCCGCGGCCGGGGGCCTGATCAGCGCGAGAGCCGGCCGAACTTCTCGCGCAGGCGGCGATAGAAGCTGGACCCGTGCATCTGGGCGAGCATCCCGACGTTCTGGACGAAGCGGGCGTCGACCGACCCGTTCGGGGCGATCTCGCCGGCCGGGCGCCCGTCGATCGAGAGGTCGAGCGCTCGCTGGGAGCGGTTGTGGAGGGTCAGGACGTCAGCCGGGGCGATCACGAGGGCGCGGGCGCCGAGCGAGTGGGGAGCGATGAACGAGACGACCATCCCCTCGACGCCCCAGGCCATCACGGGTCCGCCGTTGGCGAGGTTGTAACCGGTCGACCCGGCCGGCGTGGCGACGACGAGGCCGTCGGCCCGAACGTTGCCGACCTCCTCCCCACCGATCGCGTACGACAGCTCGGCGACCCGCTCGCCGATCTTCCGCTGGATCGAGATGTCGTTGATCGCGAGCTCCCTGACTCCGGACGGGCCGAGACATATGGCCGGTAGTGGTCGGAGATCGAAGTCTCGACGGAGCGCGAGGTCGAACGACTCGGGCAGGTCGTCGGGCTCGACGGTCGCGAGAAAGCCGACCTCGCCGAAGTTGACGGCGAAGACCGGGACGGTCGTCGTCGCGTAGGTCCGCAGGCCCCGGAGGATCGTCCCGTCGCCGCCGAGCGTGACGCAGAGCTCGACGTCGTCGGCGATCGCCGCGTTCGGCGCGATCGCCGGGTGCGGATCCGGATGCTTGCCGGTCTCGTCGGGATCCAGTCGGAGCGTGACGCCGGCGAGCGCGGCGACGTCGGCCAGCTGACGCAGGGCGGCGGCCGTCTCCTCGGGCCGGGTGTGGGTCAGGACGGTGACGAAGCGTGGTTTCCCGGCGCCGCCGGTCATGCCGGCTCGACCTCGAGCGCGAGCGCCTCGATCGAGCGCGCCGGAGCGTCGGCCAGGCGGTTGGGGTCGGCCAGGGCGATGAACGTCTCCTGGTTGCCCTTCGGCCCGGGCAGGCCGGACGAGTGGAAGCCGAGCACGGCGACGCCGAGCGCGCGGGCGGCCTCGCCGACGGCGATCAGGGCCTCCCGGCGGTCGGCCGGCCGGCCGACGACGCCGCCCTTGCCGACCCGGCCGCGGCCGAGCTCGAACTGGGGCTTGATCATCGCGAGCACGTCGAACCGGCCGGCCGCGGTCGCGAGGACGGGGCCGAGGACGGTCCGCAGGGAGATGAACGAGACGTCGACCACGATCAGGTCGGGAGCGTACGGGAGCGTCGAGCGCTGGACGTAGCGGGCGTTCGTGCGTTCGATGACGGTGACTCGCGGGTCGGTCCGGATCGACCAGGCGAGCTCGCCGTAGGCGACGTCGAGCGTCGTGACCCGGGCCGCGCCGGCCTGGAGCAGGCAGTCGGTGAAGCCGCCGGTCGACGCGCCGACGTCCAGGCAGGATCGGCCGGTCGGGTCGATTCGGCTGGTGGCGAGCGCGTTGGCCAGCTTGAGCCCGCCGCGCGAGACGTACCGCGGCCGGTCGTCGACGTGGAGCTCCGCGTCGTCTGCGACGAGCTGGCCGGGCTTCGCCGCGCGGGCCCCGTGCGGACCGATCCTGACCTCGCCGGCCAGGACGGACGCGGCCGCCCGGCTCCGCGATTCGAACAGGCCGCGGTCGGCCAGCAGAGCGTCGAGCCGGCGCTTGGCCATCGCCCAACCGTATCCGACCGGCTTGTGTGACCAACGTCACACAACTCGGGGCCGGGGTGGGCGATGATCGTTGACGACACACCAGCGCCGACTCTCCTCCCTAGAAAAGGCCCGCTCTCCCGGCGGGCCTTTTCGCGGGCGCGGCCGACCGATCCGCGCCGACCGATCCGCCCAGGCGCCCGGCCGGGCGGCCAGGTGTGTGAGGACCCGGGCGTGTGACCGACTGCCGGTGCGACCGGCCCGGGTGTGTGACCGACGTCACACAGGCGAGCCCGGCCGGGGGTTATATTCGCCGGAGATGGCGGCCCACCGAACCTCCGGCAGCGCCAACGCGGCCTGGACCCGACCGGACGCCGGTCGATGAGCGTCGGCACGGCCAGCCCGGCGCATCCGGCCGTCGCCCTGCGCCACCGGCTCAGCGTCGAGCTGCTCTCGCCGACCCAGGTCATCCATCTCCGCCAGGCGCTGGCCGCGTCGCAGGCGATCGCCGACGACCGGGGCTACGAGCACTGGGCCGGGATCCACGGCCTGCCGCTGCCGATGTACTGCACCCACGGGTCACCGCTGTTCCTCCCGTGGCACCGGGCCTACCTCTACTCGTTCGAGCTCTCGCTCCGCGACGCGTCGCCCGGCCTGTCCGGCTTCGCGCTGCCGTGGTGGGACTGGACGTCGCGGGCTTCGCACGCCCACGGGATCCCGGCGGCCTACGCGGCGGCGACCGAAATGGGCGGCGGGGCGAACCCGCTGCACTCGGCGGCGGTCAACCCGATCGCGATCAAACAGGACCTCGCCGAGGGCGAGCAGATCGGGGCGACGACGGTCCGCCAGCCCGACGCCCCCGGCCACCTGCCGACGCTGGCCGACGTCAACAAGGCGCTCGCGCTGAGCGACTTCCTCGACTTCTCGGGTCAGGTCGAGAACATCCACAACAACGTCCACGTCTGGGTCGGCGGGCACATGGGCGAGATTCCGGTCGCCGCGTACGACCCGCTGTTCTGGGCCCACCACTGCATGATCGACCGGCTGTGGCGGATCTGGCAGCTGCGCCATCCGGGCAGCGCGGTGCCGGCCAGCCTGCTCGGAGAGGCGCTCGCGCCGTTCTCGATGACGGTGTCCCAGACGATCGACGCGACGTCGCTCGGCTACGACTACGCGGCCACGACGTCCGCCGCGGTGCCCGCCGCCCCGCCGACGCCTGCGACCGGCGGCGGGTCATGACCAAGCTCGACCGCTTCGTATCCGAGCCGATCGACCTGCCGGAGGGCGACGGCGCATACTCTCGAGCCGACCTCGTCTTCTACGGCGTCGACCACTCGGGCCCGTCGTTCGAGGGCCGCATCTTCCTCGAGAACCCGGCGGCCGATCCGACCACGCCGGTCGACTCCGACCACGGGTACGCCGGGTCGTTCTACGTCCTCGGCCACGGCGGCTGCTTCGGCGAGGCCGGTCACTGCGACGTGCCGACCGGTCCGAGGGATCCGTTCGACCTGCGGCCGCCGCACCAGCTGACGCCGAACACGGTGACGGTGATCGTCACCGACGCGCTCCAGCGCCTGCCGGGACCGACCGTGCGGATCACCGTCGTCCCGCTGGTCCGGACGGCCGACGGCCGGGCGACGGCCGGCGTGCTCGAGTTCCGCGAGCTCCGCCTGCTGACCTACGCGGCCTGAGCCGATGAATCGTCTCCGCGAGCTCGTGGCCCAGGGTCGCCTGACAGCCCCGTCGATCGACCGACCGCCGGGCCCGCGGCTGATGAAGACCCGGACCGGCGCGTCGGCCGTGGTCTTGCCGAGCGCTGAACCCGTAGGTCGAGACCGACCCGGTCCGCGGCTCAGGCGTCGACCGGTTCGCGGTCGGGGACGAGCGCCCGGCGGATCCGGTCGGCGATCCGCTCCGGCGTGAAGCCGACCTCCTCGTAGAGGAGCGCCGGCTCGCCGTGGGTGACGTACCGGTCGGGCAGGCCGATCCGCATGATCTGGGCCGTCGTCGCCGCCCCGGTCTCGTTGAGCGTCTCCCAGACGGCCGTGCCGAACCCGCCGGCGAGGACGCCCTCCTCGACGGTCACCAGCAGGTCGTGCTCGGCGGCCAGTTGGACGACCAGGCCGGCGTCGATCGGCTTGGCGAAGCGGGCGTCGGCGACCGTCGTCGGGATCCCGTCCGCGGCCAGCAGGTCGGCCGCGCCGAGTGCCCTCGAGACGCCGCTCCCGTAGCCGAGCAGGGCGACCCGCGGACCGCTGCCGGCGTCGTCGCGCGGCGCGCGGAGGATCTCACCCGTGCCGATCTCGATCGGGACCGGCGGCTTCGGCAGCGCCACGCCGAGCCCGGCGCCCCGGGGGTAGCGGATCGCGACGGGCCCGTCGTCGTAGGTCAGGGCCGTGCGCAGCATGTGCACGAGCATCGACTCGTCGCGCGGCGCCATCACGACGATGTTCGGCAGGCAGCGCAGGTACGCGATGTCGAACGTCCCGTGGTGCGTCGGCCCGTCGTCGCCGACGAGTCCGGCCCGGTCGATCGCGAAGACGACGTTCAGCTTCTGGAGGCAGACGTCGTGGACGATCTGGTCGTACGCCCGCTGGAGGAAGGTCGAGTAGATCGCCGCGACCGGCTTCGCCCCCTCGAGGGCCAGGCCCGACGCGAAGAGGATCGCCTGCTGCTCGGCGATGCCGACGTCGAAGTACCGCTCGGGCATCGCCTTCTGGAGGATGTTCAGGCCGGTGCCCGAGTTCATCGCCGCCGTGATCCCGACGACGCGTGGATCCCGCCGGCACTCGTCGACCAGCGCCTCGCCGAAGACGGCCGTGTACTGGGGCGCCGGGACGACGGCGGCCGGCGGCTTGGCGGTCGTCGGAACGCCGTGGGCGATCGACCGCGGCTTGGCCGCGTGCCAGTGCTCCATGCCCTCGAGGCCGCCGTGCTCGGCCGGGCCGAAGCCCTTCCCCTTGACCGTCGCCACATGGACGACGACCGGCCGCTGGGCAGCCAGCGCCTCGGTCAGGGCGACTCGCAGAGCTCGGACGTCGTGCCCGTCGATCACGCCCATGTACGCGAAGTCGAGCTCCTCCCACCAGAGGCCCGGCGCCCAGAAGGCCTTGATCGACTCCTTGATCTGCGGGCCGAGACGCTCGACACGCGCGCCGATTCCCGGCAGCCGCGTCAGCCCGCCCTCGACGCCCTCCCGGGCGTGCCAGAGCTTCGGGTTGAGGCGCATCCGCTGGAAGTACCGGCTCAGGGCGCCGACGTTCGGGGCGATCGACATCCCGTTGTCGTTGAGCACGACGACCATCGGCGTCTCGAGCCCGCCGGCCTGGTGGATCGCCTCGAAGGCGACGCCGCCGGTCATCGCACCGTCGCCGATCACCGCGACCACCCGGCCCGAGTCGAGCTCGCCCCGGCGGCGCATGCCCTCCTTGATCCCGACGCCGATCCCGATCGACGTCGACGCGTGCCCGGCGCCCATGATGTCGTGCTCGGATTCGGCGATCGAGCAGAACGGCGTCAGGCCGCCATACCGCCGGATCGTCGCCAGCTGGTCGCGCCGGCCGGTCAGGACCTTGTGCGGGTAGGCCTGGTGGCCGACGTCCCAGAGGACCTTGTCACGCGGCGAGTCCAGCAGCGAGTGGAGCGCCACGGCCAGCTCGCACGTGCCCAGGTTCGCGCCGAAGTGTCCGCCGATCTCGCCGACCGTGTCGATGATGTGCTCCCGGACCTCCTGGGCCAGCCGCTGGAGATCGGCTTCCGAGAGCTCGTGGAGATCCTGCGGCCGGTCGACCCGCTGGAGGATCCTGTGGCGTGGATTGACGGCCGTCATGACGTTCGCGTGAACACGAAGTCGGTGATCTGCTGGAGCTCGGTCGCTCCGTCCGGCGCGGCCAGCGCCAGCGCGCGACGCGCGTTCGCGTGCGAGGACCCGGCCAGTTCGCGGGCCCCGCCGAGCCCGTGCTCGGACACGTACGTCCGCCGGCCCTGCCGCTCGTCGCTCCCGCTCGGCTTGCCGAGCGCGGCGTCTGTGCCGGTCACGTCCAAGATGTCATCCACGATCTGAAATAGCACACCCAGTTCCGCTGCGAATCGACTGTAGTGAAGTCTGACAGGCTCGGCGGCTCCCGTCACGAGGAGTACGCAATCGACGGCCGCAGCGATCAGCTCGCCGGTCTTCTGCGTGTGCAACTGGCGCAGCCCGCCCGGCCCGGACGCCGCCCGGCCGGTGACGTCGAGGTACTGGCCGCCGACCATCCCGGCGACACCGGTCGCTCCGGCGAGCCGGGTCACGGCCCGCAGCAGATGCTCCGGCGGGCCCGCCTGATGGACCAGCAGGTGCTGGAAGGCCTCGGCGTAGAGCGCGTCGCCAGCGAGGATCGCGACGTTCTCGCCGAACGCGACGTGACACGTCGGCCGACCCCGGCGCAGGCCGTCGTCGTCCATCGCCGGCAGGTCGTCGTGGATCAGCGAATACGTGTGGATCAGCTCGAGCGCGCCGGCCAGCGGCAGGACGCTGTCGAGATCGACGCGGAGGGCGGCCGCCGTCGCCAGGGCGAGCACCGGCCGGATCCGCTTGCCCGGGGCCAGCAGCGAGTAGCGCATCGCCTCGACCAGGCCACCGAGCCCGTCGCCACCGGAGAACTCGATCCGCTCGAGGTACCGATCGACCCGCTGCCGCAGGTGCGCCGGGTAGGCGACCGCCGCCGGCGCGAGGTCGTCGACGAGCGGGAGCGGCGGATCGGTGCGCGTCAGGCCCACTAGAGCAGGCTGTCCTGTCCGGGGAGAGGTTCCTCGATCGCCGCCCGCGCCCGGCGTTCGAGCTCGGCCCCGGTCCGCGTCGCGAGGACCGCGCAGTCCTCGACCAGGGTCGCGGCCGCGTCGGACGACAGCTCGCCCGAGCGCAGCTGCTCGGCCGCCCGCTCGAGCTGGTCGATCAGACCGTCGAGGGTGTCGTCGCCGGACTCGTTCACGGACGCGTTCACTGGGGGACATTCTCGCGCAGGTCGCGGAGGATCGCGTCGAGTATGCCGTTGACGAAGGCCGGCGCCTCCGCGCTGCAGAAGATCTTCGCGCTCTCGACGGCCTCGTTGATCGCGCCCTCCGGAGCGATCGGCGTCTCGGCCGGGACGGTCCCCGCGTCGAGCATCTCGATCAGGGCGACCCGCATGATGTTGCGCTCGAGCGGCGCGATCCGGGCTGCCGTCCAGCCGTGGGCGTGGGCCTCGATCATCGCGTCCAGCTCGACCGCCCGGTCGGCCGCCGCCCGGGCCAGCGACCGGGTCAACGCGCGCGGCTCACGGCCGAGCGTCTCGTCGAGCGGCTGCTTGGTCAGATCGTGCTGATACAGCGCGATGACCGCGGCGCGGCGCTGGTCGGAGCGGCGCACCGGAGTCCGCTAGGCCCGCGAGACGTACTCGCCGGTGCGGGTATCGACGCGGACCTTCTCGCCGACGTTCACGAACAGCGGGACCGCGACCTCGGCGCCGGTCTCGAGCGTCGCCGGCTTCGATCCCCCACCTGACGCCGTGTCCCCCCGCAGGCCGGGCTCGGTCGCCGCGACCTCGAGGTCGACCGCGCTCGGCAGCTGGACGTCGGACGGCTCGTCGTCGATGTAGAGCACCTCGACCTCGTCGCTCGGCTTGGTCCACTTCAGCGCCTCGGCCACGCTCTTCTGGGGAACGGCGATCTGCTCGTAGGACCCCGTGTCCATGAAATGCGCGTCATCCCCGTCGGCGTACAGGAACTGCATCTTCCGCGCCTCCGTGTGGACCGGCCGGAACTTCTCGCCCGCGCGGAACGTCCGGTCGATCACGTTCCCGTCGCTCGCCCGCCGCAGCTTCGTCCGGACGAACGCGCCGCCCTTCCCCGG
>DATAUX010000059.1:0-13382 GCA_036268015.1 Solirubrobacteraceae bacterium | reverse complement strand
GGGGTCTACGAGGCGGTGGTCACGACGCTGATGCGTCAGCGGGGGCGCTGACGGCGGGACGACGCCGATGCGTCAGCGGGAACGGCGGGGCGACGCTGATGCGTCAGCGGGAGCGGCGGGGCGGCGCCGATGCGTCAGCGGGGGCGCTGACGGCGCGGCGACGCGGCCGGCTATGCGTCGACGAAGGGGAGGACGTCGTCGACCGCGGCAAGCGTGAAGAGGCGCTGAGCCTGGGTGCTTCCTCTCGTCAGGCGCAGGCGTCTGCTGTCCTGCTGGGAGCGCATCTGGGCTTCGAGGAGCGTCCGCAGGCCGGTCGAGTCGATGAACGAGACGCCGTCGATGTC
This sequence comes from Solirubrobacteraceae bacterium, assembly GCA_036268015.1. GTDB lineage: Bacteria > Actinomycetota > Thermoleophilia > Solirubrobacterales > Solirubrobacteraceae > Palsa-513. The sequence continues at coordinate 13,038 of DATAUX010000059.1, read as the reverse complement.
GAGCGTGATCAGCCTCGCGCTGGTCGCCTCAGCCGCCTGGAGGGCGGCTTCGAGCAGCGGCGCGGTCGACAGGTCGAGCTCGCCGTCGACGACGACGACGAGGTCGGTCCCACGTTCGACGGTCGAGATGGTGAGCAGTTGCTTGATCGGAGATCCCTGGCTTTCGGTTGCCCGGTGCTGCCAACAATGTCCGTTTGACGCCTGTAGACGTCGCCCGTCGCCTGAGCATCATACAACTGCCGCGCCCCGGATTCAGGGGGTCTGCGACGGTCGGATCTCGGGCCGTCGCTCGTCGGCGGGACGGCCGACGGCAGGCGCGGTCGGGGTCTGGGCGGCCCGGTCGCGGGGGATCTCGAACCAGACGTGCGTCGTGCCCTGGAAGACGCCCCGGTGGTCGGCGAGCTGGCCGACGACCCGCAGTCCCCGGCCGTCGGGCCCGGCGTCGCGGATCTGGCGCTCGAAGCCGGCGCCCTCGTCGATCACCTCGCCCTTGACGGCGCGGTCGCCGGCCTCGACGCGGAGCTCGGTCCGGCCGGCGCCGTGGACGACCGCGTTGGTCACGAGCCTGACGGCGAGCGTCACGTCCGACAGGGTGGACGCCGAGACGAGGGGTCCGAGTCGCTCGCCGACCGCCGCGCGGGCGAGGCGGCTGGCGGTCGTGTCGCGCGGCAGGAAAATCGAGAAGCCGACGAACATGCGACCCCTTTCGCAACTGGCTGGACACCTCTCCCTATGGGATGGTCGATCTCGCCGGAGTTCAAACGGCCGACTGGCGACGCGACGGTCGACCGGAGCGGCGAACACTACGAACGCGGGCGGTTGCGGCGGGGCGTATGGGCGCGGACCCAGTCGCGGATGCGATGGCGCCAGCTGCCCCGCGACGGGCTGGTCCAGCCGGCCGGAGGGGGGACGGTCGCGCGGACGAGGGCGACCCAGTCCTCGAGCGGCAGCTCGCCGTTGATCAGCTTGGCGAGGGCGCCGGTGACGGGTGCGGCGAAGCCGGCCCGGTCGAGGGCGAGGGCGAGCAGGGGGACGGACTCGAGCGCCTCGACGGTCTGCCCGACGCGGGCCTGGATCTCGGCGGCCGGGACGCCCTCGGCGAGCAGTTCGCCGGCCCGGCGGTTGCGGCTCTGGGGAGCGAGCGCGGTCGCCACGAGGTCGCCGGTCCCGGCCAGGCCGATCATCGACTCGGGGCGGGCCCCCTGGGTCTCGGCGAACCGCCAGACCTCGGCGAAGATGTGTCCGGCGGCGGCGCCGGCAGCGTTGAGCCCCTGGGCCTCGGTCGCGCCGGACGCGAGCGCGGCGGCGTTCTTCGCGGCTCCTGCCAGCTCGACGCCGACCGGGTCGTTCGAGAGCTCGCAGACGACGCCGGCCCGGGTGAAGACGTTCGCCAGGGCCTGGGCGAGGGCCTCGTCGGTCGACGCGGCGACGAGGCCGGCGCCGGCGGTGACCATCTCGTCGGCGTGGGCCGGTCCGCCGATGCACGCGACTCGTTCGGGGCCGAACCGATCCCGGAGGGCGATCGTGGGCGGCCGGCCGGCCGGGGCCATCAGGCCCTTCGAGAGCGAGACGACGGCTGCCCGGCGGTTGAGGCCGGCGTCGACGAGCCCGTTGATGACGGCGGCGAGGCCGACCGACGGAACCCCGAGGAAGACGTAGTCGGCCCGCTGGAGTCCGGCGCTGACCGACTCGATCCGCAACTCGCGGGGCAGCTCGACGCCCGGCAGGTAGACGACGTTCTCGCGCGCGTCGACGAGCACGGCGACCTGCTCGTCGGTGCGGGTCTGGAGCGTCGTGCGCAGACCGCCGCGGGCGAGCAGGACGGCGATCGCCGTGCCGAACGATCCGGCGCCGATCACGATCGCCCGCTTGGCCCCGGGAGCGCGGACCTGAGGGCGCGTGATCTGTGGCCTTCCCGTCGGTTTCGCCGACTCGCGGCCGGCCTGCCTGGCCGCCGGGCGAACCTGGTCGGGACGCGGCGACGGGCGGGGCCGCGTCGTCGCGTCGGGGATCGTTTCCAGCTTGGGCGGCCCGTCTGCCATCGGGCGAGCCTAGTCGTTCTCGGCCGCGGTTCGCCCACAGCGGGCGGCGTCCGCCGAGCCGCCCTGGGCCTGAGATCCGCCGCTGGCGGATCTGCATCGGCGACCATTTCGACCGCGATCTCGGCTCGCGTCCCGCCGCCCGGCGGCCCGGCGGTGGTCCGGTACGCCGGAACGTCCGTCGCCCGCCAGGCCCGGCCGGCGGTGGCCGCTCAGCGGGGTGGTCCGGCCGCCCGGCGGGCCACCAGCCAACCGGTCGCGACGGCGACGGCGACGGCGACGGCGAGGATCGCGATCCCGAGCACGTCCGATCCGCGGGCGACCGACCGGATGCCGAGGACGATCGCGACGACGATCGCCAGGGCGAGCAGTCCGGCCAGCCTGAGGAAGAGGAATCCCTTGAAGGTTTCTCGCATCCCTTCAGGCTAGTCCGACGTGCCGGACGCGGGCGGCGTGGGCCGGGCGAGCCGGCCGTGGGCGGGCCGGTCGGTCGGTCGGTCGGCCGGCCGGTTGGTCGGTCGGTCGGTCGGTCGCGAGCGGCTCGGCGACGAGCGGGGCCGTGGGGAGTTCTGCTTGCCGGACGACTCCGGTACTGGACGGTCCAGTACTGCGCGGGTACTGGACCGTCCAGTACTGCGCGAGTACTGGTCAGTACTGCACGGCTACCGGTCGGTGGCCGCTCCGCCGATGTCCGGGCCTACGCGGGCCACGTCGCGTCATCCACGGGGTGGTCGGGTGCCTCAACGACCGACCGCGTCCGCGTCGAGCGGCTCCAGGGCATGAGTCCTGTCGATGTGAATCACGGCGTCGTAACGTTCGGCCGGGCGCACACGCATGTAGTGACAGAAGAGCTCGGCCTCCGGCCGGTAGACCGCCCCGACCGCCCGTTCGAGCCAGGTCTCACGCAACCGTTCGTCGACGAGATGCCGGCCCAGCGGCACGAGCATGGACTCAGTGCCCGTTTCGTGGAGGAGCTGCTCGACGCTCCCGTCGAGCGGGGCGCGCAGGCGCATCGTCTGTGCGGGCGCGCCCCAGTCGGCTGCTGCGGTCACGGTCCCCTGGGCGGTGGTGAGGCCGAGCGCGATGACCTCGCCCGGATGGCGGTCCCGCAGCAACGCGCAGACGCTGTGCTCTCCCCGCTCGGCCGTCTCCGTCGCCCGGGCGTCGCCGACGTGTGAGTTGTGGGCCCAGACGACGATCCGCGCCGGGGCTCGTCGACCTCCCAGATGGACGGCAAGCGCCTCGACGGTGTCGGCCATGTGCTCGTCGCGGAGGTTCCAGGAGGCCGCTCGGCCATGGGACAGCGCCCTCGAGTAGCGCTCGGCGTCCCGCACGAGCCGGGCGTTCTGGGACGCGTCGAAGACGTCGTCGGTGATGTCGTGGCCGGTGCGCAGGACGCCGCCGCGGAGCATCTCGACGACCTGGGCGACGGCCTCCTCCTCGCACGACCGGCTCGAGTCCTCGGCGACCGCCTCGGCGTAGCGCTGACCCTGGGCGCCGACGTGATCGAAGCAGGCGTATCGGGCCCGTGCCCGCCCGGCGGCAGCCGGGTCCGTGCGATCGAGATAGGTCACGACGGCCTCGATCGAAGCCGTCAGGCTGTAGAGGTCAAGGCCGTAGAACCCGGTCCGCTGGTCCGGCGCGCGCGCGTCGTTGTGCCGGCGGAGCCATTCGACGAAGTCGCGCACGACGGTGTTGCGCCACATCCAGCGGGGAAAGCGGGCAAAGTCGCCGAGCGCCGACCCGGCGTCTCGGTCGGGTCCGCGTCCGCTCACGTACGCGTTCACGCGCTGGGCGTCAGGCCAGTCGGCCTCGACGGCGACTGCTCTGAACCCACACCGGGCGACCAGCCAGCGCGTGATCCGGGCGCGCTCGGCGTACAGCTCGTGGCTCCCGTGAGTCGCATCGCCGATCAACACGAACCGGGCGTCGCCGATCGACTCGACCAGTGCGTCGTGGTCGACCGGCGAGCCGGTCAATCGACGTACCGCTGCCGCAGGCAACGGTGCCATCAGACCGACCGACCGCGCCAGGTACCCGCCCGGCCCCGCCTACGCCGCAGTCTTCCGGCGGTCCCGGCCGCCCCGCCCGCCGAGCTGAGCACGACGACCGCGTCGCAGCCGACCGACGAGCCGGCTCCCCGCCGTGTGGAGACGATCGCCGAGGTCGCGCGGTCGGCCTCGCGCGTCAGGCTCGGCCGTCCGCTCTGCGACCCGGCCTGGCGTGGATGGCGGCCACCGCGCTCGACCTCGTCCGCGCCGTACCGGACCTTCCGCCGTGCGGCGCGCGAGTCTTCCCGGGCCATCGAATCCTCCCGTCGTCGCACTGCGAACCGGACGCCGCCCCGGTACCCACTACCCGGGCGGCAAAACGGCACGGCCTTTCAGCTCGGCCACAGGGCCTGGCACCAGTCGCGTCGGCGCCCGGCCACGGAGGGGCCGACGTGGCCGGCGGGAAACGGCCGGCGCCCGAGCAGGGCGCCCGGGGCCGGCGTCGGCGGCCGGCACCCGAGCAGGGCGCCCGGGCGCCGGCGTCGGCGGGCTCAGCCAGGACGCGCGGCGTCCGGACGGGGTCGGGGCCGCCGCCGAACATCCTCGCGAAGAGTCGGCCGGGACCCGGATCCCGGCCGTCGCCCGGAGTGGTGTCGTCGATGCGTCAGTCGACGTCTTCGGGCGGCACACGGACCTCGATCCGCCCGTCGCGAGCGCGCACGTCGTAGCGGGGTGCCGGCGCTGTCGCCGGGCCCTGCACGACGGCGCCGTCGCTGAGCCGGAAGATGCTCTGGTGCCATGGGCAGACGACGCATCCGTCGCGCTGGTCGCCCTCGTGCAGCGGCGCTCCGCGGTGCGTGCAGCGGTCAGCCAGCGCGTGGACCTCGCCAGCGTCGCGAGCCAGCAGCACGCCCACGCCGTCGACCCTTACGCAGATCGGCGCGCCCTCGACGACATCGACGGCGGCCGCGGCATCGACCCAGTCCTCGGGCCGCGACTCGAAGGCCGTGCGGTCGACGCCGAGCCCGCGAGCGAAGACGAGGTGGCCGCCGAGGTAGCCGGCGGCGCCGAGCGCACCGGCGCCGGCCAGGCTCAGGACGCGTCCGCGGACGCGGCGTCCACGACGGCGCTCACGCAGCGAGGCGCAGTAGAGACCGAGGGCCGCCGAGTTCGCGACCGCATGGACCAGGCCGACCCGACGCTCCTTCGACTCGGTGTCGCCCCAGTCGGCCGCACCGGTCAGACTCGCGGGGATCGCCGCGAGGATGCCGAGCGCAATCAGTGTGTCGGCGGCCGGTCGGGCCCGCCGTCCGCCGACCCAGTCGAGCACGACCGAGCTCGTCCAGGCCCCGATCGGCACATCGGTCAGGATCGGATGGACGGCGTGCCCGAGCCAGGTCCCGCTCAGCAGGTCCTTCACCCGCCCGGCGGGCAGGACCTTGCCGATCGCGCCGGTCAACGGCTCGGCGATCGGGTCGAGCGCCTCGCAGCGCTCGATCGCCACGGCTACGGCGAGCGGTGGCGTGGTCCGCCGGTCGCTCGTGCGACGCGGCCGGCCCGACACGCGCGGAGACCCGCTCACGCGCCGGGCCCGACCGCTGTCCGGCCGTCACCCGCCAGAGGGTTGTGCAGGCACGGGAGCCCGTCGGCGCTGACCGAGGGCGCGGGTCGGGGGCGACGTTGCATCGCCGGTCAGCTACCCGCCCGACGGCCGGGCAAACCGCGAGGCGGCGCGATCAGGCGGCGGCGAAAGGCGTGCGGGGCGGCTGGCTCAGGCCGCCGCGGGCGCCATGCGGAGCGCGAGCAGGGCGATGTCGTCGCGCAGCCGGCCGCGAGCCCGCTCTGATGCGACACGCTCGATCTCCTCGAGCAGGTCCGCGAGACCGAGGTCGCGCGCCCGTACGCAGACCGCCTGCAGGCCGGCTTCGCCGAGCGGCTCCGGCCGGCCGGCATCCGGGACGCCGTCGGTGAAGAGCAGCAGGGTCTGCCCGGCGTGCAGCTCGTTGGTCGTCTCGGTGAGCGTGATCGGATCTACGACGCCGAGCAGCGTCCCGGGGGCTCCGATCGGCGTCGCGGCCCCGTCGGGGCCGACGATCCATGGGGGCTCGTGGCCCGCCAGGACGACGGTCAGGCGCATCCCGGTGGGAACCGGCTCGACGACGACGAGGCACGCGGTGCAGAGGTCGGCGCCCGGCGGCTGACGGCGCAGCGCGCGGTGGAGCGTCTCGAGCATCCCGGTGGGGGATTGGCCGGTCTCGGCCGCGGCGCGCAGCGTGTGGCGGGCGAGCGCCGTCACCCCGGCGGCTCGTGGACCCTTGCCGCAGACGTCACCGATCACGAGCATCCACCGACCGCCGCCGTAGTCGAACACGTCATAGAAATCGCCGCCGACCTCGTTGAGCTCGCCGGCGGCCGCATACAGGGCCTGGAGCTCGGCTCCGGGTATGTCGGGCAGGGATTCGGGGAGCAGCGCCCGCTGGAGGGTGTGGGCGATGCGCGTCCGCTCGGTGTACACGCGGGCGTTCTCGATCGCGATGCCGACGCGACGGGCGAGTCGTACGGCGAGCGAGAGGTCGGCGGCGGAGAGACGCCGGATCGACTCAGAGCTGACCAGCGTGATCGCGCCGATCGTGCGGACGGCCCCGGGCATCGGAACGATGACCACGGCGGTCATGCCGAGTGCCTGGAGGATCTCGAGGTGGGCGGCATCACGCGCGTAGGCGGCGAGGGCGGCCGGCGGGATGTCGGTCACGACGACCGGTCGCCCGGTGCGGATCACCCCGGCGACGCCGCTGGCCTCGTCGCTCGCCGGTCGATAGAGCTCGTGGAGACGCTCGGCGAGCGCGATCTTGGCCGGATCGCGGTGATGGATCACGACCCGCTCGAGCTCGCCGTCCTCGTCGACGAGATCGATCGCGCACCAGTCGGCGACCTGCGGGACGACGAGCCGGGCGACGCGCTCCAGCGTGGCCCGGTAGTCCATCGACGACGCCAGGACGTTGCCGGCCTCGGCGAGCAGGCTGTCGGTCAGCTGGACCCGCTTGACCTCGGTGATGTTCTCGTAGACGTTGACGACGTAGCTGAGCCGGCCGGTGTCGGGCTCGTTGATCGGCGTGGCGCGCACGACCAGCCAGCGCTCCTCCCCCGTCGCCCGGACGATGTTGCGCACGAGCTGGGGTTCGGCCGACTCTCCCCGCAGCAGGCGTCGCGCGGGCATCCGGTCGAGGGTGACCTCGCGTCCCTGCTCGTCGAGCACGAGGAAGCGCTCGATGATCGCGCCGCGCGACAGTCGCAGGAGATCCCCGGGACCCGGCGTTCCCAGCAGGTCGGCCGCGGCCTGGTTGGCGAACACCGTGTCGCCGTCGGAGTCGACCACGGTGATCGCCTCCGCGACGTTGGCGAGGATCGCCTCGAGCCGTCGCTCGACGCTCTGCAGCTCGGAGAAGAGCCGGGCGTTGTCGAGCGCGAGCGCCGCCCGCCGGGCCAGCTCGCAGGCGAGGCTCAGATCGTCCTCGCCGTATGGGTTGTCCTCCCCGAGACGCAGCACCGACAGCGCACCGAGCGTGCGGCCGCGGGCGACCAGGGGCGCGATCACCGCCGAGCGGTAGTCATGCTCGATCATGAATCGCGCGTGCTCGTCGCCCTGGGCGAAGGACGTCAGTACGGCCGGCGTCATCTCCGCCCGCAGCTCGGGCAGACCGGTTCGGATCACGCGGGCGACGGGATGCTCACCGAGCGGGTCCACGGGGGCTCTGGCGCGGAGACCCTCCAGCTTCCGGGCGACTGCGTCGTCGACGGCGGCGACCGCGACGTCCGTGATCGACCCGTCGTCGCCGAGCAGATCGATCACGCAGAGGCTGGCGATCCGCGGGACCGTGAGGCGCGCGACCTCGCGCATCGTCGTCGGCAGATCGAGCGAGCCGGCCATCACCGACCCCGCGTCGATCAGAACGCCGGCTGCGACATCGGTGAGGGGAACGGCGATCGGCGCCGACAGGCTCGCCTGTGCATCGCCCTCGCCTCCCACGTCGATCCCCATCGAGCTGGCTCCGAGTCGCCGTCGCGGTCGGGGTCGAGTATCGCAGTCGGGGCCGGCGACCGGGCACGAGCGCACGAGCCCGGGGCGGACGGTGGGCCGGACCCCGAGGCTCGGCCGACGAGCTCGTCGTCGTCGCTCGTCCGATCGTCGTGGCCGGCGTCGATCGAGTGGCCGCCGGCGTAGCGGTCGAGCACGCAGGGGCGACGTACCCGGCGGCCGGCGGCGTGAACCTCGCGGCGGGCGTCGGCACCGGCCCCGGCGGGCGGTTTGGTTCGCCGCGTTCGGGGAATCCCGTCCTCCATGATCGGCCGACGGGTGGCGCTGGGGGTCTGGGCGTACGCCGCCTGGGTCCTGCTCACCTGGACGCCCCTCACCTGGGAGAGAGAGGGCGGCGGGCTGCTCACGGCGCTCGCCGTCGCCCACTTGCTCGCTCCGTTCGGTGAGGTCGCGCGTCCGTGGCTGCTGCTCGATCCGCGACGCCTGGCCGCGCTCGGGCGGGTGTTCGCGGAAGCGTTGCTCGGAAGCGTCGTCGCGAATGTGAAGCTCGCGCGGTTGATCTGGACGCCCGGTCTGCCGGTGCGCAGCGGCATGGTGATCGTGCCGACCGACGAGCGCAGCGACGGCGGCCTGGCGGCGGTCGGGCTGATCAGCTCGCTGATCGTCGACAACCAGATCGTGGACGTCGACCGCCGGCTGCACCTGCTCCAGTACCACGCGATCTCGGTGCCCGACGGCGGACGCGAGCGGGCGCGCGAGGCGATCAACGGGCCGCTCGAGCGCAGGCTCGAACCGCTCACCCGGAGGTCCGCCGATGCATGAGCTCTACATCGTCGTGGCGATCGCCGAGCTCGCCGTCGGCGGACTGCTGCTGGTCAGGCTCGCGGTCGGCCCGACGACGTCCGACCGCGTGGTGGCGCTCAACACGCTGTCGACCCAGGCGACCTTGTCGCTGCTGTTCTTCGCCGCCTTCGCCGATCGGACCGCGTATCTCGATGTCGCGCTCTGGCTGGCTTCGTTCAGCTATCTCGGGACCCTCGTCTGGGCGCGGCTGCTCGAGCGGGATCTGCTGTGAGAGAGGCGCTGACGATCGTGCTCTGTGCGCTCGGCCTGGTCTTCACATTGAGCGGGGCCGTCGGGATCCTGCGGATGCCGGACGTCTATTGCCGGATCCAATGTTCGTCGAAGACGATCACGATGGGCGCGCTGCCGGTCCTGTTGGGGCTCGTCGTAGCCGAGGGGCCGTTCACGGCGTATGGCGGCCGCGTGCTGGTCGTCACGGTTCTCCTGCTGATCGTCAACCCGGCGGCGTCCCACGCCCTCGCGAGGGCGGCGTACAAGGACGGCGTGCCGATGTGGTCTGGCGCGGTCATCGACGAGCCCGAGCAGAAGACGCGCCGCGCGCGGCGCGGGCGGCGGCCGACCAGGGCATAGCGTGTTCTGGGTACTCGACTACCTGTGTCTCGCGGGCATCGTCGCGGCGGCGATCGTCGTCGTCCGCACGGGAAACCTGAACGGGGCCGTGATGGCGTTGTCGGCCGCCGGCACGATCATGTCGCTGCTGTTCGTCGTCCTCGGCGCCCCGGACGACGCCCATTCGGAGGTGGTCGTCGGGGCGATCGCCCTGCCGGTGCTCTACCTCGTCGCGATCGGCAAGTCGCGGACGGATGTGCCGGATCGGGGTGATCTGGGTGAGCACGAGGGAAGCGAGGATGACCGCGGCCGATAGCCGCGGCGGCGGCCCCGAGCCGGAAGGGCTCCACCGGCCGGCGCGGGCGGCCGTGCTGGCCGGTTGCACGGCGGCCTGCCTGGTGGTCGCTCTGGTCGGCGTTCCCCGCGAGCGTGCCGGCCTGCCGGCCGTCGCTCGGGAGGCGTTGCGCGTCGCGGAGCCGCACTGGCACATCGACGAGCCGGTCAACGAGGTCGTCTACGGCACGCGGGGCTTCGACACCTTCGGCGAGACGTTCCTGCTGCTCGCGGCCGTCGTCTCGGTGACGACCCTCACGCGCAGGCGCGAGAACCGCGCCGACGAGGGTGGCGAGCAGGGCGAGCAGGACGCAGGCCGCCGCGAGCAGGCGGAGGTCGATCCGTCGCCCGGCGTAGACGCAGACGAGTCACAGGCGCGCAGCGCCGAGGCCGCGGAGCAGTCGGAGACACCGGCTTCGCGCGGCACGACCTACCCTGACGACGAGCGCCTCGGCTCGCCGGGGCCGGAGCGCGCGGACGCGATGAGCGTGGTCACCCGTACCGCCGCACGGACCGCCGCGCCGATGCTCGCCGTCGCGGGCGTCTACCTCGCCGCCGAGGGCTATTCACCGGGGGGCGGGTTCCCGGCCGGAGCCGTGATGCTCGGGGTGATCCTGCTGCTCTGGGCCGGGTTCGGACACGAGCGCCTGGGTCGGGCCGTGCGCCCGCAGCCGCTCGAGTCGCTCGAGCTGGCGGGTGCGATCGCGATCATCGCGATCGAAGCACTCGGTCTCGCGATCAAGGGCTCGGTTTCGGCCAACTGGCTGCCGCTCGCCCGCTCGCCGACGACGATCCTCAGCGGCGGTGTCCTCCAGGCCTTCTCCGGCAGCGAGCTGGTCGAGGTCTCGACGGGACTCACGCTCGCCGTCTTCTCCCTGATCGCGATGCGTCACGACTGGGCGCCTGATGAGGAGGACGAAGGCGACGACAGGGACGCCGCGGAGGCGGCGGCGTGATCGTCGTCAACTACATCGCGGCGGCGTGCGTCTTCGGCCTGGGCCTCTACACCGTGCTGAGCCGGCGCAACCTGATCAAGATCGTGATGGGTCTGTCGCTGATGGAGTCCTCGACGTACCTGCTGCTGATCTCGCTCGCCTACCGCCGTGGATCGACGGCGCCGGTCCTCTCCAACCCGCAGCGTGGCCAGACGGCGAGCTCGCTGGCGCGTGGCAACGTCGCCGACCCGATCCTCCAGAACTTCTGCCTGACGGCGATCGTGATCGGCGTCGCGGTCACGGCCGTGTTCCTCAGCGTCGCCGTCCGCGTCGCGCAGCACTACCGGACGCTCGACGCCGACCGGATCCGGGCGCTCCGCGGGTGATCTCGGGTTGACCAGCGGCACGCTGAGCTCGCTCCTGCCGCTCGCCGTGGTGATTCCGATCGCCGGAGCCGTCTGTGCGCCGCTCGCCGCGCGCGTCGACCGCCGGCTGCCGCTGGTGGTGTGCATCGTCGCGCTCGCCGGCAGCACGCTCGTCCTCGCCCTGGTCGCCGGTCGGGTCTACGGCGGCACGATGCTCGTCCACTACATGGGCAAGGTTCTGCCGGTCGGCGGTCGGGCGTTGGGGATCGGCTTCGCGGCGGACCCGCTCGGTGAGACCTTCGCGCTGGCGTGCACGACGATCGGCGGCGTCCTCCTGCTCTCGACGCTCTCCGAGCTCGCGGATCTCGGACCCAAGGAGCTCGGCGGGTACGCGTGCCTGTTCGAGCTGCTGATCGCCGGGCTGATCGGCTCGGCGCTGACGAGCGACCTGTTCAACCTGTTCGTCTGGTTCGAGGTCGCCGCGCTCTCCAGCTACGGGCTGACCGGCTTCTTTCTCGAGCGGCCGATCGCGCTGGAGGCGGCCTTCAAGATCCTCGTACTGACGACGCTGGCGAGCTTCGCCGTCTTCGTCGGGGCCGCGCTGCTCTACGCCAACCACGGCGCCCTGAGCTTCGGCCAGCTGCACGACGCGCTCGCCGGACACGCGCACACCGCGGACATGGTCGCCCTCGCGCTGCTGGTCTGCGGCTTTGCCACGAAGGCTGGCCTCGTCCCGTTCCACGCCTGGCTTCCAGACGCCCACACGGCCGCACCGGGCCCGGTGTCGGCGCTGTTCTCGGGTCTGATGGTCAACCTCGGCGTCGTCGCGATCGCGCGCATCGCGCTCCAGATCTACGGGCCCGTCGGTGGCCGTCCGGTGCTGGGCCTCCTGATGGCGTTGGGTGTCGTATCGGCGCTCGTCGGGGCGGTCATGGCGCTCGCCCAGGACGACCTCAAGCGGCTGCTCGCGTACGACACGATCTCGCAGGTGGGCGTGCTGGCGGTCGGCTTCGCGAGCGACACGCCGGCAGGCGTCGGGGGCGCGGTCTATCACCTCGTCAACCACGCGTTGTTCAAGGCGCTGCTCTTCCTGTGCGCGGGGGCGGTCGTTCACGCGACGGGCATCACCAAGCTGTCGGAGATGGGTGGGCTCGGGCGCCACCGCCCCGGCCTGGCGATCGCCTTCACGGCGGGTGTGCTCGCGATCGCCGGCGTCCCTCCGCTCAACGGATTCGTGTCGCTCGGCCTGATCCACGACGGCTTGACGAGCAGTGGCCAGCCGGTCGTCTACGCGGCGATGCTCGTCGCTCAGACGATCACGATCGCGGCCCTCGGCCGTGCCGCGTATCTCGCCTTCTACCGTCGCCGCCCCGACCCGTACCCGGAGCTGAAGCGGCTGCGGGCGGGAATGGTGGTCGCGCTCTCGACGCTCGGCGTGGCATGCGTCGCCTTCGGCGTGTTCGGCAGCTGGATCCTCGACCACGTCGCCGCGCCGGCGGCGGCCGGCGTGCTCCACGCCGGCCTCTACGCCGGTGCGGTGCTCGGCAGCGGCGGTCCGATCGGAACCGTCAAGGTCTCCTTCGACTACTTCAAGCCGACCGAGCTGGCCGCCGTCGCGGCGACCCTCCTGGCCGGTGGCCTGGTCGCCCGGACGTACATGCGGGTCGACGAGCCGCGCGCCGTCGGCATGCTCCGCGCGATCCACAACGGGTCGGTCAACGACTACGCCGCCTACGTCGTGTTCGGCGTCGTGGCTGCCGTGGTCGTGCTCGCGAGCTGATCGCACTCCGTCGGCTGCGGCGCGTCGGCTGCGGTGAGCGGCGGCGGGTCGTTTCTGGGCGGTCGGGTCGGGGTATCACGAACGGACCTGGGGGATGCCTCGCTGAGACGATCGGAGCAAGTCGAGAATGAGGTTCTTCGTGATCG
>DATAUX010000058.1:0-2691 GCA_036268015.1 Solirubrobacteraceae bacterium | reverse complement strand
GCGAGCGCCGGTCCGACGGAGACCGAATTCGCGGGACTCGTGCCGGACCGCGTTGCGCGGGTCCTGTTCACGCCGGCCGGCGGAACCCCGATCGGTGTCCCGGTCAGCTCGAACTTCTACGACCTCGATGTCCCCGGCAGCTCGGCCGCCCCCAAGCCCGTCACGCCTCCGCCTGGCTACACCGGCCCAACGATCACGCCTGCGCCAAGGCCGGCGGCGGGCCGCGTCGAATGGCTCGATGGGGCCGGGCGCGTGATCCGTCCAGAGGCAGGGTGACAGGGGCGGCGTCACGGCCGATCGGGGCGTGGCGAGCCCCTCCGAACTCCTGCGCCTGCCCCGAGCCTGAGACCGGTCTCAGGCCGAAGCGCACCAAGGCGAAGCGGCTGCTCGCCGTCAGTCGGTGACGAGCAGGTCCTTCGTGAAGTGGCTGAGCACGTCGCATCCGCCCGGCCGGACGACGACAAGGTCCTCGATCCGCACGCCCAGACGGTCCGGCAGGTAGACGCCCGGCTCGACCGTCACGACCTGGTTCTCCCGCAGCGGGTCGTCCGGCGCCAGCTTCGACAGCCGCGGCCCCTCGTGGACCTCGATCCCCACCCCATGGCCCAGACCGTGGCCGAACCGCTCGCCGTACCCGGCCGCCTCGATCACCGCCCGCGACGCCGCGTCGACCTCCTTGCCGGTCGGCCCGGCCGCCACCGCCGCCAGGCCGGCCAGCTGGGCTTCGAGCACCAGGTCGTAGATCTCCCGGCCGAATCCGTCCGGCTCACCCCCGGCCGCGAACGTCCGCGTGCAGTCCGAGCAGTACCCGTCGAGCACCGCGCCGATGTCGATCGTCACCAGCGTCCCCGGCTCGATCCGCTCGGCCGTCGGCGTCGCGTGCGGCAGGGCCCCCCGGACGCCCGACGCGACGATCGACCCAAAGCTCGGCCCGCTCGCTCCCCGCCGGCGCATCTCGTGCTCCAGCTCCAGCGCCACGTCCCGCTCGACCCGGCCGGCCAGGCCCCGCTCCACAAGCCACTCGTAGATCCCGTCGACCAGCGCCGCCGCCGCCCCGATCCGCCCGAGCTCGTCCGCGTCCTTGACGCTCCGCAGCCGCTCGACCAGCCCGCCCGACCCGACCAGCTCGACCCCGTCCGGCGCCAGCTCGACCAGCCGGGCGTGCCGCCGGACGCTCAGCTCCGTGTCGTCGAACCCGATCCGTCCGGCCGGCAGCTCGGCCGCCAGCGCGTCGAGCAGGTCGCCGGTCACGATCTCCGTGGTGAACCCGTCGGTGATCTCCGCCGCCGCCTGCGCCTCGTAGCGGAAGTCCGTCAGGAAGCGCTGGACGCCCGACGACGTCACCAGGGCCAGGCCGTTGGACCCCGTGTAGCCGGCGATGTACCGCAGGTTCGCCGACCCGCCGACGATCACCCCGTCCAGGCCCTCGTCGGCCGCGATCCCCGCCAACCGCTCCGCCCGGCTGCCGCCGCCGTCCGCCCCATTCGTCGCGCTCATCCGTCGATCCCCCTCCGCAGTCGCACAAGTCCCTCCCGGTAGCCGTCGACCCCCAGCCCGGAGACCGTCGCCAGGCACAGATCCCCGATCACCGACACACGCCGCCACTCCTCCCGCCGATCGACCGCCGACAGGTGCACCTCGACCGCCGGCAGGCCCGCGATCTCCAGGGCGTCGTGGATCGCCCACGAGTAGTGGGTCCACGCCCCCGGGTTCAGCAGGATCCCGTCCCGCGATCCCCGCAGCCCGTGGAGATGCTCGACGAACTCGCCCTCGAAGTTCGACTGGAAGAAGCCGACCTCCAGCTCGAGCTCGTCCGCGAACCCGGCCACCGCCGACTCCAGCTCGGCCAGCGTCTGCGACCCGTAGATCGCCGGATCCCGCCGGCCGAGCATGTCCAGGTTAACGCCGTGCATCACCTCGACCCGGCTCTGCCCGGCGCTCGTCATCCCGCCCACCCGGTCTGGCCCGGTCCGATCACCCGGACAACTCTTTCACGGCCGCCGCCAACTCGTCACCCGGGATCGCCGCACCCGGCCGGACGTCGCCCGGACCGTGCACCAGGACGAACGGCACGCTCCCGCCCGTCCGCTTCTTGTCCCGGCTGGTCGCCTCGACGACCGCGTCGACGTCGACCCCATCCATCACGACCGGCAGATCGTGGGCCGCGAGCAGATCCCCGACCTGGTCGCGCAGGGCGTCCTGGCCTGACAGGCGCAGCGCCGCCAGCAGGCCGAGCCCGACCGCCTCGCCGTGCCGGTACCGGCCATAGCCCGTGACGACCTCGATCGCGTGGCCGACCGTGTGCCCCAGGTTGAGCACCTGCCGCCGGCCGCCGTCCCGCTCGTCCTCGGCGACGACCGTCAGCTTCAGCCGGGCGCACGCCGTCACGACCTCGTCGTCGACCGGCTCGTCGGCCGCGACGTGCCGCCACAGCTCACCGCCGGCGATCAACGCCGTCTTGACGACCTCCGCGTACCCGGCCGACCGCTCGGCCGCCGGCAGCGTCCCCAGCGTCTTCGTGTCGACGAGCACGCCCACAGGCTGGTGGTAGGACCCGACGTAGTTCTTCGCCTCCGGCAGATCGACCCCCGTCTTGCCGCCGTACGCCGAGTCGACCTGCGCGACCAGCGTCGTCGGCACGTGGACGATCGGCACGCCCCGCTGGTAGGTCGCCGCGCAGAACCCGGCCAG
>DATAUX010000057.1:0-16359 GCA_036268015.1 Solirubrobacteraceae bacterium | reverse complement strand
CGGTCCAGTACCCGCCGGAACCTCCACGCTCCCCAACCCCCAGTACTGGACGGTCCAGTACCCGGAGCCTGCTCGGACAAAGTCCCCCCGCCGGCGCCCGGCGCGTCCCAGACACTCCGGGACGGGCGCGGCAGCCCGACCCCCCCACCGTGTCACGGCGCCGGCGATTGGGCCGGGCGCCGGCCGCCCGTCAGGCGGGTCTACTCGGCGGCGGCCGAATCGCCGTTGACGGCGGCCGCGGCTGCGGCCGTGGCGGCCGCGGCGGCAAGGCCGTCGGCGAACGTGAACCCGGCGGCGGCCGACCCGCCGGCCAGGGCGGTCACCCAGACCACGCCGTAGAGCGGCAGGTCGCCGATCGCGAGCAGCGTCACCAGGGCGTCGACCGCGTCGATCCCCGCGCAGGTCCGCTGCCAGCGGGGGCCGACCTGGGGATTGTTCAGCGTGTGGAGGGCGATCATCCCGATCACCACGTCCCGGGCGCCCATCGACCGCAGGAGCGCCTGGGTCCCGCGCTGCCTTGATGCCTTCCGCCCGACCCACGGCCTACCGGCCTTGCGCGGCCGCAGGAGCAGGGCCGCGCCGATCCCGACGCGACCGATCGCCAGCGCCTTGGCCCCGGCCTGCGGGCTGATCGGCAGGCCGGCGAGCTTGCCCGAGATGTCAGACAGCCCGGCCGGCAGGCTCGGCAGCTTGCCCTGGATGTCCTTCACGTTCACGAAGCGGCTTCGACCGGCTCGACCGACACGACGCGTCCCCGCCAGCCGACGTCGAACTTGACGATGCCCGGCGACCGCGCGTACAGCGTGTCGTCCTTGCCCATACCGACGCCCTCGCCGGCCTTGAAGCGGCTGCCGCGCTGGCGGACGATGATCTCGCCGCCGGTCACCGTCTGCCCGGCGAACGTCTTCACGCCGAGTCGTTGGGCGTTCGAGTCGCGGCCGTTCCGGCTGGACCCGAGCCCCTTCTTATGAGCCATCGACTTCCTCCTTGGCCACGGCCGTCGCTGCCTTCGCGGTCTTCCGGCCGGCAGCCGCCAGGGCGATGTCGGTCACCTCGATCCGCGTGAGCTCCTGACGGTGGCCGTTGCGCCGCTTGTAGCCGCGCTTCGGCTTGAACTTGAAAACCCGGAGCTTCTCGCCCCGTTCGTGGGCGAGGATCTTCGCCTCCACCTTGACCCGGTCGAGCGACTCCGCGTCGAACACGGTCTCCTCCGACCGGAGCAGCAGCGCCTTCAGGGCGACGGTCGCCCCCTCGGCTTCGGGCAGCCGCTCGATCAGCAGGGTCTGGCCCTTCTCGACGCGGTACTGCTTGCCCCCGGTCTTGACGATCGCGTACATGTGACTAAACCTCTTCTGGCATGACCAGGGCTTCTGGCGCCGTTGCCGTTGCGGCCGTGCGACGGCGGCCGCCTCTGCGGCCGCGGCGCCTGGGAACCGATTGTACGTCATCCGTCTCCGGCTCGGCCGGTCCGTCCGGGTGCTGGCTGTCGATCAGCGACGCCACCGCCGCCGTCCTGCCGACCTCTTCGATGCGGACCATCAGCTTCTGGCCGACGTGACTTCCGCCGTCGGTCACCGAGATGATGTACCCGTCGATCTTGGCGACCGCGTCGTCGACGTTGTACATGTGCGGCTCGACGATCTCGACGAGAACCTCCTCGCCCGGACGGAACGGGACAGCCCGCTCCTCGACCTCCTCGCGGCTCCCCTCGAGCGTGATCGCCAGGTGGTTGAGCGCGAGACCCTCGGATCCCTCGAAGTGGAAGAACTTGCCCGTCTGGGCCTCCAGCGCCCGCAGCACGCGGGCCCCGTGCCCGGTGAACTGGACGGTCACCCGCGGGTTCATCTGGACCAGGAACGCCTCGACATCCGGCTTGGCCGCCGCGATCTCCCGCAGACGGCGCTCGAACTCGATCGAGATCGTCTCCTCCGACCGGATCACGCCCTCCCCGTCGCACGTCGGGCACGGCCGGCTCATGATCTCGCGGACGCCCTCGGTCACGTTCTGCCGCGTCATCTCGACCAGTCCGAGCTTCGAGATCTCGGCCGTGAACGTCTTCGTCCGATCCTCGTCGAGCGCCGCCCGCAGCGTCTTCATCACCGCGTCCCGGTTGCGGGCCCGCGACATGTCGATGAAGTCGATCACGATGATCCCGCCGATGTCCCGCAGGCGCAGCTGGTTGACGACCTCCTCGGCCGCCTCGAGGTTCGTCTTCGTGATCGTGTCCTCCAGCCGGGCGCCCTTCCCCCGGCCGATGAACGACCCCGAGTTGACGTCGATCACCGTCAGCGCCTCGGCCATGTCGATCATCAGGTACCCGCCGCTCGGCAGGTCGACCCGCCGGGACATCACCCCGTCGAGGACCTCGTCGACGCCGTACGAGTCGAACAGCGGCTTCGTCCCGTCCCACAGCTCGACCCGGTCGACCAGCTCCGGAGCCGTCCGCGAGAAGAACGAGACCAACCTGTGGTGCTGCTGCTCGTCGTCGACGACGGCCCGCTCGAAGTGGGCCGAGAAGATGTCGCGCACGACGCGGACCGACAGGTCCGCCTCCTGGAAGACGAGCGCCGGCGACGACGTGTCGGCGACCCGCTTCTCGAGGACCTCGTGCAGCTTGAAGAGGTACTGGAGCTCCCGCTCGAAGTCGGCCCTCGTCGCCCCGTGGGCGGCGGTCCGGACGATCGCCCCCCCACCCCGGAGGTCGAGCTTGGCGGTCTCCTTGCGCAGCCGCTCCCGCTCCTTGTCCTCCAGTCGCCGGGAAACGCCGACGCCCTCGCCGCTCGGCGCGTAGACCATGTACCGGCCGGCGATCGTCAACTCCATCGACAGCCGGGCCCCCTTCGTCTTCAGCGGGTCCTTGACCACCTGGACGACGACTTCCTGGCCGGGCTTGAGCAGGTCGGAGATGTTCTGGCCGTCACGGGCCGCTCCACGGCCCCGCCGCGGCGCCTCGACCCCCGGCAGGATGATCTCGTCGACGTGGAGGAACCCATTCTTCTCCAGGCCGATGTCGACGAACGCGGCTTCCAGGCCGCCGAGCACGTTGTCGACGACCCCCTTGTAGATGTTGCCGACGATCGACCGCGCGCCCCGCCGCTCGAGATACAGCTCGGCCACCCGGTAGCCCTTCGCCGGTTCGGCCGGCCGGGCGCGTTTTGCGGCGGCCTGCTTGCGCGAGGCTGCGGGAGTTCCGCTCGCCTCGAGCAGCGCGACCCGCGTCTCACCGCGGTCGACGCTGACAAGTACTTGTTTCTTCACGAGACATATCCGTTCTGATTAGAAGCGCAGCACGCGGCCCTTGAGCGCAGCAGACGTGCGTGCCTGCACGTAGATCGACTGCAGGAGACCGAGTGCCAGGAATGTGGTGAGCACGGACGACCCGCCGTAGCTCAGCAGGGGAAGCGTCACGCCGGTGATGGGCATGATGCCCACCGTCATACCGACGTTGACGAACACCTGAAACATGAGCATCGCGACGATTCCGCCCGCGATCAGAGCGCCAAAGAGGTTCTTGGCGATCGTCAATATTCGAAGCGTGCGCCAGATCATCAGCGCATAGAGCGAGAGAACGAGGGCCGCGCCGACGAAGCCGTACTGCTCGCCGACCGCCGCAAAGATGAAATCCGTCTGGTATTCGGGAAGGAAGTTGCCTCTCAGCTGACTCGGGTTGCTGCCCAGCCCGGTCTTCTGCCCCGACCCGATCGCGATCTTCGACTGGATCTGCTGATACCCCTGCTTGGCAGGGTTGTCGGTCGGGTTCAGGAAGGCCGTCAGACGGTCGACCTGATACGGCTTGAGCACGTGCACGCCGGCCGCCGGAGCCGCCACGAGGACGAGCCCGATCGAGACGACGCCCAACGTGATGAGGGCGGCGAAATGCTTCCACGACGTCCCCGCGACAAACAGGATCGCCAGGGCGACGACGACGTAGACCATCCCCGACCCGAGATCCGGCTGGGCGATCACGAGCATCGCCGGGCCGAGCGCCAGCAGCATCACCCGGGCCGTCGTCTCCCGCTGGGACAGCCGGCGCGACCGGTCGACGACGACCGACGCCAGGAAGACGATCAGCAGAACCTTGCCCAGCTCGGACGCCTGGAACGAGAAGAACGGCAGCGAGATCGCCCTGACCGAGCCCCGCGCCGCGTGGCCGAGGCCGAGCACGAGGAGGATCGTGCCGATCAGGATCGCGTAGAACCCGTACTTCAGCTCCCGCAACCGCGAGTAGTCGATCCTCGCCAGAGCGACCATCAGGCCGAGGCCGACCGCGAAGTAGATCCCCTGACGCTCGGTGTAGAAGTGAGGCTCGCCCACGATCAGGTTCCGCGTCGCCCCGTTGAGCGTGACCAGCGAGCAGATCGCCAGCCCGATCGCCGCGATCGTCAAAAGCGGATCGAATGGCAGCGCGATCGCCCGCGGGCTTGCGATCGTCGGCACCTTGCCCGACTGGATTGGCGTTGTGTTCATCAGAGAGTCTTCGAGCTTCCCGCGACGACCTTCAGCGGCAGCCCGAACCACTTTGACAGCATCAGCCGGACGGCCGGTGCCGCCGACTGGTCACCGAAGCCGCCCTTCTCGATCGTCAGCGCGATCACGATCGGCCGCTTCGGGTCCGGCGCATACGCGACGTACCAGGCCTGGTCGTCGGACCCGACCGCGTGCTGCGCGGTCCCCGTCTTGCCGTAGATCTTCCGCGGAAAGTTGCCGAAGACATCGTACGAGGTACCCTGGGGACCCTGCGCCGCCAGGTTGAGCCCCTGCTCGACGACCTGCTGGTCGGCCGCGTTGAATTTGATCGTCCGCGTCGACGGCGGGTCGATCTTCTGGATCAGCCGCCCGTCGTTGTCGTCGATCGCCAGACCCAGGTGCGGTGTCGGGACCCTGCCGTTCTCGAACAGCGTCGAGTACGCGACCGCCAGCTGGAGCGGCGTCGCCAGGAAATCGCCCTGGCCGATCGCGAAGTGCATGTTGTCGCCCGTCGACCACTCGTGCGTCGGGTCGGCGATGTACCCGCAGATCTGCGGTCCCTTGACCCGCCCGTACTTCTTCAGGCAGGCGAACTGCTCCGCGTCGACCCTCCTCAGCCACGCGGCATCCGGGACGACGCCGGCGTACTCGCCGGGCAGATCGATCCCCGTCGGCCGGCCGAACCCGAACTTCCGCGCCCACTGCTGGATGATCGGGCCCTTCGGGTTGGCGTCCTCGCCGAGCGTGAAGAAGTACAGGTCCGACGACTCCTCGATCGCGGTCGGCATCGTCAGCGCGTTGAGGACCTCGTTCTCCGAGTTGCAGAACTTCTCCTTGTCCTTGCCGACGACGATGCACCCGGTGTCGTTGAACGGCGTCGTCGGCGTCGTCAACCCGTCCTCGAGTCCGGCCATCGCAGTCACCAGCTTGAAGGTCGACCCGGTCGGATACTCCCCGTCGATCGCCCGGTTGAGCTGCGGCGCGTTCGGCGCGTCCTGGAGCCTCGTGAACTGGGCCGGCGTCAGCGGATGCGTGTAGACGGTCGGGTTGAAGCCCGGCAGCGAGCCCATCGCGAGCACCTGGCCGTTACGCGGGTCCAACGCGACGAACGCGCCCGCGTCACCGGCATTCCCGTTCGCCTGGGCCAGCGTCTCCCCCTGCGCGAGCGCCTTGTAGCCCTCCTGCTCCAGGCCGAGGTCGATCGACAGCTTCAGCTGGTGCCCCGGAACCGGCGGCGTCGTCTTCAGCGGCTTCCCGGCCGGCAGGCCGGCCGAGTTGACCTGGACGCGCTGGATCCCGTCCTTCCCGCGCAGGAACTGGTCGTACTGCAGCTCGATCCCCGACTGGCCGACGACGCCGTTCTGCGGGACGCCCTTGAACCGCGCCTCCTTGAGGTCGGACGGGCTGATCGGTCCGACGCTGCCGAGCAGCTGAGCCCCGAGTTCCCCGTACGGATACGCCCGCAGATAGACCTTGGTCAGCTTCACGCTCGGATACTCGCTGAGGTTCTCGCCGATCGCCACCTCGACCCGCTTGCCCGCGTCCGACTTGATCGTGACGTTCGCGTACGGCAGGTTGTTCTTGCTGTGCATGATCGTCCGGATCTCGCTCGCCGGCATCTTCAGCACACGGCCGAGCCGGCCGTACAGCGCGGCCCGGGCGGCCGCCCCGGCCGGCAGCTCGCTCTGGTCGATCTGCACGGCGACGGCCTGACGGCTCGAGACGATCAGGTTCTTGCCCGACCGATCGACGATCCCGCCGCGCGGCGCCTGGATCGGAATGTCGCGCACCCGGTTGGTGTTGGCCAGCTGGACGTACTGCGGGCCCGACAGGACCTGGAGGTACCAGAGGCGGAAGAGGATGATCGCGAACAGGACCAGCGCGAACCCGCCGATCGTCGCGACGCGGATCGCCAGCTGCGGCGACAGCGGAGCCCGGCGGTCCATCGGATCGTTCATTGGCGCGACAGCGGGCTCAGGCCGCCGGTCGTGTACGCCCGCCGACGTCGCCGGCGCGGATCCTCCGGCAGGGCCGGCCGCAGCCACCGGCGGACGAGCGCGTACACCGGCAGCGAGATCAGCGTGTTGAGGATGATCGTCGCCAGCGTCTCGCGAACCAGCAGGAAGCTGATCGGCGCGTCGACGCCGAGCAGGAACTCGAGCAGCGCGAAACCGATCGTCGCGACCGCCGTCGCAGCCGCCCCGAGCCCGAGCGGCGTGAACGTCGCCTGGGGCGCCCGGAGCTCGCGCAGCCGGCCGGCCCCGAAGCCGATCAGCGTGTAGATCAGCGCCGAGACGCCGAGCGTCTGGACCAGCAGCAGATCGGTCAGCAGGCCGATGCTGAAACCGACCACCGACCCGGCGACGGGCCCGCACAGGAGACCGGCCGTGCCGATCACGAGCGGCGCGATGTCGGCGTTCACGCCGAACACGGTGAACTGGGAGACGACCGCGATCTGAAGGATCACGGCGACGAGCGTCAGGCCGGCCAGCCGGAGGCCGAGATGCGTCTCCTCGTTCACGCGCCGGGCACCCTGGTCAGCACTTGTACGTCGTCGATGTCGTGCAGCTTGGCCATCGGCGCCAGATGGACGCCGGCGACCAGATCGCCGTGGTCGACGCTCGTCACCCGTCCGATCGGAATGTTCGGCGGGAAGTGCGAGACGGCCGGTCCGCCCGCCGTGTTGACGGTGCCCGCGGTCACGATCACGTCGCCCTCCTTGACGATGTCGGTCGACGCCAGGTAGCTCATCGTCAGGTTGTCCGGATCGCCCTCGGTCGGCACGACCAGGCCGGCCGCGCCGGTCGTGTTGTCGGTCGCCGACACGCCGCTCGTGCTGTCGTTGATCAGCGTGACGAACGACTGGTTGGACGTCACGTCGGCAACCTTGCCGACCAGCCCGTCGCCGTTGACCACCGGATCGCCCGCGGCGACGCCCGAGCTCGACCCCTTGTCGAGGCCGACGACCTCGTTGAAGACGTCGTCCGAACGGACGTTGACCGTCGCGTTGACCGGCCCGTCCGCGTCGAGGTTGTACGTCTCGTCGATCTTCAGCGTCGCCATCGCCGCCGCCCCGACCCGGGCCGCCGCCTGCGCCTGGATCAGCCGCGCCACGGCCGCCTGCAGCTCCTTGTGGTAGGTGTCCCGCTGCGACTTCGCGTGGACCGTGTCGCCGACCCAGCCGAACAGGTCGTGGACCGGCTTGAGCGCCCGGCTCGCGCCGTCCTCGAGCGGCGACAGGATCGTCAGGAAGCCGCGCTGAACCGAGTTCAGCCCGCCAGCCGTCCTGTCACCGAACGACTCGGTGAGCAGGATCAGGGAGAGGGCGACGAGCAGGCCGAGGACTGCGCGACGCCTGCGAACGGTCTTGTCGTACACGTGGAAGGGGGGGTCGCGGGGAAGCTTACGCCGGGCCGGCGACGTCTCGTCGCACCACGCGGCGAGTCACGCACAGCCCGGCCGCAGCCGAAAATGTTGGGCGGAAGTTCGTGCCGCGCCGTCTGCTCGCGCGTCATCGGCGTCGCCGGTTGCGCGAGTTGCGGCTCGACCGGCTCGACCGGTGGATGACCTCGAACTCCTCGAGCGAACGACCCGAGCCGACCGCCACGCACGTCAGCGGCGACTCGGCCAGGTGGGCCGGCATCTGCGTCTCCTCCCGCAGCCGCTCGTCGAGACCCTGGAGCAGGGCGCCACCCCCGGCCAGCATGATGCCGCGGTCCATGATGTCCGACGCCAGTTCCGGCGGCGTCCGATCGAGTGTCTCCTTGACCGCGTCGATGATCGCCGCCAGCGGCTCCTCCAACGCCGCGCGGATCTCCTCGCTCGTCAGGACGACCGTCTTCGGCAGGCCGGAGACCATGTCCCGGCCGCGGATCTCGGCCTGCATCTCCTCGGCCATCGGGTACGCCGACCCGATCTCGAGCTTCAGCTCCTCGGCCGTCTGCTGGCCGATCAGGAGCTTGTACTCGCGCTTGGCGTAGTTGATGATCGCCTCGTCGAGCTCGTCCCCGCCGATCCGGATCGACTGGGAGACGACGATCCCTCCGAGCGAGATCACCGCGACCTCGGACGTCCCGCCGCCGATGTCGACGACCATCGATCCGGTCGGCTCGCCGACCGGCAGGCCGGCGCCGATCGCCGCGGCCATCGGCTCCTCGATCAGGTAGGCCGTCCGCGCCCCGGCCGACAGGCAGGCTTCCTCGACCGCCCGCTTCTCGACGCCGGTCACGCCCGACGGCACGCAGACGACGACCCGCGGATGCGCCCAGCGGTTCTGGTGGACCTTCTGGATGAAGTGCCGAAGCATCTGCTCGGTGACGTCGAAGTCGGCGATCACGCCGTCCTTGAGCGGCCGGATCGCCGAGATCGTGCCGGGTGTGCGGCCGAGCATCCGCTTGGCCTCGATGCCGACCGCGTGGACCTCGCCGGTCCGCGAGTCGATCGCCACGACGCTCGGCTCCGAGAGCACGATGCCCCGGCCGCGGACGTAGACGAGCGTGTTGGCGGTGCCCAAGTCGACAGCCATGTCACGGCCGCCGAAACCCGTTAGGTAGGTGAACAAGCCCATCGTCAGATGCGTACAGAGAAAAAGCGGCTGGACGCCGCCGCGGAGCGCACTACCAGGCCGGGCGCTCCGTCGGAGATGGACGTCAAGCCCTGCCTTGAACGCCCAGTGTAGCGGACTCGCCCCGACCCCCGGCCCACCGTCGGCACCCTCCAAGCCCCGAAAACCGCTGCAAAAAGAGACCTTGGAGCTGCAATTTCACTCTCAGGACGCGAGCAATTCCGGCCACAGCTCGAGCAGTCCGCCCACCGGCAGGCCGACGACGTTCGAATAGTCGCCGTCGATCCCCTCGACCAGCGCGATTCCCCGCCCCTGGATCGCATAGCCGCCGGCCCGTCCCCGCCACTCGCCGGCCGCGACGTACCAGTCGATCAGCGCCCGATCCAGCCGGCGGATCCGCACCGTCGTGACGACGGTCGCCGTCGACTCCGGCCGTCCGGCCCCGATCAGGGCGAGTCCGCTGACGACGACGTGAGTCCTGCCGCTGAGCGCTTCCAGCGTCGCCCGGGCGGCTGCCTCGTCGGCCGGCTTGCCGTAGATCGTCGGCCCGAGCGCGACCAGCGTGTCGACCCCGAGCACCCGGACCGACGCGTCCGGACCGCCGGCCAGCCGGCCGGCAACGGTCCGAGCCTTGCGGACAGCGTTCTCCCGCGCGACCGTCTCCGGATCGCCGACGCCGAGCTCGGCGACGTCGGACACGCTGACTACGAAGTCGACGCCGAGCAGCTCGAGGATCGCCCGCCGCTGCGGCGACCCGCTGGCCAGGACGACCCGTGGCCGACGGGTCACCCGGCCGGGTCCGACCGCCTGCACCTACGCCAGGTCGGGGAAGAAGATCGCGATCTCGCGGGTCGCGGCCTCGGGTCCGTCGGACCCGTGGACCAGATTGTTCGAGACGACCGTCGCGAGATCCCCCCGGATCGACCCCGGAGCCGCGTCGAGCGGGTTGGTCGCGCCGATCAGCTGGCGGGCCGCGACGATCGCCGACTCCCCCTCGAGGACCAGGGCGACCAGCGGGCCGGACGTGATGAACTTCACCAGCCCGTCGAAGAACGGCCTCCCGATGTGCTCGACGTAGTGATCGTCGGCCATATCGGACGTCATCGTCAACACGCGAGCCGCGACCGGGACCAGACCCTTGCGCTCGAACCTCGAGACGATCTCGCCGGTCAACCGGCGGGCGTAGGCATCCGGCTTGACGAGGATCAACGTGCGTTCTGTCAATTGGGGGCTCTCCTTCGCGACGACGGGCGCGGCGTCTTGAACGGTCGTGGGCATCTGGAATCCAATCTTGGCGGAAGGTGGGCGGCGGTCGAGGTCAGTGAGACGTCGGCGGCGCTTCGCCGCCGACCGGCTCGCCCGGCCCGGTGCGCCTGCGGCGCGTCCGGCGGGGCGGCTCGAGTGCCTCGGGTACCGGAGTCTCGCAGTACGGGCACAGGCCCCACGTCTGCTCGAGCGGCTTGCCGCAGTGCTGGCACGGCGCCTTCAACCGGTGATAACAGTTCGGGCAGACCAGGAAATCCGCCTGGACCTCGTAGTCGCAATGCCGGCAGAGTAGCTGCAGCGACGCCAGCCGGGCTTCCGATGCCTGCATCTCCAGCTCGCGTTCGCGGACGTCGTCGAGGTACTCCGGAGGCCGCACGACCATGTAGATCACGGTCCCGACGAACGGGAACAGCGACGCGAAGATCGCACACGTCACGAGCCACGGATCGGCGATCCGCCGCCGGGCGTCCGCATACGTCCAGTAGATCAGCGATGCATAGATGACGACGACGAACAGGACGACCAGGTTGATCGCCAGGTTGATCCCGTCGTTGTTGATCCCGAAGTAACCGACAGGCGGCATCTCGGCGAGTCTAACGCTCGTCGCCGGCCACGGCGCACGAACGCCTGCTCGGGCGAGAAGTTGCGCGGCCCCTCGCCCGGCCCCGCCCCGGTCAGAGGAACAGCCGGCCGAACAGGTAGCCGATCCCGAAGAAGACGAGGATCACGAGCGCGACGCCGGCCGCGACCGCCCCGATCATCGCCGCCACCGACGGGCCGTTGCGGTCCCTCACAGGCTCGACCCCGGCCGATCTCCCCGGACCACGTCCGAGATCAGGTAGATCGACCCGGTGACCAGGGAAACCCCGTCCGGCTCGCCCGCCCTGGCCAGATCGAGCGCCCGGCGCGGATCCGGTTCGACGTCGACGACCGCGGCCGGCCGGGCCTGCGCTGCGCCCGCCAGGACGTCGCGGGTCACCCCGGCCAGAACGTCGGCGGGCAGCGCCCGCGGGTTGGACGCACTCGTGCAGATCACCCGCGAACAGACTGGCAGAAGGGCGGCCAGCATGCTCCGGGCATCCTTGTCGTCGAGGATCGACACGACCACCGACAGCCGCCGCCCGGCCAGGAACTCGGGCAGCGACGCGACCAGCGCGTCGATCCCGGCCGGGTTGTGCGCCCCGTCGAGCAACGTCACCCCTCCCGGCTGGTCGCCGTCCGACTCGACGGCGCCCGCCGGCGGCCGGCCGACGATCTGGAAGCGGCCGGCGACGACGAGCTCGGCCGCCGCCCGCCCCACCGCGTCCGGATCGAGCGGCCCGCCGACGTAGACCTCGGCCGCGGCCATCGCCAGCGCGAAGTTCCACCGCTGATACGCGCCCCGCGCCGCCAGCCTGATCTCCGGGGCGAGCCCGGCCGGCGCGACGACGATCCGCGCCCCCCGGTCGCCGGCGACCTCGCGGGCCACGCCGAGCGCCTCCGGGTCGAGGCCGGCGCCGAGGACGAGGACGCCCCCGCGGCCGACGACGCCGAGCTTCGCGCCGGCGATCTCCCCGATCGTCTCCCCCAACCAGGCCGTGTGCTCGAGCCCGACGTTCGTCAGCACGGCGATCTTCGCCTCGATCACGCTCGTCGCGTCGTCCCGACCGCCCAACCCCGCCTCGATCACGCCGACGTCGACGCCGGCCGACGCGAGCTCGGCGTAGGCGGCAGCCGTCAGCGCCTCGAACTGCGTGACCGGCTCCCCTGCGCCGCCTGACCGGTCGACCGCGCCGACCGCCCCGCAGACACGCTGCACCGCCCGGCCGAAGCATTCGTCGGAGAGGTCGCGACCGCCGATCTGGATCCGCTCGCCGAAGGACACGAGATGCGGCGACGTGTACGAACCCGTCCGCACGCCGTGATGCTCGAGGATCGCCGCGATCATCCGCGTCGTCGACGACTTCCCGTTCGTCCCGACGACATGGATCGACGCGAACCGCTCGTGCGGCGACCCGAGCCCGGCCATCAGCCGGCGCATCTTCTCGAGGCCGAAGTCCATCCCGAAGTGCTCGCGGCCGAGCAGATACCGCTCCGCCCGATCCGCGCTCCACGACCCGACGGCGCCGGCGTCCGGCGCCGGCCCGACGACGGCCTGCCGGGTCGTCGTCAAAGTCCCTCGAGCTCGGCTTCGAGTGCCGCCAGCCGGGCCCTCCGCAGGGCGACGACCTTGGGCGGCGCCTTCGCGACGAAGGCGGCGTTCTCGAGCCTGGCGCGCATCCCTTCGATCTCGAAGGCCAGGTCCGCCCGCCGCTTGGCCAGCCGGTCGGCGTGCGCGCCCAGGTCGACGCCCTCGCCGGCGAGCACCTCGACCGTTCCGCCGGGCACCGCCACGCTCGCCACGGCATCCGCCGCCGCGTCCGCCTGATCGAGCCGGAGCCGGGCCATCCGGGCGACGAGCGCCCGCACCTCGTGATGACCGTCGGCCAGGATCCGCACGGGAATCACGATCTTCGGCTTGATCGCGACCTCGTCCCGCCAGGCCCGGACGGCCTGGGTCGCCGCGATCGCCCACTCGACCTCCGCCTCGGCCTGCGGATCGAGCCGGGTCTCGTCGGCCACCGGGAAACCCCCACCGGCCAGCAGACCCTCGTCGGGTTGGCGCACGTAGGACCAGACCTCTTCGGTCACGAACGGGATGATCGGGTGGGCGAGCGCCAGCGTCTCGCGCAGGACGAAGAGCAGCGTCGACGACACCGCCCCCCGATCCGGCGAGTCGGCCGCCAGCCGGCCCTTGACGAGCTCGAGGTACCAGTCGCAGAGCTCGCCGTAGACGAAGTCATACAGCCCGAGCGCCGCGTGCGCGAAATCGAACGCCTCGAGCCGGCGGGTCGTCTCGCGCTCGACGCGGGCCAGCCGCGACAGGATCCAGCGGTCCTCAATCGCCGCCGGCCGGGCCTGCGCCGGCGCGTCGGGATCGATGCTCAGGAGGACGAAGCGCGACGCGTTGAACAGTTTGTTGGCCAGCCCCTGACCCTGGGCGATCTTCTCCGCGCTGTACTTGACGTCCTGGGTCGAGGACATCGCCAGCAGGCCGAAGCGGACGGCGTCCGCCCCGTGGCGGTCGATCTCCTCGAGCGGGTTCACGCCGTTGCCCAGCGACTTGGACATCCGCCGGCCGTCCGGCGCGAGGATCACCGAATGGACGTAGACATCGTGGAAAGGCGGCCGGCCGGTTAACTCGATCCCGAGCATCATCATCCGCGCGACCCACAGGAAGACGATGTCCCGCGCCGTCGCCAGCACGTCGGTCGGGTAGAAGGCTGCCAGCGCGGGCGTCCGCTCCGGCCAGCCGAGCGTCGCGAACGGCCACAGCCCGCTCGAGAACCACGTGTCGAGCACGTCCTCGTCCCGGCGGAGCTCCCCGTCGCACAGGCCGCACCGCTCGGGCGCCGCGGCCGCGACGTAGGTCTCCTCGCAGGCGTCGCAATACCAGACCGGCA
Source organism: Solirubrobacteraceae bacterium (assembly GCA_036268015.1). Classification (GTDB taxonomy): domain Bacteria; phylum Actinomycetota; class Thermoleophilia; order Solirubrobacterales; family Solirubrobacteraceae; genus Palsa-513. The sequence goes on along the minus strand of DATAUX010000057.1, from coordinate 2,580 downwards.
GCCGGTGTCCCCACCACAGCTGACGGGACACACACCACGGGCGGATGTTCTCCATCCACTCCATGTAGCGCCTCGACTGGCCCTCCGGGTGGATCCGCACCGCCCCCGACCTGACCGCCTCGATCGCCGGGGCCGCGAGCTCCTCCATGCGCATGAACCACTGCAGCGAGATCAACGGCTCGATCCGCTGACCCGACCGGTCGGAGAACGGAACCTCATGGGTGTACGGCTCCCGGCCGCGGAGCGCTCCGGCCTCCTCCAGCGCGGCGACGACCGCAACCTGGGCGTCGGCCACCGGCAACCCGGCGAACCGCTCGCCGGCCGCGGCCGTCAAACGGCCGTCCTCACCGATCACCGAAATCTGCTCGAGCCCGTGACGCCGGCCGATCTCGAAGTCGTTCGGGTCGTGGCCCGGCGTGATCTTCAGGGCTCCGGTCCCGAAGTCGACCTTGACGTAGTCGTCGGCGATGATCGGCAGCCGCCGGCCGACCAGCGGCAGGATCGCCTCGCGTCCGATCAGGTGGGCATACCGGGCGTCGCCCGGATTGACGGCGACCGCCGTGTCCGCGAGCATCGTCTCCGGCCGGACCGTCGCCACGACCAGCTCGCCGTCGCCGTCGGCCAACGGGTAGGCGATCATGAAGAGGGAGTCGGTGACCTCCCGCGGGACGACCTCGAGGTCGGAGATCGCCGACCGGCTGCCCGGATCCCAGTTGACGAGGTAGTTGTCGCGGTAGATCAGGCCCTTGTCGAACAGGCTGACGAAGACGTGCGTGACCGCCCGTGCGTAGTCCTCGTCGAATGTGAAGCGCTCGTCGGCGTAGTCGGCCGACGCACCGAGCCGCTTGAACTGCTCGATGATCGTCCCGCCGTAGCGTCGCCGCCAGTCCCAGACCCGCTCGACGAACCGCTCGCGGCCGAGCTCCGCCCGCGAGGTTCCCTCGCCGAGCAGCTGCCTCTCGACCTGGGTCTGCGTCGCGATCCCCGCATGGTCGGTCCCGAGGATCCACTTCGTCCGCTGACCCCGCATTCGGTGGTAGCGGATCAACGCATCCTGGATCGACCCGTTGAGGGCGTGCCCCATGTGCAGGGCGCCGGTCACGTTCGGCGGCGGGATCGCGATCGAGAAGTTCTCCTCCGGCGTGCCCTCCGGTTCCGGATGGAACAGCCCGCTCGCGAGCCAGGCCGCGAGGATCCGCGGCTCGACCTCCGACGGGTCGAAGCGCGTGCGCTCCTTCAGTGATCGATCGTCAGGCTCGGACATCGGGCGGGAAAGGCTATCGCCCGCGCCCGACCACCTTCGGGACGATCTCCCGGGCGACCCGCTGGAGGTCGACCTTCGTGATGATCCGCTTGACCTCGGCCCGCTCCCGCCGCGACAGGTTCGACGGCCAACCGCGCGACTTGACGACCAGGCGGGTCAGCTTGTCCCGCTCGGCCGAGCTCAGCCCCCGCCACTCGGCCCCGGCGATCGAGGCCAGCTCGTAGAGGACGAGCCACGGAAGGATGCGCGTGCGCAGTGACCCCATCTCGGCGCCCGGCGGCTAGCCGGCCTCCTCGCGCAACTCGCGCGACGGCTCCTCGCGGGCAGCCTCGGTCACGAGCGTCGGCGTCAGGCCCTTCTCGATCGTCTCCTTCGTGACCACGCACTTCTTCACGTCGCGCCGCGACGGCAGCTCGAACTGGACGTCGAGCAGGACCTCCTCGATGATCGACCGCAGGCCCCTGGCGCCGGTCTCCCGTTTGAGGGCCCGGTCGGCGATCGAGACGAGCGCCTCGTCGGAGAAGACCAGCTCGATCCCGTCGAACGAGAAGAACCGCTGGAACTGCTTGACCAGCGCATTGCGAGGCTCGGTCAGGATCGAGACGAGGTCCGGGTGGGTCAACTGGTGGACGGCCGACATCACCGGCAGGCGACCGATGAACTCCGGGATCAGGCCGTACTGGATCAGGTCCTCCGGCAGGCACCGCTCGAAGACGGCGCCGGTGTCCTTGTCCGCCGCGCTCTCGATCGCCGCGCCGAAGCCGATCCCGTTGTTGCCGATCCGCCGCTCGATCACCTTGTCGAGGTTGGCGAACGCCCCACCGCAGATGAAGAGGATGTTCGTCGTGTCGATCGACAGGAACTCCTGATGCGGATGCTTGCGCCCGCCCTGGGGTGGGACCGACGCCGACGTCCCCTCGAGGATCTTCAACAGCGCCTGCTGGACGCCCTCGCCGGACACGTCCCGCGTGATCGACGGGTTGTCGGCCTTCCGGGCGATCTTGTCGACCTCGTCGATGTAGATGATCCCCGTCTCGGCCTTCTTGACGTCGTAGTCGGCCGCCTGGATCAGCTTCAGGAGGATGTTCTCGACGTCCTCGCCGACGTACCCGGCCTCCGTCAGGGCCGTCGCGTCGGCGATCGCGAACGGGACGTTGAGGATCCTGGCGAGCGTCTGCGCGAGCAGGGTCTTGCCACAGCCGGTCGGCCCGAGCAGCAGGATGTTCGACTTCTGCAGCTCGACCTCGGTCTCTTCGGACTGGGCGATCTGGACCCGCTTGTAGTGGTTGTAGACCGCGACCGCGAGCGAGCGCTTC
>DATAUX010000056.1:0-8495 GCA_036268015.1 Solirubrobacteraceae bacterium | reverse complement strand
GTGCTCGCCGTCCGGATCGCCGCCGCGTAGACGGCGAGATACCCGGCGAGCGAGATCGCCACGCCCAGCCCCGCTCCGCTCGACCCGGGAATCGGGTGTGTCCTGGCGGTCGTGATCACGACGATCAGGACGAGGACCCAGCCGAGCGGAGCCAACGTCGCCCGCCGGTCGCGCCGGCGCTCCGCGAGCCCGGCGAGCGTCCGCTCGGTACGGGAGACGCCCGGGCGGTCCGACTGCGCCGGCTGGGCGGTCGGCTGGGCTGGGACCGTCATGCCCTGCCGATCCCAGCACACGGACGCGGCATCGTCAACCGCCGAGACTCGACGGCCGGCGGTCATGCGGCGAGCGGCCGGCTCCGGCCGGCGCCGCTCGTCAGGCGGTGGGAGCGGACACGGACGACGGTCAGGCGGCCGATCACGGTCGCCAGCGCCATCAGGACGAAGGCCACCGTCCAGGCCGACGCGCCGGTGATCTGGTTGTCGATCGAGAAGCGGGTGATCGCGTGCTGGCCGAAGTGGTCAGACGAGTAGGCGAAGACGATCCGCGCGCCCATCCCGACGATCCAGACCGCTGCTGCCGCGGCGCCGACTCGGGCCATCGTGACGCCGTCGTCACCACGCCGGAGGAAGGTCAGGCAGCCGCAGGCCGCGCCGAGCGCGCCGCCGAGGATCAGGCCGCTCGCGTCGAGCGCCAGATCGTTGCCGGCGGTCGGGAAGGACTGGAGGAAGTAGAAGCCGACGGCGGCGACGATCACGACCGGCCGCAGCAGATTTCGTAGGTTGACGGGGTTCCAGCGCATCAGTTGGAGGACGACGAGGACCATCGCTGCGTTGATGAGGTAATCGGTTGTGTTCATGTGGCCAGGCTACGTCCGGCGACGCCCGGATACATCGGTCCGAGGGTTGATCGCGCGGTTGATCCGGCCGTCAACCCAGGGGTTGAGAACGGGCGTGGGAACGACCCGCTGGATAAAGGGGGAGCGGGGCGACTCTTTGTGGAATCTGTACGAAGTGCGACAGTTTGTCGTGCTTCGTACGTTTCTCCCGAGACAGACAAAACCACCCGCCCCACCCCAGCCCGGCCGGGCGTCCGTTTGCCCGTCGACCCGCCGGCTCAGACGGAGTCGGGCCGCAGGGCGGCTCCGAGCAGTCGGGTCAAGGCCTCCCGATGGCGGGTCAGGGCGTCCGGCGAGAGCGGATCGACGTCGAGCAGGCGGGCCCGGAAGCGGGCATCCGAGAAGAACGTGAAGACCGCGCCGTAGCAGATCTGCATCAGCTCGAGCGGATCGTGGCGGCGCAGGCGCCCGGCCTCCATCTCCCCGTCGAGGAAGGCGACCGCCCGGTCGAGGAACGGACGCAGCGAGCCGGTGATCGCCGCATCGAGGCGCTCGCCGCCCTCGAGCGCCTCCCGCCGGAGGATCCGTGCGAAGTCGCCGTGGGTCGCGAAGAAGTCGAAGCCGGCGTCGATGATCGAGACGACCTGGTCGAAGCCCCGCAGCCCGCCCGAGACGGCCGCCTCGGTCTCGACGGCCCAGTCGAGCACGGCCGACTGGATCACCGATCCGTAGAGGTCGGCCTTCGAGTTGAAGTGGTAGAGCAGCGTCGGGTGACTCAAGCCGGCCTCGCGCGCGATCCCCGCCAGCCTGGCTCCGTCGAACCCCCGGTCGGCGAACTCCCGGCGCGCCGTCTCGAGGATGCGCAGACGCGAAGGCGAGTCGTTCGCGGGAGCCGTGGCAGCCATCGCCGGCATGATAGGCCGCGACGCGCGTCTACTGACAGGTCAGTAGAACGGTATCGTCCCGTTGGCCGATGCCGAACCGCTCTCCTTCCGAGTCTCCGGGGCCGATGCCGAACCGGTCGCTTTCCGAGTCTCGGGGGCCGATGGCGAACCGGTCGCTTTCCGAGTCTCCGGGGCCGATGGCGAACCGGTCGCTTTCCGAGTCTCCGGGGCCGATGCCGACCATGATCGCCGACCGGCTCGCCGGCCAGACGCTGCTCGTGACCGGGGCGTCAGGCTTCCTCGCCAAGGCGATGCTGTCGATCTGCCTCGACCAGCTCCGCGGGATCCGGCAGATCAGGCTCCTCCTGCGGGCCGCCGACGACGACGCGGCGCGCCTGCGGATGCGCGACGAGGTGCTCGGATCGACGGCGTTCGCCGGCCTCGAGCCCGGCCTCGTCGACGCGGCGATCGCCGACGGCCGGGTCGACGCCTTCTCGGGCGACCTCGCCCGCGAGCAGCTCGGACGGACCGATCTCGGGCCGCTCTCGGGGGTCGACACGGTCGTCCACTGCGCGGCGTCCGTCTCCTTCCAGCAGCCGCTCGACGAGATGCTCGAGCTCAACGTGATCGGCACGATCCACCTCGTCCGCGCGCTCGCCCAGGCCGGCGTCCGGCCGCACTTCGTCCACGTGTCGACGGCCTACGCCGCCGGCACGCGGACCGGACTCGTGCTCGAGCGGCCGTCCGGCCGCGGCCCGGCCGAGCCGGATCTCGACCCCCGCGCCGAGCTGGCCGCGGCCCGGGCCTGGCGGTCGGACCTCGAGGCCGACTCCCGCCTCCCGGCCGAGCAGCACCGCTTCGTCGCCGACGCCCGCCAGGAGCTCGGGCCGGCCGGCGCTCCGGCGATCGGCGCCCGGGCGGAGGACGCCCGCCGGACATGGGTCTACGCCCAGCTCGTCGAGCGCGGCCGCGAGCGGTCGCGGGCGCTCGGCTGGACGGACGCGTACGGCCTGTCGAAGGCGCTCGGCGAGCGGGCCCTGCTCGAAGAGCCGCTGCCGAGCCTGACGATCGTCCGGCCGTCGATCATCGAGTCGGCCCTGCGCAGCCCTTTCCCCGGCTGGATCGAGGGCCTCAAGGTCGCCGATCCGGTGATCCTCGCCTACGCGAGCGGGATGATCAGCCGCTTCCCGGGCGACCGGTCGGCCCGCCTGGACCTCGTCCCCGTCGATCTCGTCGCCAACGCCTGCATCGCCGCGGCGGCCCGCCCGGCCGAGTCCGGCCCGCTCGTGATCAACGTCACCAGTGGAGCTAGGAACCCGCTCCGAATCGGCAGCCTCTCAGACCAGATCACCGACTATTTCCGCGAGCGGCCGCTCCCCGACGAGGATGGTCTGCCGGTCGAGGTCGCGGACTGGAAGTTCATGTCGACGGCCAAGGCGCTGCGCGCGATCGACCGCGGCGAGCGGGGCGTCCGGGCGGCCCGGCGGGTCCTCGACCACATCGCCGTCCCCCGCGTCGATGAGGTCGAGCGCCGCCTGCATCGCGAGCAGCGCCGGCTCGAGCGGCTGCGCCTGCTGGCCGAGATCTACGGGCCGTACGTCGAGCTCGACTGCATGTTCGACGACCGCCACACGCGCGAGCTGCTCGCGTCGCTGGCGCCCGAGGACCAGCTCCGCTTCCCGTTCGACACGGCGGCGATCGACTGGCCGAGCTACCTCTGCGACGCCCACCTGCCGGCGCTCCGCGCGATGGTTCCCGGCCGCCGGCGGCTGCCCACGCGCCAGACCGAGGCGATCGCCGACGGCCCGCCGGCGCTGGCGATCTTCGACATCGAGGGCGTCGTCCTCGACGCGACCGTCGCCCACTTCTACGCCTGGCTGCGCGGCAGGAGCATGGCCCCCCTCGATCGAACGCTTTGGATGGCGGGCCTCACCACGCGCATCCCCGGCTACCTGATCGCCGACCGGCGTTCACGCGCCGACTTCACGCGGGGGTTCTACCAGCTCTACAAGGGGCTTCCGGCCGGCGCGCTCCGCGACCAGGCGAGGGCCTCGCTCTCGGATTTCATCCTGCCCCGACTGCGCCACGACGCCGTCCGGCGGATCCGCGCCCACCGCGAACGGGGCGATCGCGTCGTCCTCGTCACCGGTGCTCTCGACTTCCTCGTCGAGCCGCTGCGCCACCTCGCCGACGACCTGATCGCCGCTCGCCTGATCGAGCGGCGGGGGGCCTTCACCGGCGAGCTCGCCGAGCCGCCGCTGACCGGCGACGGCCGGGCGTCGACCGCCGCCCGGCTGGCCGCCGAGGCCGGCTTCGAGCTCGCGGACTGCCACGCCTACGGCGACAGCATCTCCGACCTGCCGATGCTCGAGCTCGTCGGCCACCCGTTCGCGATCAACCCGGACTTCCGGCTCGGCCGGGAAGCCCACCGCCGGCACTGGCCGGTGCTCGACTGGGGGACCGAGCCCGGCGCCCGCAACCGGCCGCTGGCCCGGCTCGAGACGAGCGTCTGATGCTCGCCGGCCTGGAGACGAGCGTCTGATGCCTGCCTGCCTGGAGACGAGCGCCTGATGCCTGCCTGCCTGGAGACGAGCGCCTGATGCTCGGGCTCGAGTACCGGCCGACCCCGTCGGCGTACGCGGCCGCCCGGGTCTCCCGGCGGGCCGGCCTGCGCAGCCTGCACTTCGGCGAGCTCGACCCGCCACCCCTGATCGGCCCCGACTGGGTCGGCGTCGCGCCCCGGCTGACGGGGATCTGCGGGTCCGACCACGCGCTGCTCGAGGGCCGGGCGTCGCTCTACCTGTCGTCGTTGACGTCGACGCCGTTCGTCCCCGGCCACGAGGTCGTCGGCGACGTGGTCGGCGGTGACTGGCGCGGCCAGCGGGTCGTCGTCGAGCCGGCGCTCGGCTGCGAGGCGCGTGGCCTGAGCCCCCAATGCGTCGAGTGCGACTCCGGCCGCCATGCGCTCTGCCGGGAGGTGATCGCCGGTGACATCTCCGCCGGCCTGCAGATCGGCTTCTGCCGGCAGACCGGCGGCGGTTGGAGCGAGTCGCTCGTCGCCCACCGCTCGCAGCTCCACATCGTTCCGGCGGACGTCCGCGACGAGGATGCCGTCCTGACCGAGCCGCTCGCCTGCTCGATGCACGCGGTCGCCCGGGCCGAGCTCGACGGCGAGGAGACCGTCGCCGTGATCGGAGTCGGCGCGATCGGTCTGCTGACGATCGTCGCGCTGCGCGACCGCCACCCCGAGGTCACGATCGTCGCCGTCGCCAAGCATCGCGGCCAGGAGCAGGAGGCCCGGCGGATGGGCGCCGACGAGGTCTACGGGCCGGGTGAGCTCCACCTCCGCGGCAGCCGGCTGACCGGCGCCCGCCGGCTGGTCGGCCACCTCGGCCGGGAGCTCCTGCTCGGTGGGTTCGACGTCGTCTTCGACTGCGTCGCCAGCGGCCAGTCGCTCGAGTCGGCCGTCACGACCACCCGGCCGCGCGGAATGGTCGTCCTCGTCGGCATGCCCGGCCAGATCGACCTCGACCTGTCGATGGCCTGGCAGCGGGAGCTCGACATTCGCGGGGCCTACGGCTACTCGGACGAGTTCCCGGCCGCCCTGGAGCTGGCCGGCCGCCTCGAGCTCGGCCGCCTGGTCGCCCAGGGCTGGCCGCTGTCGGAGTACCGCCGGGCGCTCGAGTCGTCGCGGTCGGCGACGCGGGCCGGGCACGTGAAGACCGTCTTCGACCTGACGGACGTCTGATGACCCGTTCGGCGTTCCGGTGCGAAGGACGTCGTTGGATGGGTTTTTGCGCGGATCGTATGAAAGGCGACAGATGAGCATCGTCGGGCGTCGCCTGCCGGTGTCCGCGCCGATGGTCGAGCGGCCGCGGAGCTCGCGGCCTGATCCCGGGAGCGAGCGGGAGGCGTGCGTCGTCGAGATCACCGACCGGTCGCCGCCGACCCTGTTCCACTCGGGCGAGTCGTTCAGGCTCGAGCGGCTGCCGGTCGGCTCGCGGGTGATCTATCCGCCGCCGCCGCTGCGCGGGCTCGCCGATCCGCAGGCGGCGATCGCCCAGGCACTCGACAACCCGCTGGGCATGGACCCGCTCGACGCGCTGCTCCGTCCGGGGATGCGGTTGACGATCGCGTTCGACGACATCTCGCTGCCCCTGCCGCAGATGCGGCTTCCCGACGTCCGCCAGCAGATCATCGAGCAGGTCCTCGAACGGGCGTACCGGGCCGGCGTCGACGACATCCACCTGATCGCGGCGCTCGCCCTCCACCGGCGGATGACGGCGGCCGAGCTGCGCCGGGCGGTCGGGGCGCACGTCTTCGACGCCTTCTACCCCGACCGGCTCTACAACCACGACGCCGAGGACCCGCTGGGGATCGTGGTGCTCGGGGAGACCGACCACGGCGAGGTCGTCGAGCTCAACCGGCGGGCGGCCGAGTCGGATCTCCTGATCTACGTGAACATCAACCTCGTGACGATGGACGGCGGCCACAAGTCGATCGCCGTCGGGCTCGGGACGTACAAGTCGGTGCGGGTCCATCACAACGTCCACACGCTCCGCCATTCGAAGTCGTTCATGGACCCCGAGCACAGCGCCCTGAGCCACTCGGCGTCCCGCCAGGGCCTCGTCGTCGAGGCGGCGGTTCCGACCTTCCGGATCGAGACGACGCTCAACAACGACATGTACGCCAGCCCGCTCGGCTTCCTCGGCCGTCCCGAGCAGCGGTGGACCGGCCGCCAGCAGGCGACCTTCGCGGCGACCAAGCGCGCGCTCGACCGGATGCCGGCAAAGGCCCGCCGGGCGATCTACACGCGGATGGAGGCGCCGTACGCGCTGACCGGCGTGGCGGCCGGCGCGGTCGACGAGGTCCACGCGGTCACGCTCGAGCGGTGCGCCGACCAGCAGGCCGTCCGCGTCGACGGACAGGCCGATGTCGTGACCGCCGGCCTGCCGTCGATCTGCCCGTACAACGTGAACTCGATCATGAACCCGGTCCTCGTGATGTGCCTGGCGCTCGGGTACTTCTTCAACCTCTACAAGGGCCGGCCGCTCGTCCGCGAGGGCGGCGTGATGATCTTCACGCACCCGGTCGACCGCGAGTTCCACCCGGTCCATCACCCGTCGTACATCGACTTCTACGAGGACGTCCTGACGCAGACGACCGACCCGGCCGAGATCGAGCGGCGCTTCGAGAAGTCGTTCGCCGAGGACGAGTGGTATCGCCACCTCTACCGGACGTCGTTCGCCTACCACGGCGTCCATCCCCTGTACATGTGGTACTGGGGAGCCCACGGCCTGTCCCACGTCGGCCAGGTGATCTTCGTCGGCGGCGACCCCGAGGCGTGTCACCGGATGGGCTTCCGCCGGGCCGACACGATGCGCGACGCCCTGGAGATGGCCGAGCAGGTCGTCGGCCGGGACTTCTCGCTGACCCACTTCCACTGCCCGCCGCTGTTCTACGCCGAGGTCACCTGACGTGAGGTTCGCGACCGGCGGCCGAACGCTCGAGCGGCTGGCCGGCGGCGGCGGCGGAGGCGGTGGCAACGAGCCGCGCCGCGCCTCGCGCTGGCGGACGGTTCGCGCCGGGGCGGATCCGTGGCGCGGGGGAGACGAGGTCGCCGACCAGGAATGGCTGCGCACGCCGGCCGCGTCGCTCGTCCGCGAGGGGCTCCAGCAGACCCTGCTGTTTCCGGTCGCCCGGATCATCGCCCGGCCGCGGGTCTTCGGCGCCGACGATCTGATGCAGGTGCCCCAGCCGGCGGTGATCGCCCCGAACCACGCGAGCGACATCGACACGCCGCTGATCCTGGCTTCGCTGCCCCGGTCGTGGCGCAATCGCACGGTCGTCGGCGCCGCGGCCGACCGCTTCTACCGTCGCCGGGCCTACGCGATCCAGAGCGGTCTGTGGATCAACACGTTCCCCTTCGGCCGCGGCAGCGACCTCCGTGGTCTGGCCGACGCGGCCGAGCTCCTGCGAGCCGGGCACAACGTCCTGCTCTACCCCCAGGCGACCCGGTCGGCTGGCCAGATCGAGGGTTTCCGGGCCGGTGTCGCCCGCCTCTGTCTGGCGACCGGCGCCCCGCTCCTGCCGGTGCACGTCGACGGCACGGCCCTGATCATGCCGCCCAGCCGGGGACTGACCCAGCGTGGCCGGGCGACCGTCACCTTCGGCCGCCCGCTGTTCGCCGGGCCGGACGAGACCCCGGACGAGTTGATGGTCCGGGCCCGGGCTGCGATCAGCGAGCTCGGGACGCGTCGGCCCCGCCGCTGACCGGGCGCCGGGCCCCACGTCGCGCGGCGTCCATCCCAGGCATGGTCGCCTCCCCGACGTGGTCGCCGCGCCGGGGCGCGTCAGGACACCTCGGTCAGGCTGCCGGTGTGGACGTCGTAGACGAAGCCGCGGACCGAGTCCTTGCGTGGGATGAACGGGCTGGCCTTGATCCGGGCGATCGACTGGCGGACGTCTTCGTCGAGGTCGGGGAATGCTTCGGCGGCCCATTCGGGCTTGATGCCGACGTCGTCCTGGACGGAGCGCTTGAACTCGTCGTCGGTGAAGGTGAGCATGCCGCAGTTGGTGTGGTGGATGAGGATGATCTCCTCGGTTCCGAGCAGGCGTTGTGAGATCGCGAGTGAGCGGATCTCGTCGTCTGTGACGACGCCGCCGGCGTTGCGGATCACGTGGGCGTCGCCCTCGTTGAGGCCGAGCACGCCGTACGGGTTGAGGCGGGCGTCCATGCACGCCAGGACCGCGACCTTGCGGGCCGGCGGGAGCGG
>DATAUX010000055.1:0-10771 GCA_036268015.1 Solirubrobacteraceae bacterium | reverse complement strand
GGCCGAGGGTACGCCCACGGGACGGTATTCCGGCGGGCGATCGAGGAGGGCAGCATCGACCCGGCGCGGACGATCCAGGCGGGAATGCGCGGACCGCTGTACGGGGCCTCGGACGAGGAGATCCCGGGTGAGCTTGGCGTCGAGACGATCCCGTGGACCGAGCTGGTCGAGCTCTCGCCGGTGGAGTTCGCCGCGCGGGCCCTGGCCCGCGTCGGCGGCGGACCGACCTTCCTCAGCTTCGACGTCGACTTCGTCGACCCGGCCTTCTGTCCGGGGACGGGGACGCCGGAGGTCGGCGGGCCGACGAGCTTCCAGGCGCTTTCGTACCTGCGCGGGCTGACCGGCTTCAACTTCGTCGGCTTCGACGTCGTCGAGGTCGCCCCGCAGTACGACCCGGCCCAGATCACGGCGCTGTTGGCGGCGAACGTCGCCTTCGAGATGCTTTCGCTCGTCCAGCTCGGCCGACTGTCCGGCTGACTGGTGCCCGTCGCCCTGGTGACCGGCGGGAGCTCGGGGATCGGCGCGGCGTGCGTCGCCGCGCTCGCCGGCCAGGGCGTCCGCACGGCGGTCCTCGACGCCCAGCCGGCGGGGGAGGCGGGCCTCAGCATGATCGGCGACGTTCGCGACGCGGCGGGCATCATGGCGGCGGTCGAGCGGGTCGAGTCGGAGCTCGGCCCGATCGACTTCCTCGTCACGGCGGCCGGCTACTACGAGGCGGCGAGGATCTCGGAGATCGATGACGACGCGTGGCTTGCGATGCTCGACGTCCACGTCGGCGGGACGGCGAACGCGTGGCGGGCCGTGCTCCCGGGAATGCTCGCCCGGGGTCGGGGCGGGATCTGCGCGATCGGCAGCGAGCTCGGGATCTGCGGGGATCCGTGCGCTCCGCATTACGCGGCGGCGAAGGGGGCGATCCACGCGATGACGAAGAGCCTGGCGACCGAGCTCGCGCCGACCGGCGTCCGCGTCAACTGCGTCGCGCCCGGCCCGACCGACACGCCGCTCCTGACCAACGACCCGAACGCGTCGGGCTACCCGGCCGGGCTGCCGCTCGGGAGGGTCCTGACCGCGGACGAGATCGCCGCGGCGGTCTGCTTCGTCCTGCTCGAGGAGACGAACTTCGTCGGCCAGGTCGTGTCGCCGAACGCCGGGGCGGTGGTCTGACGTGTTCGACGGGATCGCTGGACGCGTCGCCTTCGTGTCGGGCGCCGGCCAGGGGATCGGCCGGGCGACGGCGGAGCGACTGGCGGCCGAGGGGGCGCGGGTCTGCGTCAACGACATCGACGACGCCCGGGCGCGTGCGGTCGCCGGCGAGATTGGCGGCTTCGCGGCGCCGTTCGACGTCAGCGACTCGGCGGCCGTCGGGGCGGGGCTGGCGGCCTGCGAGCGCGAACTAGGGCCGATCGACCTGCTGGTCGCCAACCACGCGTACATGACGATGGGCCCGTTCCTCGAGCAGGATCCGGGCGAGCTCGGCCGTCACCTCGGTGTCAACCTGCTCGGCACGGCCTGGCTGATCCGGGCGTGCGCGCCGGCGATGGCCGGCCGCGGGTACGGGAGGATCGTCGCGATCGCCTCGGAGTGGGGGCAGATCGGCTGGCCCGAGGCGACCGAGTACGCGGCGAGCAAGGGCGGGATCATCGCCCTGGTCAAGAGCGTCGCCCGGCAGTACGCGGGCGCCGGCGTCGCCGTGAACGCGATCGGCCCGGGCGTGACGGATACGCCGCAGCTCGACGTCGACGCCGGGGCGGCGGGGCTGACCCACGAGGAGATGGTTGGCGTGTACGCCCGGGACATCCCGCTCGGCCGGGTCGGACTGCCGGCGGACATCGCGGCGACGGTGGCCTTCCTGCTCTCGACACCGGCGATCGCCTTCGTCGGTCAGGTGGTCGGTCCGAACGGGGGATCCACGCGGATCTGAAGCGAGGGTCGGGCGGCTGGTCGGGCCGAGGCAGGGGGATCGACCCGCGTCTAAAGAGGGCGTCGAAGTCTCTTTGGCGAGTTGGGTACGAATATCGACAAACTGTCGATGTTCATACGTTTCCCGTTCGAGGGACCTCGGGCTGCCGGGGGCGGCTGGTCGGTCTGGACCGGGGGAATTCAAACGGATCTAAAGAGGGCGATGCGGTCTCTCTGACGAGTTCGGTATGAACGTCGACAAACTGTCGATGTTCATACGGTTTCCGTTTCGAAGACCAACGCCGCGTATTTAGGTTTCAGTCGGCCGACCCCACCCAGTCACTCCGGATCGGCCCAGGCAGCCCGACCGGCCCGGCCCGCCGACCCCGGGCAGCCGCGACTGGCCCGGCCCGCCGACCCGGACCCGGGCAGCCCGGACCGGCCCGGCCCCGCCGACCCCGACCCCCGGGCGACCGCGACCGGCCGACCCCCCGCCCGACCCTCGGCCAACCCCGGGCCGACTCCGGGCCGACCCGGCTAGACCCGATACCGGGCGCCGGCCGGCGCAGGCAGGGCGTCGAGCTCGGCGAGGTCGTCGGCTGAGAGCTCGAGCCGGGCGGCGGCCGCGTTCTCCTCGAGCCGGTCGATCCGCCGGGTCCCGGGAATCGGGATCATCCGGTCGTATTGGGCGAGCAGCCAGGCCAGGGCGACCTGTCCGGGGGCGGCTTCGTGGCGGTCGGCGACGGCTCGGACGCGGTCGACGATCGCGAAGTTCTCGTCCATCGCGTCGGTCGCGAAGCGCGGGTTCGTGTCGCGGAAGTCGCCGGCCGGGATCGTCGCGCGGGTGACCTGGCCGGTCAGGAAGCCGCGGCCGAGCGGGGCGAAGGGAATGAAGGCGGCGCCGTGGTCGCGACACCAGTCGAGTACGCCATTGTCGACCGGCCCGCGCTCCCAGAGCGAGAACTCCGACTGGAGCGAGGCGACCGGGTGGATCGCGTGGGCGGCGTCGAGCTCGTCGACAGTGGCCTCGGACATTCCGATCGCGCCGGCCTTGCCGGCGGCGACGACCTCGGCCATCGCGCCCCAGGTCTCGGCGACCGGGACGTCCGGATCGGTGCGGTGGAGCTGGTAGAGGTCGACATGGTCGGTTCCGAGCCGGTCGAGCGACGCGTCGATCGCCGCGCGGACGTGCTCCGGCCGGCCGTTTCGGACCATCTCCAGCGGGTCGATCGACCGGACCTCGAGCCCGCACTTCGTCGCCAGGACGACCTCGTCCCGGCGGTCGGCGAGCGCCCGACCGACGAGCAGTTCGTTCGTGAACGGGCCGTAGACGTCGGCCGTGTCGATCAGCGTGACGCCGAGGTCGATCGCCCGGTGGATGACCCCGATCGACCGGTCGTCGTCGCGATCCTCGGGGTTGTAGGCCCACGACATGCCCATGCAGCCGAGGCCGATCGCTCCGACCGAGGGGCCGTCGGGTCCGAGCGTCCGAGTCGGATACGAAGCGGATGCGTTCATCGGTGAAATGCTAGTCCGCTCGACCGGAACACAAAGGAGAACACATGAAGATCTTGGTCTACGGCGCCACCGGCCGGATCGGCAGCCGGATCGTCGCCGAGGCGGTCGCCCGCGGACACGACGTCGTCGCCGCGACACGCGGTCCGTCTGAGGTGCCCGGCGCGTCGGAGGTCGTTCGCGGCGACATCCTCGACCCGGTGTCGGTCGCCGGGCTGGCCGCCGGCCGCGACGCGGTGATCAGCGCGATCAGCTCCGGCTTCCTCAAGGGAGCGCCGGCTTACGATGTCTACGTCGCGGCCGCCGGCTCGCTCGTCGACGGCCTGCGGACGGCTGGGCCGGCCGCGCCCCGGGTGATCCTGGTCGGCGGGGCCGGAAGCCTGGTCGTCGGGTCCGGCGTCCGGGTCGTGGACCTGCCGGACTTCCCGCCGCAGTTCAAGGACGAGGCGCTTGCCCAGGCCGACGCGCTGGAGATCTGGCGGTCGGTCGACGACATCGACTGGACGTACGTCAGCCCGGCCGGGACGATCGAGCCCGGCGAGCGGACCGGCCGGTACCGGCGGGGCGGCGACGAGCTGCTGGTCGACGAGACCGGCCAGAGCACGATCTCGATGGAGGACTACGCCGTCGCCGTCGTCGACGAGCTGGAGGAACCCGCGGCCAGGCGGACGCGAATCACCGTGGCCTACTGAGATGCCGGCCGATGGAGTCGGTGGCCCACGGAGACGGCGGCGGGCCGCGTGGGGCCAGAGCCGGGGACCCGGCGTCCCGTGACGGCGGCGCTGCGGACACGCTGGCCGACCGGGGTCTCGGAGATCGCCGGCGGGAATCGCGACGTAGCATGGAAGTCATGGCCGCCCCGTCACCCGCGCCCGGCGAGGAACGCTCGCTCGGGCTGGCGCTCGTCAACACGGAGCTCGCCCACCGGGGCGAGCCGGTCGACCTGCTCGTCGACGGCGCGGCCGTGACCGGCTGGCTGGAGGCCCGCGGCCTGGGCGGGTCGGTGTCGCAGGCGATCACCCCGGCCGACGTCGACGGTCTGCGCCGGCTGCGGTCGGCGATTCGGGCGGCCTTCCTCGCCCGGATCGCCGGCGATCCGCTCGACCCGGACAGCCTCAGGACGTTGAACGCGGCGTCGGCCGTCGGCCCACGCGCGCCGCGGCTGACGTGGGCGGTCGCCGGACCCGAGCTGGAGTGGGCCGATCCGCGGGCGGGGACCGGCGTCGACGTCGCGGTCGCGACGATCGCGGCCGACGCGATCGAGGTCGTCAGCGGCCCGCTCGGCGACGCGCTCCGGGCGTGCGAGGCCCACGGGTGCGTCCGGCTCTTCCTCCAGGACCACGGGCGTCGCCGGTGGTGCTCGCGGACGTGCGGTGATCGGGTCCGGGTCGCCCGCCACTATGAGAAGACCCGCGTCGACCGCGGGTGACCGGCCAGACGCCGAGCCCCCGGACACCGGGCCAGCGGCCGCCGAGCGAGCGACCGCCGAGCGAGCGACCGCCGGGCCAGCGGCCGCCGGGCCAGCGACCGCCGAGCCGACCGGCAGGCCGCCGGCGGCCGCGGGTCGAGCTGCGGCGGCCGACCGAAGCCGATCGGGAGCCGTACTTCGCGGCGATGGACGCCAGCCGCCGGCTGCACAGCCCATGGCTCGATCGGCTGGCGACGCGGGACCGGTTCGACGGGCTCCTACGACGGGTCGACGACGACGGGTTCGAACCGATGCTCGTCCGCCGGCGGGACGACGGGGAGATCGTCGGGTTCGTCAACATCAGCCAGATCATCCGCGGCCAACTCCAGAGCGGGTTCCTCAGCTATGGGGTGGCCGGCGGCCACGCGGGTCAGGGGTACATGACCGAAGCGGTCGGGCTGGCCGTCCGGCGGGCGTTCACCGACCTGCGCCTGCATCGCCTGGAGGCGAACATCCAGCCGGGGAACATCGCCTCGATCGCGCTGGTCCGCCGGTGCGGGTTCGAGCTCGAGGGGTTCTCGCCCCGGTACCTGAAGGTCGGCGGCCGGTGGCGCGACCACGAGCGGTGGGCGATCCGGGTCGACCAGTGGCGCGCGGGCCGTGCCTGACGGCGAGCCGATCGTCGTGGTCGCGCCCGACTCGTTCAAGGGCACGTTCACGGCCCGGGAGGTCGCCGACGCGGTCGGCGCCGGCCTGCGGGCCGGGGGCATCGACCAGGTCGTGGTCTGCCCGGTCGCCGACGGCGGCGACGGGACGCTCGACGCGCTGGCCGGTCCGGTCGGGGCCGAACTCCACCAGACCAGGGTCAGGGATCCGCTGGGCCGTGAGATCGAAGCGGTCTTCGGCCTGCGCCCGGACGGGCGGATCGCGATCGTCGAGGTCGCGCGGGCGATCGGGCTCGGCCTGGTCGACGCGGCCGACCGGGATCCGGAGGCGGCGTCGAGCGCGGGGGTCGGCGACCTGATCCTGGCGGCCCGGGACGCCGGAGCCGTCGAGGTCGTCGTCGGCCTCGGCGGGAGCGCGACGACTGACGGCGGCGCGGGTGCGATCGCGGCGATCCGGGCGGCCGGCGGCCTCGGCGGCGTCCGCCTGGTCCTGCTGTGCGACGTGACGACGCCGTTCGAGCGGGCCGCGGCGGTCTTCGGCCCGCAGAAGGGCGCCGATCCGCCGGCCGTCCGCCGCCTGACCGACCGGCTCGACCAGCTGGCGAGCAGCCTGCCCCGAGACCCGCGCGGCCTGCCGATGACCGGCGCGGCCGGCGGCCTGTCCGGCGGCCTGTGGGCGGCCTTCGGCGCCGAGCTCGTCTCCGGCGGGTCGTTCGTGCTCGACCGGGTCGGCTTCGACCGGCTGGTCGCCGGCGCGACCGGGGTGGTGACGGGCGAGGGCCGGCTCGACGACCAGACGGCCGCCGGCAAGGTCGTCGCCGAGGTTGCCGGCCGCGGCCGGCGGGCCGGGGTCCCGGTGCACGCGGTGGTCGGCTGCGACGCGCTCGGCCCGGACGGGTCGCGGCGAGTCGGCCTGAGCTCGGTCCGCGAGGCCGGGACGCTCGGGGCGCTCCGGGCGGCCGGGGTCGACCTGGCCGCGGACATCGTGACCCGACGTGTCGACCTGGGGTAGCCGTGGGGCAGCCGACCAGTCCGCGGCGGGGCCCGCCGGCCCTGCTCGAGGCCGGCGACTGCGGCCCGGGACGACGACTACGCGAGGACTGCGTCGAACGCGTCGAGCAGGCGGTCGGCCGTCTCGCGGGTCGCGTTCTCGCCCATCAGGCCGACCCGCCACATCGGCGGCGCGGCTCCGCCGAGCCCGCCGCCGACCTCGATCCGGTGTTCGCGAAGCAGCCGCGACTGGACGAGCTTGGCGTCGACGCCGTCGGGTATCCGGACGGCCGTCAGCTGGGGCAGCTGGTGGGCGGGGTCGGCGATCGTTCTGAGACCCCGGTCGCGCAGCCCGGCCTGGAAGTACCCGCCGGCGTCGGCGTGGCGGGCCAGGCGCGCGTCCCAGCCCTCGTCGAGCGCGAGCCGGAGGGCCTCGTGGAGGGCATAGATGTGCAGGACCGGTGCCGTGTGGTGATAGGTCAGGGGTCTTTTGGTCCAGTAGTCGGCGAGCAGGAGGAGGTCGGCATTGAAGCTGACCGGCGTCGTTCGGGCGGCGAACCGGGCGACCGCCCGGGGTGACGCGGCGACCGGCGACATCCCGGGCGGGGCGGCGAGTCCCTTCTGGGTGCAGGACGCGCAGTAGTCGATCCCCCAGAGCTCGGGCTCGACGCTGATCGCGCCGAGCGAGGTGACGCAGTCGGCGAACAGCAGGGTCTCGCTGCCGGCCATCCCGGCGGCCAGCTCCTCGAGCGGGTGTCGGGCGCCGGTCGACGTCTCGGCGTGGACGACGGCCAGCAGGCGGGCGCCGGGATGGTCGGCCAGCGTGGTCAGGAGGCGGTCGTTGGAGACGACCGCGCCCCAGTCGTCGTTGACCTCGATCACGTCGGCCCCACGCCGGCGGGCGATCTCCTGGAGGCGGAAGCCGAAGAACCCGGCCGCGCCGATGATCACCTTGTCACCGGGGTCGACGAGGTTCGCGATCCCGGCCTCGATCCCCTGGGTTCCGGTTCCCGACATCGGCAGGACGAGCCCGTCGGTCCGCCGGTAGGACGCCCGGAGCAGGTCGACGACCTCGAGCATGATCGCCTGGAAGTCGGGGTCCATGTGGCCGAGCATCGGCTTGGCCATCGCCGCGACCACCGACGGGTGGACGTTCGCCGGCCCGGGACCGCACAGGAGGACGGGTTCTGGGTTCAGGCTCGTGACGCCGGTCATCGACTTCAGCCTACCCCGCCAAGTCCGGCGATTGACCCGGCAGTTCGGTGGGTACTCGTTGGACCAGACGTCCACAACGATCCAGGAGGCAGCTATGTCCGATTCAGCTATCGCTCCCACCGAAGGCCGAGGCGGAGCAGTGCCGACCGGCTCGGAGTACGGCGAGAAGGGCGACGCCGCAGACGTCGCGACCGACGGCATCGTCCCGGCCGGGCTCGGCGGTTCGGATGCTCCGGCCGACCTCCACCAGGCTCCGACTCCCGAGATGGGCACCGAGGTTCTCGGCGGCTACGCGTCCGACCCCGACGTGACGGCCACCGACGGGGGTGTCGACCTCAGCGCGGGAGACAACGCCGACGCGACGACCAACGGCGGGCCGGATCGCGTCGAGGGCACGCCGGACGCGTCGGCCGTTCAGACCCAGCCTGACGCCGAGGCCGCCTCCTGATGCAGACGCGTGGCCGATGCACGCTGGACAGAGGCGCCTCGCTCGTCGGACCAGAGGGAGGCTGCCTCGCTCGGCCTCTCGGCCCGTCGCGGGCCTCTCGGCCCGTCGGTTACGCGCGCGAGACGGCGCCCGCCCCGCGAGACACCGGGTTTCGCGGGCGTCAGTCTCGGCCATCGGGCTGCCTTGCGGCCCGGTCGAACTCGCCGAGCGGGGTCCGACGCTGACGGCGGCGACCTCGCAGCGCGTCAACCCGGCCGGCTGACCCCCGCCGGCCAGCTGCGCGCAGGATCACCGGCCGAGCCATCCGCTCGGCCGGATCTCTGTTCGGGGGCATCGCCGTCCGTCGGTGATCCGTGCGGAGGGCTGGTGCGAAAGTAACTCTGCCGATAACCTTGGCTTCCAGTCACATGAACCCGCCGCCCGCCTTCAGCCCGCTGATCGTCCACATCCCGCATGCTGTGCCGGTTGTGATCATCTGGGGGATCATGCTGCGCTTCTATCTCGTCCAGCGCAAGCTCAAGCGGGACGGGCATCAAGCGTCGCGCGAGGAGACCGTCGTCGTGGACGGCGATGTTCCTTCGGCCGCCGATCAGCCGACCGTCGGCAGGTTTCGGGCGGTCGACGAAGCGGCTGGACTGGCTGTGCAGGTCGGGGGCCGCGAGAGGCCCGTGAGCGTCGGACGGACGCCCACACCGGGCTTGGAATGAAGGCGGTAGATCGGTATATACTCGGGCAGCGAGGGGGGCGGAAGTGCACGTGCGTCGTTTTGGGACGTCGCCACGGAAACGCCTCGGCATGCTCGGCACAACTAAGCAACCGGAGGTGAGCGGATGGCGGGCAAGACACTTGCGCATTTGGCGGCGATCGCGTTGGGAGTGGCCTATCTGGTCGCTGGCGTGGTCGGCTTTTTCTACACAGGCTTCAGCGGCGTGACGGAGTCGAACGGTCCGAAGGTGATCGGCCTGCTGTCGGTCAACCCGTTCCACAACGTCGTCCACCTCGCGATCGGCGCCGGCCTGCTCCTGGCCGGACTGAAGGCGACGTCCGTCGTCACCGAGGGGCTTCTCCTCGGCGTCGGCTCGATCTACGTCGTCGCGGCGATCTGCGGCTTCATCTACGCGCACATCCCGGTGATCTCGGATGTGTCGTCGGGCGCTCCGGACAACTACCTCCACGCGATCTCGGGCATCACGGCGATCCTCGCGGCGGTGGCTTCGGCCAGCCTCAGCAAGCCTGCCGGCGGAACGACTCCGGCCGGGGCGATAGCGCGGTGAACCAGGCCGCCGCCGCGCGCGCCTGACGGTGCGGTGCGGCGGCGCGCCGGGCGGCCCACCTGATCGGGACGACCCGCCGGCTTGATGCCGGCGGGTCGTCTTGCGTTCCGGCCCATCCCGGCTCGGTCCCGCCCGTATCGGCCGCCGGCCCGGGATCGGCGGTCCCGGAGCCGACGACCTGCCGGGTCTTCGGTCGCCCGGCCGGCGCGGCCGGAGCCGCGAGTTGTCTTTGTCTCGAGCGACGGTACGAACATCGACATATTGTGGTTGTCGATGGGTTGGCGACACGCCGTCGAGGGCTACGCCGGCCCGTCCGACGGCAGTCCCGTTCACGCAGCGTTCATCTAACTGACGCGGCCGGGAAACCGCGCAAACCTATGGTTCACCGCCAGTGGAGAGCACCCCTACAGCGAGGTGAACCGGAATGCCGATTACCCCAGTCAGCAGTCTGTACGAACAGGTCGGTGGAGAAGCAGGCGTCGAAGCGATCGTCGACCGCTTCTACGAGAAGCTCTGGGCCGAGCCGAAGCTCGACAAGTTCTTCGCGGGGATCGACCGCCCCGAGCTCAAGCGCCACCAGCGGATGTTCCTGAACCTGCTGCTCGGCGGCGGCGAGATGTACACCGGGCGGCCGCTGGTCGAGTCGCATGCGACGCTGGGCATCGACGACGCGTCGTACGACCTCGTCTGCGCTTACCTCGTCGAGACGTTCCGTGACCTCGACATCGACGAGACGATCATCTCGATCGCCGGCGGCGCGCTCGCCGGCTTCCGGTCGTCGGTCGTGACCGTCTGATCCGTGTCCCCTGCGACGGACTCCGCTCAGCGTGAGCTGGGCGCCCGTCGCGGCGGGCGCAGCCGCGCCCGACCGCGTCGCGTCGGCCGGAGGTCAACCGTCGGTGAGGGCCAGCAGCTCGTCGATCGCCTGGTCGATGCCCGCCGCGATCCGGTCGGCGTCGGCGGCCAGGTCGGCCTGGGCGTAGACACCGAAGCACGCCTGATCTCCGACGGTCGTCATCCCGATCGAGATCCCGTGGCCGCCGGTCAACGGGACCACCGGGTACGCGCGGACGGCCTCGCACCCGAGTAGGTAGAGGGGGACCCGCGGTCCGGGGATGTTCGAGATCGTCAGGTTCGACAGGTGCGGGCTGGCCAGGATCCGCGACGCGACCCGGCGAATCCTGCGGGGGGCGAGTGACAGGGCGCCGAGTACCGCGTCAGACCCCTCCGGCTCCTTCTCGCGCTTGCGCTCGCGCATCGCCACGTGGATCTCACGCAGTCGCCAGACCGGGTTGGCCTCGTCGATCGGGAGGGGGAGGAAGAGGAAGGCGATCCCGTTTCCCCAGCGCTCGTCCGG
>DATAUX010000054.1:0-18555 GCA_036268015.1 Solirubrobacteraceae bacterium | reverse complement strand
CGACCGCATCACGAGCGACTCGGTCGTCGCCGCCCCCCGGCTGACGTAGCGGACCCCTTCGAGCAGGTCGCCGTCGGTCACGCCGGTCGCCGCGAACACGCAGTCGTTGCCGACGATCAGATCGTCCTGCGTCATCACCCGGTCGACGTCGAAGCCCGCGTCGATCGCCGTCTGGCGCTCCGCGTCGCTCGTCGGCCACAGCCGGCCGAGCATCCGACCGCCGACGCACTTGACCGCCGCGGCCGAGATCACGCCCTCGGGAGTCCCGCCCATGCCCCACAGCAGGTCGACCCGACCGTCGTCGGTCACGGCCAGCAGGACGCCGGCGACATCCCCCTCGGGGATGAAGCGGACCCTGGCGCCGACCTCGTAGACGGCCTTGACCGACTCGGCGTGGCGCGGCTTGTCGAGCATCACGACGGTCACGTCGCCGACATCGACGCCCTTGCGCTCGGCGACCAGCCGCAGCGTCTCGCCGAGCGGACGGTCGAGGTCCAGCAGATCCGCGATCTCCGCCGACCCGGCGATCTTGTGCATGTAGAAGCACGGGCCCGGGTCGAACATCGTTCCCCGCGGCGACAGCGCGATCACGGCGAGCGCGTTCGGCATCCCGCGGGCCGCGAGCGACGTCCCCTCGAGCGGGTCGACCGCGATGTCGACGAGCGGCAGCGAACCGTCGCCGATCCGCTCGCCGTTGTAGAGCATCGGAGCGTCGTCCTTCTCGCCCTCGCCGATCACGACGATCCCGTCCATCGTCGCCGACCGCAGCGCATACCGCATGCCGTCGACCGCGGCCTGGTCGGCGTCCTCCTTGCGGCCCTTGCCGATCAGCCGGGCCGCCCCGAGCGCGGCCGCCTCGGTGACGTTGACGAGCTCGAGAGCCATCCCCCGGCCCGAGATCAGACCGGTCGTGTCCCGGTCGTCGTCGGCTTCGATGTCGGCTTGCGCGCTCAAGCCGCGAACCCTATAGATGACCATCCCACCACGTCGGACGCGCCCGCGGACCGCGGACGGCTTGATAGCTTGCGCCGCGTGCAATCAAAGCCGCCCAGGTTGCCGCTGCCGCGGCCCGGCCGGCGATGACCGCGTTCGTGATCGGAGTCGACGTCGGCGGCACGAAGATCTCGGTCGCCGCGCTCGGCGAGCAGCCCGCCCTGACTCCGACCGACTGCACCAGCGCCACCCGCCTGATCGCCCAGATCGCCGACCAGGTCCGCGCCGCCGCGGCCGGCCGGACGCCCGACGCGGTCGGCGTCGGGATCCCCTCGGTGATCGAGTTCGCGACCGGTCGCGTCCGGTCGAGCGTGAACATCCCGCTCCACGACGTCGCCCTCCGCGACGAGCTCGGCCGCCTGCTCGGCGCGCCGGTCTTCGTCGACAACGACGCGACCCTCGCCGCCCTCGCCGAGGCCCACGACGGCGACGGGCGGCTGACCGCCCGCAACCTCGTGATGCTGACCGTCGGGACCGGCGTCGGCGGCGGGATCGTCGTCGACGGCCGGATCTACCGCGGGGCGACCGGCGCGGCCGGCGAGTTCGGCCACACGATGATCGCCGCCGACCCCGACCACCAGCCCGACCCCGACGCCGATCCCGGGTTCCCGCGGGTCGGCTCGCTCGAGTCGCTAGCCGCCGGCCACGTCCTCGACCAGCTCGCCCGCGAGTCGGCCGCCAGACACCCCGACTCGGCGCTCGGCGCACTCGGCCCGGCCGCGTCCGGCCCGGACGCCGTCGCCGCCGCCGAGGCCGGCGACCCCGACGCGATCGACGTCCTCGTCCAACTCGGACGCCGCCTTGGGATCGGCATCGCCAACGCGATCAACACGTTCGACCCCGACGTCGTCGCGATCGGCGGCGGCGTCTCGGCCGCCGGCGAGCTCCTGCTCGGCCCGGCCCGCCGGGCGGCCATGGAGTTCGTCCTGCCGGGAGTCGGCACCGCGACCGAGATCCGCATCGCCCGCGCCGGCCCCGAGGCCGGCGTGCGCGGCGCAGCCCTGCTTGCCCGGGGCGAGCTGACCAACCACATTCGAGAGGGACACCCAGCATGAGCACGACGTCGACCACGACGAGCATCGACGAGCTTTGCGTCAACACGATCCGGACCCTCTCGATGGACGCCGTCCAGAAGGCGAACTCAGGCCACCCCGGAACGCCGATGGCCCTCGCGCCGATCGGCTACTCGCTCTACACGCGGACGATGCGCCACAACCCGGCCGACGCCGCCTGGTTCGACCGCGACCGGTTCGTCCTCTCGTGCGGTCACGCGTCGATGCTCCTCTACTCCCTGCTCTTCCTGACCGGCTACGGCCTCGAGCTCGACGACCTGCGCAACTTCCGCCAGCTCGGCTCGCCGTGCGCCGGGCATCCCGAGTACGGCCACGCCCCGGGCATCGAGGCGACGACCGGCCCGCTCGGCGCCGGGATCTCCAACTGCGTCGGCCTGGCCCTCGCCGAGCGGATCCTCGCCGCCCGGTTCAACCGGCCCGGGCACGAGATCGTCGACCACCGGACGTTCACGATCTGCTCGGATGGGGATTTGCAGGAGGGCATCTCCGCTGAGTCGAGTTCGCTGGCCGGTCACCTCGGGCTCGGGCGACTGGTCGCCTACTACGACGACAATCACATCTCGATCGAGGGTGACACGTCGCTCTCCTTCAGCGAGGACGTCGGCGCCCGGTACGAGGCGTACGGCTGGCACGTCCAGAATCTCGGCGAGGACCTCTCACTCGAGCGGATCGACGCGGCGACCGACGCCGCGCTCGCCGTCACCGACCAGCCGTCCCTGATCATCTGCCGCACCCACATCGCCCCCGGCTCGCCGAACAAAGAGGACACCGAGGCCGCCCACGGGAGCCCGCTCGGCGAGGACGAGATCCGCCTGACCAAGGAGGTCTACGGGTGGCCGACCCAGCCGACCTTCCACGTCCCGCCGGAGGCCCTCCAGCACACCCGCGAGGCGATCACCCGCGGTTCTGAGCTCCAGGCCGACTGGGACCACCGGTTCGCCGCGTACGCGGCCGACCACCCCGACCTGGCCGACCAGCTGGCCGCGATCGTCGACCGCCGGGCCCCGGCCCCACCCGACGGTCCGCTCGTCAGCTTCGACGCCGGAACCCTGCTCGCGACCCGCCAGGCCTCGCAGAAGTGCATCCAGGCGGCCGCCCCGATCCATCCGACGCTGGTCGGCGGGTCGGCCGACCTCGCCCCGTCGAACCTGACCCACATCGACGGCGGCGGCGACGTCGAGGCCGGCTCCTACGCCGGGCGCAACCTCCACTTCGGGATCCGCGAACACGCGATGGGCGCGATCGTCAACGGTCTCGTCCTCGGCGGCCTGAAGGCCTACGGCGCGACCTTCCTGATCTTCTCCGACTACATGAAGGGCGCGATCCGCCTCGCCGCGCTGATGGAGCTCCCGTCGATCTTCGTCTTCACCCACGACTCGATCGGCGTCGGCGAGGACGGGCCGACCCACCAGCCGATCGAGCAGCTCGCGACCCTCCGGGCGACCCCGAACATCGACGTCGTCCGGCCGGCCGACGCAAACGAGACCGCCCTCGCCTGGGCGTTCGCCCTGCGCCAGACCGAGACGCCCACGGCCCTGGTCCTCTCCCGCCAGGCCCTCCCGACGATCGACGCCGACCTGATTCCCGCCGACGCGATCGAACGGGGCGCATACGTCCTGCGCGACGTGCCCGAACCCGCCGGCATCCTGATGGCCTCCGGCTCGGAGGTCGCGACCTGCATGGACGCGGCCGCCCTGCTCGAAGCCGAGGGCTTCTCGATGCGCGTGCTCAGCATGCCGTGTCTCGACCGCTTCGCCGCCCAGCCGGCGGCCTACCGCGACGCGATCCTCCCGCCCGACTGCCGCGTCCGCGTCGCCGTCGAGGCCGCCAGCCCGCTCGGCTGGGACCGCTGGACCGGCGACGTCGGCGCGATCGTCGGGATGACGACGTTCGGCGCGTCGGCTCCCGCCGGCGAGGTCTTCGCCCATTTCGGCTTCACTCCACACGCGATCGCCGCTCGGGCCCGCGAGCTGCTCGGAAATCCAGAGGCATAAGGACGCGGACAGTCGTCGGCGTCGCAACGCCGTTTACACGGCGGCAACGAGACCAAGGAGATACTGGCGTCGTGACCGTTACCAACCCCCTCAGCGAAGGTCTCGAGCGCCTGCCGGTCGCCCCGACCAACCTCGTCATCTTCGGCGGAACCGGCGACCTCGCGAAGCGAAAGCTGCTGCCCGCGATCTACAACCTCGCCCACGAGGGCGCCCTCCCCGAGCGCTTCAACCTGGTCGGCGTCTCCCGCAGCGACATGCCCGACGACGACTACCGCGGGATGGCGACCGAGTCGATCCGCGCGTTCTCCCGAACCAACCCGAACGAGGACGTCCTCGAGAAGCTGCTCGACGAGGTCCGCTACATCCCCGGCACGTTCGACGACCCGGCCGTCTACGAGTCGCTCGCGGCCACGCTCACCGAGCTCGACCAGAGCGCCGGCGAGCCGATGGCCCGGACCTTCTACATCTCGACCGCCCCCGAGTTCTTCCCCCTGATCGTCGGCAAGCTCGGCGAGCACGGCCTCAACGTCAACGACCGGGCCGAGGTCCGGATCGTGATCGAGAAGCCGTTCGGCACGTCGCTGGCCGAGGCGATCGACCTCAACAGGCGCGTGCTCGAGGTCTTCGAGGAGCGACAGGTCTTCCGGATCGACCACTACCTCGGCAAGGAGACCGTCCAGAACATGCTGGCGTTCCGCTTCGCCAACGGCATGTTCGAGCCGCTCTGGAACCGCAACTACATCGACCACGTCCAGATCACCGCGGCCGAGGACATCGGGATCGGCACGCGGGCCGGTTACTACGACCACGCCGGCGCGCTGCGCGACCTCGTCCAGAACCACATGCTCCAGCTGCTGACCCTGCTCTGCATGGAGCCGCCCGTCGTCTTCTCGGCCGACGAGGTCCGCGACGAGAAGGTCAAGGTCCTCCACGCGATCAAGACGCCCGAGACGATCGACTCGATGGCCGTCCGCGCCCAGTACTCGCGAGGCGTCGTCGCCGGCGTCGGGGTCAACGGCTACCTCGACGAGCCCGGCGTACCCGAGGACTCGAGCACCGAGACGTTCGCCGCCCTGCGCCTCGAGGTCGACAACTGGCGCTGGGCCGGCGTCCCGTTCTACCTGCGCACCGGCAAGCGCCTCGCCCGCCGGGTCACCGAGATCGCCGTCATCCTCAAGCCGGTCCCCCACATGGCGTTCGGCGGTCAGCACGTGCCGGCCAACCAGCTCGTCCTGACGATGCAGCCCAACGAGGGCGTCTCGCTCTCGCTCGGCGCCAAGGTCCCCGGCACGCGGATGACGATCCGGCCCGTGAACATGGAGTTCCTCTACGGGACGGCCTTCATCTCCCAGTCGCCGGAGGCCTACGAGCGGCTGATCCTCGACGCGATGCGCGGCGAGGCGACGCTGTTCACACGCAACGACGAGGTCGAGGCCCAGTGGCGGATCTGCGATCCGATCGTCTCCCACTGGGAGGCCCACCCCCGGCGCCTGGCCCAGTATCCGGCCGGTGGACGCGGGCCCGAGGTCGCCGATCGCCTGCTGCTCGAAGGACACAAGTGGCGCGCGATCTGACCCGCGGCACGCCCGGCCGGTGACCTGAGATGTCCTCCGACGTCCCGCTCGGCGGGAGCCCGTTCCCGCCGATCGCCGACTACGGGTTCCTCTCGGACTGCGAGGTCACCGCGCTCGTCGCGCCGAGCGGCAACATCGAGTGGATGTGCCTGCCACGGATGGACGGGCCGAGCGTGTTCGGCGCGATGCTCGATCGCGACGCCGGATCCTTCCGCCTCGGGCCGGTCGACGTCCGCGTCCCGGCCGCCCGCCGCTACCTCCCGGGGACGATGGTCCTCGAGACGAGCTGGGGCACCCGCGGCGGCTGGGTGATCGTCCGCGACGTCCTCCTGATCGGCCCGTGGCATCACCTCGGCGAGCGGTCCGGGACCCACCGGCGGGCGCCGACCGACTACGACGCCGACCACGTCCTCCTGCGGACGGTCCGCTGCGTCAACGGTGAGGTCCAGATCGGCCTCGAGTGCGACCCGGCATTCGACTACGGTCGCGTCCGCGGCCGCTGGACGTACGCCGGCAGCGACTACCACGAGGCGATCGCCCGGGCCGACGGGATCGACCTCGAGCTGCGCCTGCACACCGACATGCGGCTCGGCTTCGAAGGCTCGCGGGCGACCGCCCGAACCCTGATGAAGGAGGGCGAGACCCGGTTCTGCGCGCTGGCCTGGAGCGAGCACCCGGCCCCGAGCACCTACGAGGACGCCAGCCGCCGGCTCGTCCACACGGCTCACCACTGGCAGCACTGGCTCGACCAGGGCCAGTTCCCCGACCATCCGTGGCGCGCCAAGCTCCAGCGGAGCGCCCTGACCCTCAAGGGCCTGACCTACGCGCCGACCGGCGCGATGATCGCCGCCGCGACGACCTCCCTTCCCGAGACGCCTGGTGGCGAGCGCAACTGGGACTACCGCTACAGCTGGATGCGCGACTCGACCTTCATGCTCTGGGGCCTCTACACGCTGGGCTTCGACTGGGAGGCCGACGACTTCTTCTGCTTCGTGGCCGACGTCGCCGACGGCGACCACGACCTCCAGATCATGTACGGCGTCCAGGGCGAGCGCGAGCTCGACGAGACGACGCTCGATCACCTCGGCGGCTACGAGAGCGCCCGTCCCGTGCGGATCGGCAACGGCGCCTACGACCAGCGCCAGCACGACGTCTGGGGCGCCGTGCTCGACTCCGTCTACCTCCACACCCGCTCCCGCGACCACCTCGCCGACCGCGTCTGGCAGATGGTCAAGCGCCAGGTCGAGATGGCCCTCAAGCACTGGCGGGAACCGGACCGCGGGATCTGGGAGGTCCGCGGCGAGCCGCAGCACTTCACGTCGTCGAAGATCTTCTGCTGGGTCGCCGCCGACCGCGGCGCCCGGCTCGCCCTGCTGCGCGAGGACCGCGCCTGCGCCGAGCGGTGGCGGGCCGCGGCCGAGGAGATGCACGCGGACATCGTCGAGCACGGGATCGACGACGACGGCGTCTTCACCCAGTACTACGGCAGCAGCTCGCTCGACGCGTCGCTCCTGCTGATCCCGATGCTCCGCTTCCTCCCGGCCGACGACCCCCGGACCCGGGCGACCGTCCTGGCGATCGCCGACCGGCTGACCCAGGACGGCCTGGTCCTTCGCTACCGGGTCGACGAGACCGACGACGGGATGACCGGCGACGAGGGCAGCTTCACGATCTGCTTGTTCTGGCTGGTCTCGGCGCTCGCCGAGATCGGCGAGACCCAGCGGGCCCGCGGGCTCTGCGAGAAGCTGCTCGCCTACGCCAGCCCGCTCGACCTCTACGCCGAGGAGATCGACCCGAGCTCCGGGCGCCATCTCGGCAACTTCCCACAGGCCTTCACCCACCTGGCCCTGATCAACGCCGTGATGCACGTGATCCGGGCCGACGAGCTGATCGTCGCCGCCCAGGAGGAACATGCCGCGAGTGCCCGGGCGCCCGCAACCAAGCCGACCCGCCGGGACGGCGTGACACGACGGAAGGACACCCGCTGATGCCGACCCTGAACGACACCGTCTGGCGCGAGCAGGACACCACGCCGGCCGCGATCGAGTCGGCCCTGCGCGAGCTCCTGATCGAGCGCCACGCCGAGAGCGAGTTCTACGTCCCCGCCCGCGTCCTGAACCTCGTCTGCGTGGTCGAGCGCGAGTGGAGCGGCGAGATCGCCAACCGGTTGCGCGCCGTCGGCCGCTTCCACCCGTCGCGGACGATCGTCTGCTCGATCGGCCCGAACCGGTCGACGCTCGACGCGATCGCGACCGTCGCGGCCAGCGCCAATCCCGAGGCCGGGTCGCTCGCCCTGACCCGCGAGACCGTCGTGATCGATGTCGGCACCCGCCACATCCCCCACCTCGACACGATCATCGACCCGCTCGTCGTGACCGACCTCGCGACGATGGTCTGGGCGCCCCACGGCCACTGGGACGCGGTCGACGCCCTGCGCGGGATCTCGCAGATCGTGCTGGTCGACTCGGTCGACGACCCCGATGTCGCCGGCGCCCTGCGGCGGGCGACCGACCTGCTCGTGGACCGCAACGTCGTCGACCTCGCCTGGATCCGCTCGGCCCCCTGGCGCGAGCGGATCGCCGCGACGTTCGACTCGCCCCACCGGCGTCCCGAGCTCGACAAGATCCGCGGCGTCGAGCTGCTCCACCATCCGTACTCCGGCGCCGCCGCCCTGCTGCTCTGTGGCTGGCTGACCTCCCGACTCGGCTGGCAGCCGGCCCCGCTGACGCTTCCTGAGCCCGGCCGGGCGACCGGCACCGTCGGCGGACCCGGCGGCGATGTCGAGATCACGCTCCAGAGCGTCCCGCTCGACGTGCCCGGCCTCTCCGCGCTCACGCTCCGCATGGAGGACGGCAGCTCGCTCTCGCTCGAGCGCGGTCGCGGCGGCCTGCGGGCGACGCGGCGCACGCCGGCCGGAGACGCCCGCTCCTGGACCCTGCTGGGCGCCTCGCGCGGCGAGGGCGGCATCCTCGGCGAGGGCATCCGCCAGGCGCTGATGCGCGACCCGATCTACGGGCCCGCGCTCCGGGCGACGGCCGGGCTGCTCGCATGACCGGCGAACCCGCGACTCCTCCGTTCCGGGCGCTGGTCCGGGTCGCCGACGCCGCAGCCGTCGCCGCCGCGACCGCCGAGTTCGTCGCCCGGCTGATCGCCGCCGCCCTGGCCGACCGCGGCGTCGCCCACGTCTCGCTCGCCGGCGGCACGACGCCCCGCCTGACCTACGACCGCCTCGAGCTCGACCGTTGGGCCGGCGTCGAGCTCTGGTTCGGCGACGAGCGCTGCGTCGGGCAGACCGATCCCGAGTCGAACTTCCGGATGGTCGAGGAGAGCCTCCTCCCCCACGCTCCCGGCGCCCTCGTCCACCGGATCCAGGGCGAGCTCGGCCCGGACGCGGCGGCCGACGCCTACGACGCGCTGATCCGCGACCGGGTCGCCCCGGCCGCGGGCGGGGCCGGGGATGGGGGCGGGGCCGGGAGCGGGGGCGACAGGACGCCGGTGCTCGACGTCAACCTGCTCGGGATCGGCCCAGACGGGCACACGGCCTCGCTGTTTCCGGGCAACCCGGCGCTCGCCGTGACCGGGCGCGCCGTCGTCGGCGTCCGCGGCGCGCCGAAGCCGCCGCCCGACCGGGTCTCGCTCACGCTCGACGTGCTGCGGGCCGCCCGCGACACGATCCTGCTCGTCTCGGGCGAGAGCAAGGCCGCCGCGCTGGCCGGCGTCCTCGCCGGGCCCGGGACCGGCAGCCCGTCGTCGCTGCTCGCCCGCGACCGCCTGACGCTGATCGTCGACGACGCCGCCGCGGCCGACGCGGCGATCTGACCCGGAGCCGACCGTGATCTGGATCGTCCGGCACACCGACACCGACTGGTCGGCAGCCCACCGCCACACCGGCCGGACGGACGTCCCCCTGTCGGCGGCCGGGCGCGACGCGGCCAGCCGGCTGCGCCCGCGGCTCGCGGGGATCGACTTCGCCGAGGTGATCTGCAGCCCGTTGCGCCGGGCCCGCCAGACGGCCGAGTTGGCCGGGCTCGTCTGCACCAGCGAATCGGCCGACCTCGAGGAGTGGGACTACGGCGACTACGAGGGGCTGACGACGGTCGAGATCCGCGAACACCGGCCGGACTGGGACATGTGGCGTGACGGGACGCCCGGCGGCGAGGACGCGGCCGCGGTCGGGGCTCGCGTCGATGCGGTGATCGCCGGCGTCGCGGGCCGGTCCGGGGTGGACGCTCACGGCGGCGGGGGTCACGCGGGCGAGGACGGGGACGGGAGCGTGGGCGTGGGCGACCGGGAGGTGGCGTTGGTCGCGCACGGACACGTGCTGCGTGTACTCACCTCGCGCTGGCTCGGGCTGCCCCCGGCTGACGGAGCGTTGTTCGCACTCGAACCGGGCGGCATCGGCCGACTCAGCTACGAGCGGGATCGGCGGGTGCTCTGGGGATGGGAGTGCTGAGGAAGACCTTAAAGATTCGTAATCCACGTTGCCGGGCATCCGGAATCGCGTCCGGTGCGAAATAGAGTCTTGAAGCGAGGGGCATGACACAACTCGAAACAACACCGCTCGAGCTGGCACGCGAGCACACGCTTGGAATCGTCGCCGGAATCAGCGACGAGGATTTGGAGCGCGTGCATTCCCCGTTGATGAGCCCGCTCGTCTGGGACCTCGGCCACATCGCAGCGTTCGAGGATCTCTGGCTGGCCCACCGCCACGGTGGTCTGGCCCTGCTGCGGCCCGACCTGATGGACGTCTACGACGCGTTCGAGACGCCGCGGGCCGACCGGGGCGAGCTCCCGTATCTCCGGCACGCCGGAGCCGAGGACTACCTCGTCGAAGTCCGCCGGCGGGTCCGCGGACTTGACCTTCCAGAAGGCATCGAGCACGAGTTGGTCGAGCGCCACGAGCGCCAGCACGGAGAGACGATGCTCCAGACCCTCAACCTCGCCCGCATCGCCCGACCCGGGGCGACGCCGGAGCCGACCGGCCGCGGAGGGCTGAGCGGCCTCGAGATGGTCGACGTCCCGGGCGGCGCGTTCCCACTCGGCGCGGGGCCCGACGGCTTCGCCTACGACAACGAGCGCCCCCGCCACACGGTGGAGCGACGCGCCTTCCGGATCGGCCGGGTGCCGGTCACCAACGGCGACTGGCTGAGCTTCGTACGCGACGGCGGATACGCCCGCCGCGAATGGTGGACCGACGGCGGATGGGCCTGGCGTGAAGCCGAAGGGATCGTGAGACCGCTGAACTGGCTGACCGATGAACTCGAATGGCGCCTCGCCGACGGGGCCGCCCCGCTCGACGAGCAGCGCCCGGTGATCCACGTCTCCTGGTACGAGGCGGACGCGTTCGCCCGAGCCCGGGGAGTCCGGCTGCCGAGCGAGGTCGAGTGGGAGATGGCCGCGACCTGGGACGGCACGAGCCGAACCGACGGAGCCTGGTCGGGCGCGAACCTCGTCGAGGCCGGCACGCTCGGCACGGTGCCCGTCGGCAGCCGGCCGGAGGACGCCGCGCCCTGCGGCGCACTCGGCTTGATCGGCGACGCCTGGGAGTGGACGGCGAGCGACTTCCGCGGTTACCCGGGATTCGTCGCCAAGCCGTACAAGGAGTACTCGGAGGTCTTCTTCGGGCCCGACTACAAGGTCCTTCGGGGCGGGTCGTTCGCGACCAGCTCGCGCGTGATCAGCCCGAGCTTTCGCAACTGGGACCACCCCCACCGTCGCCAGATCTTCGCCGGTCTGCGCGTCGCGGCACCCGCATGAGCGAGCCCGCGATCACGATCGTCGACGGCGTGTCGATCGACTGTTGGGTCGAAGCCGAGAGCTCGCTGGCCGACGACGTCCTCGACGGCCTGACCAAGCCGTTCAAGGAGCTCCCGCCGAAGCACTTCTACGACGAGCGCGGCGCCGAGCTCTTCGACCGGATCTGCGGGCTTCCCGAGTACTACCAGACGCGGACCGAGCGGGCGATCCTCGAGCGCGACGCCGACCAGATCATCGCGGCGACGGGCGCCGTCGAGCTGGTCGAGCTCGGCTCCGGGATGGCGACCAAGACACGCGTCCTGCTCGACGCGATGGCCAAGGCCGGAACGCTCGAGCGGTACATCCCGCTCGACGTCACCGAGGGCGTCGTCCGCGACTGCGCGTCCGAGCTCGTCGACGAGTACCCGGGACTTCGCGTGCACGGGGTGATCGGCGATTTCGAGCGTCATCTCGATCGCGTCCCGGACGCCACCGGTCCACGGATCGTCGCCTTCCTCGGCGGGACGATCGGCAACTTCGCACCTGGCAGCCGCCGCCGCTTCCTGCGCGCGGTCGCCGGCCTGCTCGGACCGGGCGATCGGCTCCTGCTCGGGACCGACCTCGTCAAGGACGCGGCGATCCTCGAAGCGGCATACGACGACGCCCAGGGCGTGACCGCCGAGTTCAACCTGAACATGCTCCACGTGCTCAACCGCGAGCTCGAAGCCGACTTCGACCCCGAGCGCTTCGAGCACGTCGCGTTCTTCGACCGGCGCAACGAGTGGATCGAGATGCGCCTCCGGTCGCTCGAGCCGCAGGACGTCGCGATCACGGCACTCGGCCTGGAGATCGCGTTCACCGACGGCGAGGAGCTGCGGACCGAGATCAGCGCGAAGTTCACCCGCGTCCGGGTCGAGGCCGACCTCGCGGCCGCCGGGCTCGAGCTGGCCGGCTGGCACACCGACGACGACGACCTCTTCGCCCTGTCGCTCTCCCGACCGATCGAGTAACCCGCGGACCGGCTCGTCGTACGCCCCGTACCGCTCGAGCGGACCCGAGCCCTCCGTCGGGCCGTCCTGCGACCGCACCAGACGCTCGAGGAGGTCGCCGCCGGTGAAGCGGTCGACGCATTCGGGGTCGGCGCGTTCGACGCGGACGAGCTCGTCTCCGTCGGGCTGATCGCGCGCGACGGGGAACCCGGTTCGTGGCGGGTGCGGGGCATGGCGACCGCATCTCACGCCCGCGGACGCGGCGCCGCAACGGCTGTCCTGGCGGCCCTGCTCGACCACGCCGCCTCCCTTGGAGCGGTCCGCGTCTGGTGCAACGCGCGGACTCCCGCCCGGTCGCTCTACGAACGCGCCGGCCTGCGCGTCGTCTCCGACGAATTCGACCTGCCGGAGATCGGCCCGCACTTTCGGATGGAGCGGGGACGGGTCACGCCGGCCGACTCTGACGACTAGAGTCGCCGGTAGGTCCTGCCCCGACGAAAGGAGCCCCGTGCCCGTCGACCCGAAGTCCACCGCGCTCGTCCTGATCGAGTTCCAGAACGACTTCACGTCGGAGGGCGGCGCCCTCCACGGAGCCGTCGCCGACGTGATGGAGCAGACCGGAATGGTCGAGAACACCCGCCGGCTCGTCGAGGCCGCTCGGGCCGCCGGCGTGATGATCGTCCACGCGCCGATCACCTTCGCCCCGGGCTACGGCGAGCTCGCCTGGCACCCCTACGGGATCCTCAAGGGCGTCGTCGACTCGACCGCCTTCGTCAAGGGCGACTGGGGTGCCGAGATCGTCGATCTGCTGGCGCCGCAGCCCGGCGACGTCGTCGTCGAGGGCAAGCGCGGGCTCGACACGTTCGCGACGACCAACCTCGACTTCATCCTCCGGGCCCGCGGCATCACGACGATCGCGCTGGCCGGCTTCCTGACGAACTGCTGCGTCGAGTCGACGATGCGGACCGGCTACGAGAGGGGCTACGACGTGATCACGCTGTCGGACTGCGTCGCCGCGACATCGATCGAGGAGCACGAGAACGCGATCCGCTTCGACTACCCGATGTTCTCGGAGGTGCTGAGCGCCGACGCGTTCGCCGAAGCGCTCCACGCCGCGGCTCTCGCATAGGCCGCCGGGCCGTGCCGCGGATCACGCTCCATCGCGGCGATCTGACGACGGATGCCGCGGCCGACGCGATCGTCAACGCCGCCAACTCGAGCCTCTGCGGCGGCGGCGGCGTGGACGGCGCGATCCATCGTGCGGCCGGCCCCGCGCTGCTCGACGAATGCCGCCTGCTCGGCGGGTGCGCGACCGGCGACGCGAAGATCACCGGCGCGGGTGATCTCCCGGTCCGCCACGTCATCCACACCGTCGGACCGGTCTGGCGGGGCGGCCGGGCCGGCGAGCCCGAGCTCCTGGCCGGCTGCCATCGCCGGGCGATCGAGCTCGCCGCGGAACGTCACTGCACGGTCGTCGCGTTTCCGGCGATCTCGACCGGCGTCTACGGCTATCCGGTCGCCGAGGCGGCCGCCGTCGCGGTCGAGGCGGTCGCCGATGCCCTCGACGACCACCCCGAAGTCCGGGAGGCCCGCTTCTGGCTGTTCGACGAACCCGCCCACGACGCTTTCACGACGGCCCTCTCCCGGCGAACGGACGCCGGCCGCGGCGGCCCGGACTCCGGCTGAGGTCCCCGGCCCGCGCGACCGGCGTCACGTCACCCGGACGCACCGGACACGAACTGGCTGATCGAGAACGTGGCGCCCTGGGGATCGACGACGACGGCGCTGCGGAAGCCGGGCGCGTCCGTCGGCGCGATCAGGAGCCTGCCGCCAAGCTCCGCCGCGTGAGCCGCGACCGCGTCGGCGTCGTCGACCCGGAAGTTGACGCTCCAGTGCGGCGGGATCCCCGGCCCCCCGGATCCCGGCTCGATCGGCGTCATCACGCCGACGACGTCCCGGGGGATCGGCTGGCCGGGCTCGCCGCCGAGATGGTCGGTCAGGCGAAACAGCGTGATCGGCGCTCCGGTGGCGATCGGCGTCGAGCGCCAGTCGAAGAGCGCCCCGTAGAACGCGCTCGCGCCGGACGGGTCCGGCGTGTGGAGCGAGCTCATCGCCCACGTGCCGGGTTCGTTGACGAGCTGGGCTCCCGCGCGGTCACCCGCCTCCCAGAGACCGAACGCTGCGCCGGTCGGGTCGACGAGGACGGCTAGGCGGCCGGCCGGGAGCGCGTCGACGGGGCCGAACAGCAGGCTGGCACCCGCGCTTGTCGCGAGCTCGACCGCCGCGTCCGCGTCGTCGACGGCGACCGACGTGCTCCATACGGCGGCGGGCGGGCCACCGAGGGCGGGCGGGCCACCGAGGGCGGGCAGCGCTCCGACGCCGGCCACGTCGCGGCCGTCGACCCGACCGACGAAGTACTCGGCCCCGGCCTCGCCGGTCATCGGACCCGGCCCGGAGAACTCCCATCCGAACAGGGGACCGTAGAAATCCAGCGCGGCTCGCGGGTCCGGCTGGAGCGTCTCCACCCAACATGGGACGCCGGCGGCGTATGTCTCGCGTTCGCTCATCTTGGTCAGTCTCTCTTTCTGGGCTGTGAAGTTTCTGAAGGTCCTGCGGGCTGGGCGGCCTCCGACGGGCGACCGACGACGCCGGACGACAGGTTCACCGCCGTCGACTCCGGGCGCCGGAGCGGCAGCCGGTCTCCGCTACGTCGAGCCGGACGATCCGCCGGAGGCGGGATCGCCGGGCAGCGAGGTTTTGAGCGTGAATCCGCTCGGACCCGCCTCATTGCCGGCGACGGCGCGCACGGCGACGGTCCAGCGCGAAAACCGGCCGGAGGTTCGACACCCCGGGCTATTCGAAGCGCCGGGTCAGCTGAGTCGGAGCGACGACAGGAGACGATCCTCTCAGATCGACCGAGCCCGATCACAGCGATCAGGGGCTGCCTACGCGCGGATCAGTCGCCGAGTCGCTCGACGAGCATCGCCTGGCCCATCCCGCCGGCGACGCACATCGACTCGATCCCGAACCGACCGCCGGTCACCCGGAGGTCGTTGAGCAGGGTCGTCATGATCCGGGCGCCCGTCATCCCGAACGGGTGGCCGAGGGCGATCGCGCCGCCGAACGGGTTGAGCTGCTCGTCGGTGATCCCCAGCTCGTCCCTGCACGGGATGACCTGGGCCGCGAACGCCTCGTTGATCTCGACGACGTCGATCTGGTCGATCGTCATCCCCGTCGCCTCGAGCAGGGCGCGGATCGCCGGAATCGGGCCGATCCCCATGTACTCGGGCCGGACGCCGGCGATCGTCGAAGCGACGATCCGCGCCAGTGGCTCGATCCCCAGGTCGGCCGCCCGCGTCTCGCTCATCACGAGCACGGCCGCCGCCCCGTCGTTGAGCGGGCAGGCGTTCCCCGCCGTGACCGTCCCGTCGGGCTTGAAGACCGGCTTGAGCTCGGCCAGCTTCTCGATCGTCGTCCCCGGGCGCGGCCCGTCGTCCGCGGTGACGACCGTCCCGTCGGGTGTCGTAACACCGACGATCTCACGGTCGAAGTGGCCCGACTCCCGGGCCGCGACCGCCCGGTTCTGCGAGATCGCCGCCCACGCGTCCTGCGCCTCCCGGCTGACCCCGTACCGCTCGGCCACGTTCTCGGCCGTCAGACCCATCGGGATGTACACGTTGCAGATCGATCCGTCCGACCCGTCGAGCTTCGGGTTGAACGCGAACTCCCCGCCCGAGGCACGCGACACGGCCTCGACGCCGGCGGCCACGTAGACGTCGCCCTCACCCGCCCGGATCGCGTGGAACGCCGTCCGCAGGCTCTGGAGCGACGACGCGCAGAACCGGTTCACCGTGCACGCCGGCACCTCGAACGGCAGGCCGGCCAGGAGCGCCGCGTTCCGGCCGATGTTGTAGCCCTGCTCGCCCGTCCCGAACGCGTTGCCCATGATCACGTCGGAGATCGTCGCCGGGTCGAGCTTCGGGTTGCGGTGGAGCAGCGCCCGGAGCGGGATCGCCGCAAGGTCGTCGGCCCGGACATCCTTCAGCGAGCCCTTGAACGCCCGTCCGATCGGTGTCCGTATGGCATCGACGATCACGGCTTCCGGCATGCGTTTTCCAGCTCCTGAGGTTGAAGGACCGGCCGCTTCCATCGTACGCCAGACCCCGACGGGCCCCCCCGGCCTTGCGGGCGGCGCGTCCCCCGCGCCGTGCCGACGACCCGGCCCCGCCGGCCCTACAGACCCAGCCCGCGGACGCCCATCTCGTCGAAGCCGACGTGGTGGGCCAGCTCGTGGCGAACCGTCCGCGTCACCTGGTCGCGCAGGGCGTCGGCGTTGTGGCCGAAGTCCCGGCGGAGCGTGTCCCGGAAGATCACGATCCGGTCGGGATGGTTGTCGCGGGAGATCCCGTCGCCCTGATACAGACCGTACGCGCCGATCCGCCGGCCCCGGTCGGAGATCACGACGGCGACGTGGCGCAGCGCGTTCTGGAGCAGGTCCGGCAGGTCGTCGAGCGCGTCGCGGACCAGCTCGGCGAAGTCCCCGTCCGACAGCGGGTCGAGCTCGAGGAACTCGCCCTCGTCCGGGTCGGCCGCCAGGCCGTCGCTCGCCAGCCGTTCGGTCCGCTGGACGATCAACTCGAACTCCTCCTCGCTGCCCGAGTCCCCCCAGTTCGCGATTCGGGCCGTCGCCAGGGCGACCGCCGCGCTGAGCGCGGCGACGCCGACGACCAGCGTCGCCAGGAACTCGAGCACCCGAACGGATCCGCTCGCCGACGGCCCCTCCAGCATCCAGACGGCCGTCAGCCCGACGCAGATCGCAATGCCCGCGGCGCCGAGGATCCTTCGAAGCGGGGGCGTCGGCATCAGACCGCCGACACCGACGATCCGGGGCCCGGGCCGGTCGGCGCTCCGGTCCCCGGCGCGCTTGCCCCCGGCGCGTCATGCGCGCTGTCACCCGGCTCGTCCGGAATCCGCCGCCAGTCGGAGATCCGGCCGGACTCGATCACGAAGGCCACCCGCGCCGTCTGGCCGGTCCCGGTCCCGCAGTCCCCGCCCGGCCGATTCCCGAGCAGGAAGAGCGCGTCGATGTACCCGTCGACGACCCGCGACCCGAGCAGGCTGGCCCCGCACGGCAGCGCCATGTTCGCCGCCCGGGCGGCCGCCGGCGTCCGCAACGTCACCGACGGCTCGGTCGGGTCGAGCTGGATCACGCTCGGCGTCGCGAAGTACCGGGCCGCCGCCTGCACATCTCCTCCGGCCAGCGCCCGCGACCAGTCGCGGATCACCGCGACCGCCCGTGCCGGAGGCTCCCGGCCGGCCGCCGGGCCCGCGCCCACCGACGGCGTCGCGCCCACCGACGGCGTCGCGCCGACCGACCGGGCCGCGCTTCCCGACGGCGTCGCGCCGGCCGAGCCGGTCTGCGGCAAGGTCGGCTTCGCGGGGGTTCCGGCTCCCCCGCCGCACCCGGCCAGTGCGGCGGTCAATCCGAGGACTCCAGCCGATTTCCAGCGCGCGCCGTGCACCGCTCCATGATCGCACGTGCCGAGCCCGATCCGACCGTTTGCGCCTGGCTCTCCCCACCGGATACGCTTCGCCCGTGAGCACGTTCGACGCACCCGAGATGTCGATCGGCCCGGAGCGGGCGGCCGAGCTCCTCGCCGAGGGAGCCGACTTCATCGACGTCCGCGAGACGTACGAGCGAGACGCCGGATACATCCCCGGCAGCCGCCACATCGAGCTCGAGCGGCTGGCGTCCCAGTCGGAGACGATCGACGCCGTCAAGCCGGTCGTCTTCCAATGCCGGCTCGGCGCCCGGTCGGCGATGGCCGCCCAGGCGTTCAGGGGAGCCGGCTACGAGGCCTACACGCTCGACGGCGGGATCGTCGCCTGGGTCGACGCGGGCATGACGATCGAACCGAAGGGCGGCTACGTCGCCGACCACTGACCCCCCGGCCGGCGACGCCGGCGCGACGACCGGCGTCGTCTCCGGCGGCGGCTACGCCGTCGGATCGATCGCCGGCCTCGGGACCGGCCCGGGCTTTCGGAAGATCCGCCGGGCGCTCGGCGTGACCGCGTTCGGCGTCAACGCGATCGTCCTCCCGGCCGGCGTCGAATCCCAGTACCACGTCCACGACGAGCAGGAAGAGCTGTACTTCGTCCACTCCGGAACCGCCGAGATCAGCTTCGGCGACGGAAC
>DATAUX010000053.1:0-2224 GCA_036268015.1 Solirubrobacteraceae bacterium | reverse complement strand
GCCCAGAAGCTCCGCAGCGGCTTCTAGGACCCGACGACCCAGATCAGACCGAAGGGCCGGCGACCGCCGGCCCTTCGTCGTTGTGCGCCCGGTGCCGAGTAAGGATTGCTGGTATTACTTGGCCCGAACGTGTCCGACCCGTCTGCTAGGGGACGACGGGCCGCTCGCCGGAGGCCAGGCGCGGCCGGCCTGCAACCCGTCGTGCAAAGTAATGATCACCGGTATTACCGGCTGCTAGGCTCGGCTGATGCGGGTCACCAGCAAGGGCCAGGTGACGATCCCCCAGCGGGTCCGCGTGCGGCTGGGGATCGTGGCGGGGAGCGAGGTCGAGTTCGAGCTCGACGCGGCCGGCGGCGCTCGGCTGGTGCGGGTCGACTCGGGCGACGGCGCGGCGATCGCCGGGCGGATGCGCGGCCGGGCGACCGTGCCGATGACCACCA
The DNA here is from genome assembly GCA_036268015.1 of Solirubrobacteraceae bacterium. Lineage (GTDB taxonomy): Bacteria > Actinomycetota > Thermoleophilia > Solirubrobacterales > Solirubrobacteraceae > Palsa-513. The sequence goes on along the minus strand of DATAUX010000053.1, from coordinate 1,784 downwards.
AGGAGATCATGGCGTTGACCCGGCGGGATGACTGACGAGCGGCGCAGCGGGGTCGTCGTCGACTCGAACGTCCTGCTGGACATCTTCACCGACGATCCGGTCTGGGCGAGGTGGTCGCAGATCCGGCTGGCCGCGGCCTTCGACGCGGGCAGCGTCGTCATCAACCCACTCGTCTACGCCGAGATCTCGGTCGCGTTCGACCGCATCGAGACGCTGGATGCGGCCCTGCCGGACGAGCTCGGCCGGGAGGACCTGCCGCCGGCGGCGGCATTCCTGGCCGGCAAGTGCTTCGTCGAGTACCGGCGAAGCGGCGGCGGCCGGAGCTCGGCACTCCCGGGTTTCTACATCGCCGCCCACGCGGCGGTCACCGGTCGGGCCCTGCTGACGCGGGACGCCCGCCGGTACCGCGCCCACCTGCCGGGCCTCGCCCTGATCACCCCGTAGGACGCCGGCGAACGGCCGCCCGGCGACCCGCGGGCAACTGAGGCAATACTCCCTGGCCGATGGAAGCCACCGCCGCCGCCACGACGGGTCGCACGGCCTGGGGCCGGAACCTCGGCGCTCCGGTTCGGGCGTTCCTCCACGCCGAGGCCGGCGGCGCCCTGCTCCTGATCGGCGGGGCCGCGGCCGCCCTGATCTGGGCGAACTCGCCGTGGCCAGACTCCTACCAGACGGTCTGGTCGACGAACCTGTCGATCCGGCTGGGCAGCCACGTGCTCGGGACGGATCTGCGCCAGTGGGTCAACGAGGGGCTGATGGCCCTCTTCTTCCTCGTCGTCGGGCTCGAGGCCAAACGCGAGCTCGACCTCGGCGAGCTGCGCCAGCGGGCGCGGATCGCGATCCCGGTGATCGCCGCGCTCGGCGGCGTCGCCGGTGCGATCGGCACGTTCGTCCTGATCAACGCCGGTCACGCGGGGGCCGGCGGTTGGGGCGCGGCGATGTCGACGGACACGGCGCTCGCGCTCGGCGTGCTGACGCTCGTCGGTCCGACCGGCGCGACCCGGCTGCGGGTCTTCCTCCTGACCCTCGTCGTCGTCGACGACGTCGTCGCCCTGGTCGTGATCGCCGTCGCCTACACCCACCACATCTCGGTCACGGCGCTGGCCGTCGCCGTCGGCCTGTTCGCCGTCCTGATCTGCCTGCGGTACGCCGGACCCTGGCGGGGCCCGGCGGCCCTCGTCGTCGGCGTGTCGATCTGGGTCGCGATGTTCGAGTCGGGGATCGACCCGGTGATCGCCGGCCTGGCGATCGGCCTGGCGACGAGCGCGTACCCGCCGGCTCGGGAGGACCTCGAGCGGGCGACCGCCCTGACGCGATCCTTCCGCGAGCAGCCGACCCCCGAGCTGGCGGCGACCGCCCGGCGGAGCCTGGCGTCGACGATCTCGCCGAACGAGCGCCTCCAGTACCGCCTCCACCCGTGGACGAGCTTCGTGATCGTGCCGATCTTCGCGCTCGCGAACGCCGGCCTGAAGATCGACGGCCGGCTGCTCCACGACGCGGTCCGGTCCCGGGTGACGATCGGGATCGTCGCGGCCTACGTGATCGGCAAGCCGGTCGGCATCATGCTGGCCTCGTGGGTCGGAACCCGGCGGGTCCTCGGCGGATCGAAGCTGGCCGTCACCTTCCCCGGACTGGCCGGGACCGGGTCGGCCGCCGGCGTCCCGTTCACGGTCTCCCTGCTGATCGCGAGCCTGGCCTTCACCGGCTCGACGCTCGACCAGGCGAAGCTCGGCGTGCTCGTCGCGGCCGCGGTCTCGACGCTGATCGCCGCGGCCGTCTTCCGG
>DATAUX010000052.1:0-9396 GCA_036268015.1 Solirubrobacteraceae bacterium | reverse complement strand
AGCCGGTCCGGACGCTCGACGTCGTGCGGACGTGCGCTGCTGCCTCCGCGGAAGACGCGATCGGCCAGGCCTCGGCGGCGTTGACGACTACGCAACATCGCGCAGGCCGCAGTACCGAACACCGCTCCCGCGGGCCTCGCGTCAGCGGATGTAGTGCTCGAGCGCGTCGCGTGCGAGCTCGCTGAGCGTCTTGCCTTCCCGCTCGGCACGTTCGGTCGCGTGCTCGTAAAGGTCGCGCGTGACGCGGAAGTTGAGCCGCGGAGACTTGCCGGCGCCGCCGGCGAGCGACCGGCGTCCGACGGTTCGGGCGCGCGTGACGTCGTAGCCGGCCTCGGCTTCGCGGGCGAGCTTCTCGGCGAGCTCGTCGGTGATCGGTGTGCCGTGCTTCGTCGTGGCGATCGGCTCAGGCATCAGCGGCTCCCTCCAGGTGTTCGGCGTACTCCGCGCGGATCCGGCTGTCTCAGGATCGTCGTCGCCGTGCGGACGACGTAGCCCCTGCGCTCGCGGCCGACGCCGTGCTTCGTGGCCGCCCTTGTCCACGTGATCGCCACGCCCAAGCATTATGTCAGACATATATCATCCCCCGATTGGAGCAGGCCGCTGCTCTTCTCGACGAGCAGCGATCGCCGAGCCGCGATGTCGAGCCGGTCGGGTCGGCTCCGACCACCGGGCAGAAGGCAACCTGACCAACTCGCGAGGGGAGCACCAGATGGAGATCCGTGCCCGCATGAGCATCAGCGCCGATGGCTTCGTCACCACGCCCGACGGCTGGCCCGCCCCGCTGGCCGACCCGGCCTTCGTCTCCGGCCAGAGCCACGGCATCCGTGAGTTCCTGGACGGCGCCGACGCCGCCCTGATGGGCCGCACGACTTTCGAGCCGGCGCTTGGCGCTCCCCGCTGGCCCTGGCCGAACCTCGACGTGTTCGTGCTCGGCTCGAACGTCCCGACCGATCGCGCGCCGGCCCCGATCACCGTCGACAGCGACCCGGCCGCTCTGCTCGAGAAGGTCCGCGCCGCCAACCGCGGCGGGGCGGCCTGACCTTCGAGCGTCAGCTCGGCCTTCCCGGCCGCTCCGTCGAGATCGTCTACGCCGTCGGCGGCAAGTAGCTCGACTCGCCCACGCCTCCCGCGATCGTCGCGGGTCTCAGGTGCTCGCGATCACGACCGACCGCGGGCCGACGGTGATCGTCGCGCCCTCCCCGAGCGGTCCGGCGGCGGTCGGCGTGCCGTCCTCCTGCGTCGTGTCGAGACTCGCCGTCCACGCACCCGACGGCGGGCTCGGAACGGTGAAGACGAGGGGCTCCCAGTACGCGTTGACCATCACGAGGACGGCCGGCCCCGGCGCGAGCGCGGGGAAGACGGCGGCGAAGCTGTGGCCCGCCGGGTTGTCCCAGTCGGAGCCCGCCACCGGCGACCCGTCGGGATCGAACCAGCCGAGGCCGGTGTCCGGCACCGGCGCGCTCGGCTCCGCCCCGCCGGGGTCGGGGAAGCGCGCGGCCCGCAGGGCAGCCGCACCCGAGCGCAGCTTGATCAGACTGCGCACCACCGTCGTCAGGTTCTCGGCCGACGGGTCGTCGGTCCAGTCCAGCCAGCTGATCTCGTTGTCCTGGCAGTAGGCGTTGTTGTTGCCCTGCTGCGTGCGACCCCGCTCGTCGCCCGCCAGGATCATCGGCACGCCGCGGGAGACGAGCAGCGTCGCGAGCAGGTTGCGCTGCTGGCGGCGGCGCTCGGCCGCCAGGTCCGGGTTCGCCGTCGGCCCGTCGTCTCCGGGACCCGACCCGCAGTTCCACGACCGGTTGTCGTCGGTCCCGTCCGTGTTGTTCTGCTGGTTGGCGCTGTTGCGCTTCGCGTCGTAGGAGACCAGGTCGTTCAGCGTGAACCCGTCGTGGCAGGTGATGAAGTTGATCGACGCGGTCGGTTGGCGTCGCATGCCAAACCGCGGAGCGTTCGACGCGTACATGTCCGGGCTCCCCGCCAGGCGAGCGCCGACCCAGCGCGGACTCGGCGACTGGTCGCGCCAGAAGTCCCGGATCGTGTCGCGGTACTGACCGTTCCACTCAGACCACCGCGGCGGGAACTGGCCCTGCTCGTCGCCGGCCCCCGTCCACGGCTCGGCGATCAGCTTCGATCCGGCCAGCGTCGGATCCTGGAGGACGAGATCGAAGAACGCGGCGTTCGGGTCCCAGCCCGGGTCGGCGTTCCCGGTCGTCCCCGGCTGGTCGCTGCCGAGCACCGCGCCGAGGTCGAAGCGGAAGCCGTCGACGTGCATCTCGCCCACCCAGTAGCGCAGCGAGTCGAGGATCAGCCGCCGCAGCGGCGGGCTCGCCGCGGCGATCGTGTTCCCGCACCCCGTGAGGTTGTCGTAGGACTGCGGCTGGCCCGGGACCAGCTCGTAGTAGGCGGCGTTGTCGATCCCCCGGAATGACAGCGTCGGCCCCAGCTCGCTGCCCTCGGCCGTGTGGTTGAAGACGACATCCAGGATGACCTCGATCCCGGCCGCGTGCAGGGCCTTGACCATCGCCTTGAACTCGTCGACCTCGCTCCCCGGCGCCCCGCCCGCCCGGCGGGCCGCCGAGTAGGCGCCGTGGACTGCGAAGAACCCGATCGTGTCGTAGCCCCAGTAGTTGGTCAGTCCACCGCCGGAGAGGACGCCGTTGGTCAGCGACTGGTGGACCGGAAGCAGCTCGACCGCCGTGACACCGAGACCCTGGAGGTAGGCGATCACCGCCGGGTTGGCCAGCCCCGCGTAGGTGCCCTGGTCGGCGCCCGGCACGTCGGGATGGGTCGCCGTGAAGCCCTTCACGTGCAGCTCGTAGATCACGCTGTCTGCCAGCGCGTGCCCGAGCGGGGCATCGCCGGCCCAGTCGAAGCTGCTCTGCACGACGACCGACCGGGGTGCCTGCGGCGCCGAGTCGCTCAGATCGGGTGTGTTCGGAGCCCCCGCGGCCGCCCCGTTCCACGACGGCTCCCACGTCAGGTTGCCGGTCACCGACCGCCCGCGCGGGTCGAGCAGCAGCTTGCTCGGGTTGCACCGAACACCGCTCGTCGGCGCGTACGGGCCCGACACGCGGAACCCGTACTCCTGCCCGGCCTCGACACCCGGGACGAACCCGTGCCAGATGTCGCTGTCGGCCAGCGTCAGAGCGTGACGCGTCTCGGCGCCGCTGCCGTCGAAGGTCGAGAAATCGACGCCCGAGGCGACGCGGGAGTAGACGGCCACGTTGACCCCGTCGTCCACGACGGTCACCCCGAGGGGGTGGGGGGAACTCGAGCCGCCGGCCGGCATTTCGGGAAGCATCCCAGAACCGCGTGCCGAGCAGGCATCCAGCCTCACACGATGCTGCGGGCCGGCGGCCCCACCCCAGACTGACTAGAACTAGAAAACCGTGACGGTCCGCCGCACGACGGCGGTCGTCGCGAACGGAGCCACGAGCGACTTGGCCGTGCTCGTCACGACGAGCTTCCCCGGTCGGTTGTGCCTGACCCGCACATGCACCCGAGCCCGCCGCCCGGCCGCGACGTCGATCGTCCGGGTTCCGAGGACCGTCGCCGCCCGGCTGCGCGTGGGCCCGCTCGCCGGACGCGTCACGGTGACCACCACGGCACAGCGCACCGAGCAGCCGACCGTCGCGGCCAGGCCGCCGCGTGTGACAGACCGCGCGCTCTGGCGGGCCGGCGCGCTCAGGCTCTCGGTGGCCGCGAGGCCCTCGAGCTCCTCGGGGATACCCGTCGACTGGTCGAGCGTCTGGAGCCAGGTCGGCGACGCCGGGATCACGGTGGTGGCCGCCGAGTCGGCGATCGTCGTGCCCGAGTACTCGCCGATCACGGTCTCGCTGAGCCGCAGCGTGTGGCCGATGTCCGCGCTCGTGATCACGTAGTGGGGGTCGCCCGGGGGGCCGACGCCGTAGCAGTTCGCTCCGGCCGCGTCGCATTCCAGCCACTGGAGGAAGCTGGACACGATCGGTTCGCTCCAGGTCGCCGGGTAGGACCCGAGGCCCGAGCCGATCAGCGGCGGGCCGACGATCGTCGGAAGCTCGATCGCCGCCGGTGGCGGCGGCGCCACGACCGGCGCGCTCGGCGCGGACACGGCCGGCGCCGAGTCGCCGCCGTCGTCGGTCGCGATCACCGAGACCGTCAGCCTGCGGCCGACCTGGTCGAGTGTCGGCTGATAGTCCGACGACGTGACGCCCGGGATCACCGAGCATTCGTCGGCGCCGCACGAGCTCCACTGGTAGGCGTAGCCCGACGGCGAGTTCGTCCAGGTCCCGGCCCCTGCCTCGTAGTCGGTGCCGACGACCGGGTCGGCCGGCGCGCTCGGCAGGGCGGTGTTCACGGCGACCGGCGGCGGCGCGACGACCGCGGTCTTCGCCGAGCGAACCCACGCCGATTGGCCGGCGTCGTTCGTGAGATTCGACTCGACCGCGAGCTGGCTGGCGACGTCGGTCATCCCGACCGTGTAGGTCGGGCTCGTCGCACCCGCGATGTCCTGGCAGCCGGCGGCCGTGCACCGCTGCCACTGGTAGCCGTACGCCGTCGACGGATCGGCCCAGCTGCCGGACGTAGCCCCGAGCGTCTGGCCGATCGCGGCATCACCCGAGACGCTCGGCGGCGCGCTGTTGAGCGCGAGCAGCGGAGCCGGCATCGGCGCACGGAACTGGAAGGTCCCGCGCAGGGCCGGCCGACCGCCGTCGCACGCCTGGACGAAGGACGCGCTGAAGTCCTCGAGCTCGCCGTCGGGGTCGAAATGGATGTCGCGGACCGTGAACTCCCCGACCAGCGTGTTGCACGACCACCCGTTGCCGGTGACCGACAGCCCGGCGCCGCCGTCGATGCCGACGCGCGAGACCGGCGAATACGTCGTGCCGGCCGTCAGCGTCGCCCCGGGGGCGGCCTCGAAGTACGCGTTCCAATCGATCTTGTCGCCCGGGTCGACCTCGACCATCACCGCCTGGGGCGTGCCGGTCGCCGTGATCGTCGAGTTGGCGCCCGAATACGCGTAGTCGAGACCTTCGCCGACGCCGTCGTCGGTGTCGCTCTGGAGGTCCGCCCGTGTCGTCCCCGCGTGGACGAACGCCGTCAGCGGAACATCGACGACGCTCCCGTCCGAGCTCGTCACGGCGAGCTCAGCGGTCCGGTCGCCGGTCGCCCACGGCGCGAACGCGACCGCGACCTGGCAGTTCCCACCGGCCGACAGCGTCTGCCCCGAGCACCCATCCGATGCGACGGAGAAGTCGCCGGGATCGGCGCCGCCCAGCGCGACCCCGCTGATCGTCGACCGGGAGCTCCCGCCGACGAGCGTGACCGGCACGGTCCGCATCGGGCGGCCTGGATCGGTCGACGGCCAGCTGATCGCCGACGGCTCGGCGATCGCCGCGTCGGCCGGCGCCGGCTCGCCGAGCTTGATCTCGCCGAACTCACGCGGCACCGCCGTCGTGCACTGATCCTCGTAGAGGACCCAGAGCCGGTCGAGGCGGCCGGAGCTGTCGGCGTGGATGTCCTTGACGACGAACGACCCCCGCTGGCCGCAGCCGCGGCCGTCGCCGCTGACCGCGAGCGCGGGGAGCGAAGCGTCCTGGATCGGGTAGGCCTGCGGCGCGTCGTAGACGCCCGGGGCGAGCGTCTGTCCCGACGGCGCGACGAAGTCGAAGCTGTAGTCCTCGCCGGAGACCCCGTAGTTCAGGTCGACGCTCGCGTGCGCGAGCGTCCCGGTCAGGCTGATCGTCGAGCTCGGCGTGTCGTAGCGCAGCGCCGCGCCCTGGGTCACCGAGTCGCCCGGCTCGCCGACCAGCGTCACCGAACCCGTCGTCGGCGACGAGGTGGCGGCGACCGCGCCCGGCGCCGAGACCAGCCCCAGCCCGCCGGCGGCGCCCAGCAGGCAGACCAACGCCGCCCAAACGGCCGAGAACCTCGAAGCGTGCACATCCACTCATCGGCGGCGGCCCGGAAAACTTGAGGTCGTGATCCCCTGGCCACCGACCCGACCGACCCGACCGGCTAGCCGACCGGTGGAGCGCTCAGAAGGTGGGCGAGCGCCAGCCGTTGGCGCGCGGGCCGCGCGAGAGCCCGCTCGCCCGGCGGTGCTGGGCGCGGAACTCGGCGAGCGCCGGGTCGAGCTCCGGCGCGGGATCGCGGTCCTCGAGCACGCGGGCTTCGCAGATCTTCTCGACAAGCTGGCCGTCGACGACGTCGACCCGGTAGGCGTTGCACCCCGGGCGGGCGGTCACGACCTCGCGCAGGTCGGTCCCGTCGAAGACGAGCGCCGTCCCGTCGGGCACGCCCCACCCGCCGGGGAGCTCGCCGGCGAGCATCGCCGCGTGGTAGCTCGGCGCGCGGGCCGCGTCGTTGGCGTAGTGGACGCAGTTGCTGCCGGACAGGAAGCCCATCCCCGGTGACGGCCGCGGCCCGCCGTGGGACCGGGTGATGCCGGCCTGGAACCAGCACATCGACCCGGCGCTGACTCCGGACAGCAGGATCCCCGACTCCCACGCCTCGCGGAGGACCTCGTCGAGCCCGTGGGTGCGCCAGATCGCCAGCAGGTTGGCGAGGCTGCCGCCGCCGACGTAGATCGCGTCCTGGGCGAGCAGGTGCTCGCGCAGCTCGACGTCCGGCTGGTCGCCGAGCCGGAACAGGGCGAGGTGCGACGGGTCGCAGCCGAGCCGGCGGAAGGTCGCGTTGAAGCGGGTGATCTGGTCCTTCGGGTCGCCGCTGGCCGTCGGCAGCAGACAGATCTTCGGGCGATCGGCGGCCCGCGCGACGCCGAGGTTGGCTCCGGCCAGCTCGGCGATGTACGCGTCGAGGGCGTGGTCTCGCCCGGTCGACCCGAAACCTCCCCCGCCGATCGCGACGATCCGCGGGGTCTTCGGGCCAGGCGTCAACTTCGCGCGCCCGCCGCGATCGCGGTTGGCAGGACCTCGGCCGGACCCGAGTCGGGTGCGACGCTCAGGCCGCGTCCGCCGCCGCCGGCCGGCAGGGCGGGGAGCACGCCGTCGGCGAGGTAGCGCGTCTTGATCGCCGACTTCACGACCCGGCCGCGGACGCAGCGCATCCGGTAGGCGCGGGCGTGCGGCCGCGAGCTGACCGCCCGGACGAGCCGCTCGCCGACGAAGTGGAGCGCGGCGCCGTCCTCGGCGGCGTAGCCGGGGCACAGGCCGTCGACGAGGAACTGCCGGTAGCTGCGGTCGCGGGCCTGCTCGCCGTCGTAGTGGACGGTGTTGCTCCACGGCAGCAGGTCGAGCCCGGTGACCCGCTGCGGCTCGCCGTGGAAGGCGGTCACGGCCTCGCGAAACCAGCACAGCGAGCCGGCGCTGACGCCGCACATCAGGACGCCGTTCGTCCACGCCTCGCGGAGGATCGCGTCGAGGCCGTGGGCCCGCCAGACGCCGAGCAGGCTGATCACGCTGCCACCGCCGACGTAGATCACGTCCTGGTCGAGCAGGTGCGTCCGCAGGTCGGGGGCGCCGGCCTCCCGGCGAAATAGCGACAGGTGGGACGGCTCGCAGCGAGACGCGTCGAACGCCCGGTAGAAACGGACGATGTAGTGGTCGGCGTCGCCGCTCGCCGACGCCAGGAAGCAGACCTTCGGGTGGGCCTTGTTGGCCGCCGCGAGGACGTAGTCGTCGAGCAGGGGGTTTCCGGCCTCCATCGAGAACCCTCCGCCGCCGAAGGCGATGATCTGACGGAGTGCACCGGTCACGGTTTGACTCTACGTCGATCCCGCCCGATTGTCCTTGGCCAGCCGTCCCGTCCGGCTGGACCGTCGGTACCGCGCGGGATCGATAATCTCGCGCGATTATTCGCATCGCCATTGAGCACCGGACGGTCTACCGCTACGACCGGCCCATCCGCCTCGGCCCGCACGTGATCCGACTCCGCCCGGCGCCCCACTGCCGGACGCCGATCCTGGCCTACTCGCTGGGCGTCAGGCCGGACGGCCACTTCATCAACTGGCAGCAGGATCCGTCGGGCAACCACCTCGCCCGGCTGGTCTTCCCCGAGCCGACCGGGTCCCTGGAGATCACGGTCGACCTGGTCGCCGACATGACGGTGATCAACCCGTTCGACTTCTTCATCGACGAGGCGGCCCGCAGGTGGCCGTTCGAGTACGACGACGGGCTGGCCCAGGATCTCGCTCCGTACCTCGCGCCGGTGGCGGCCGGCCCGCCGGTCGAGCGCTGGGTCGCCGGGATCCCGCGGACGCCGACCCCGCTGATCGACTTCCTCGTCGCGCTCAACCGCCGGGTCCGCGACGACGTCGACTACTCGGTGCGGATGGAGCACGGCGTCCAGACGCCGGACGAGACGCTCGAGCTGGGGGTCGGCTCGTGCCGCGACAGCTCGTGGCTGCTGGTCGCGATCCTCCGCCGGCTGGGGATCGCCGCCCGCTTCGCGTCGGGCTACCTCGTCCAGCTGGCGGCCGACAAGCCGGGTCCGACCGGACCGAGCACCGACTCGACCGACCTCCACGCGTGGGCCGAGGCCTACGTCCCCGGGGCCGGCTGGGTTGGCCTGGACCCGACGTCGGGCCTGCTCGCCGGGGAGGGGCACATCCCGCTCGCGTGCACGTCGACGCCGGCGGCGGCCGCGCCGATCGAGGGGAGGCGGGAGGCCGCGGAGACGAGCTTCGAGTTCTCGAACCTGGTCACCCGGTTCGCCGAGCTGCCGCGGGTGACGCTGCCGTACACCGACGAGCAGTGGCAGCGGATCGACGCGCTCGGCGAGGCCGTCGACGTGGCGCTCGAGGCGGGCGACACGCGCCTGACGATGGGCGGCGAGCCGACCTTCGTCGCGATCGGGGCGGGCCAGGCCGCCGAGTGGAACATCGCGGCCGACGGGCCGACGAAGCGGCCTATGGCGACGGCGCTCGGGATCCGCCTGGCCGGCCGGCTGGCGCCGGGCGCGCTGATCCAGCACAGCCAGGGCAAGTGGTACCCGGGCGAGCCGCTGCCCCGCTGGCAGGTCGGCGTCAACTGGCGGGTCGACGGCCACCCGCTGTGGCGCGACCCGGCCCTGCTGGCCGACCCGACGAGCGAGGGCGAGACGACGGCCGCGCAGACGCGGGCCTTCGCCGACCAGATCGCCGCGGGCCTGGGGTTGCCGGCCGACATCTGCGTCCCGGCCTACGAGGATCCGGTCGGCCGGCTGTGGACCGAGGCCCGCCTCCCGGCCGGCGACCCGCTCTCGGCCGTGGCGACCGAGCCGCCGGACGGGGCGCTGGCGAGCGGGGTCGCCCGGGCGGCGATCATCGGCGAGCTCGACGCCGAGCGGGGCGAGCCGAAGGGCGTCGCGATCCCGCTCCACCGGGCGGCCGGCGACGACGAGTGGACGACCGGACGGTGGACGATCCGCCGGGGGGCGCTGTTCCTGATCGCCGGGGACTCGCCGATCGGGCTGCGCCTG
>DATAUX010000051.1:0-12560 GCA_036268015.1 Solirubrobacteraceae bacterium | reverse complement strand
CGGGATGCCCCGGCTGTCGATCCGCTTCGAAGCGGTCGGTCTCCGCTACCCGTCCGGCACCCACGCCCTCGACCGAATCGACCTCGAACTTCCCGCCGGCAGCTCGCTCGGCCTCGTCGGCCTCAACGGCGCCGGCAAGACCAGCCTCGTCTCCCTGCTCGCCGGTCTCCGCCGGCCGACCGCCGGCCGCCTCCTGATCGACGGCACGCCCCTCACCCGGCTCGACGCCGGCCGCTGGCAGCGGCAGGTCGCCGTCGTCTACCAGGATTCGACCCGCTTCCCGTTCACCGCCGCCCAGAACGTCGCCCTCGCGCTCGGCGACCGCCCGATCGACGAGCCCGCCCTCCACAGAGCCGCCGACCGCGCCGGAGCGACCGCCCTCGTCGCCCGGCTCCCCGCCGGCTGGGACACGATCCTCTCGCCCCGCTACGCCGGCGGCCACGACCTCTCCGGCGGCCAATGGCAGCGGATCGTCCTCGCCCGCGCCCTCTACGCCGTCGAGTCCGGCGCCCGCGTCCTCGTCCTCGACGAGCCGACCGCCCAGCTCGACGTCCGCAGCGAGGCAGCCTTCTACGACCGCTTCCTCGAGATCACCGCCGGCACGACGACGATCGTGATCTCCCACCGCTTCTCCACCGTCCGCCGCGCCGACCGGATCGCCGTCCTCTCGGACGGCCGAATCACCGAGCTCGGCGACCACGACGCCCTGATCGCCGCCGCCGGCACCTATGCCGAGATGTTCACGATCCAGTCCGACCGCTTCGCCCCGACCTCCGATGCCTGACACCGCCGACTCGATCCCCGCGCCGACGGACCCCGCCCCCGCCCACGGGCACACCAGCCCGCGCGAGCGCGTCCGGCGGCTCCGCCGGCTCGCCGGCCCACTCGTCGGGACCGGCTTCCGGGCCGCACCCCGCCTCGCCTGGGGCGCCCTCGCCCTGAGCACGATCGGCGGCCTCGCGATCACCTGCTACTCGCTCGGCTACCGCATGATGGTCGACGGCGCCGTCCACCACCAGGCCACCCGCGTCGGGGTCGGCGCCGCCCTGATCGCCGTCCTGTTCACCGTCGGCTGGCTCTCCAGCGTCCTCGCCGCGATCGTCGGCAGCGAGCTCACCGACCGCACCAACCTCACACTCGGCCTGCGCATCGGCCGCCTCCTCGCCACCGTCCCCGGCATCGAGCACCTCGAGCGCCCCGGCCTCCTCGCCCACGTCGAGCCCCTCCGCGACAACCGTCGCGCCCTCGCCGGCGCACCCAACCAGCTGTTCTCCCTCTGGGGCAGCCTGATCCGCTCCGTCGGCGTCGTCGTCCTCCTCGCCACCGTCTACCTCCCGATCCTCGTCGTCCCCGCCTTCGCCGTCCTCCCCGCCCTCGCCAACCGCCGCGCCGCGCGGATCCAGGCCCGCGGCGACGACGAGCTCGCCGACGACCGCCGCCTGCTCGAGGAGCTCTTCACGCTCGCCACAACCGCCAGCTCCGCCCGCGAACTGCGGACCTACGGCATCACCCACGCCCTCGCCGACCGCCACGCCGAGCTCGCCGACCGGACCCGCCGCCGCTCGCTCGCGACCGCCCGCCGCAGCGCCGCCTGGGAGGCCGCCGGCTGGATCGGCTTCGCGATCGGCTTCGTCGGCGCGATCGTCGTCCTCGTCCTCCGCGCCGCCCACGGCCAGCAGACGCCCGGCCAGGTCGTGATGTCCGTCAGCCTGCTCCGCCGCGCCCAGACCCAGATCTCCCGATCGACCAACACCGCCGGCAACTTCGCAACCGCCCGCCGCACCGCCGACCACCTGCTCTGGGTCGAGGACTACGCCCGGTCCCCGACGCCGGCCATCCCAACCGACCGGCCGACCCGGCCACCGCCGGCCGACCCACGCCCGCCCGGCGCCGTCCCCGGCCACCTGCACGACGGGATCGCGCTCCACGGAATCGGGTTCAGCTACCCCGACCGGGACACAAGCGTGCTCGCCGACATCGACCTCCACCTGCCCGCCGGGACCGTCGTCGCCCTCGTCGGCGAGAACGGCGCCGGCAAGACCACCCTCGTCAAGCTGCTCGCCGGCATGTACCAGCCCACCACCGGCCGCATCCTGATCGACGGCATCCCGCTCGCCGATCTCGACCCCGCCGCCTGGCGCACCCGGATCGCCGCCACCCTCCAGGACTACGAGCGCTTCATGCTGCCCGCCCGCCACACCGTCGGCGTCGGCGACCTCCCCCGCCTCGACGACGACGCCGCGATCCTCGCCGCGCTCGACGCCGCCGGCGCCGCACGCCTCCCCGAAGCCCTTCCCGACGGCCTCGCAACGCCGGTCGGCAACCGCTTCACCGGCGGACGCGAGCTCTCCGGCGGTCAATGGCAGCGCCTCGCCCTCGCCCGCGGGCTGATGCGCTCCGACCCCCTCCTCGTGATCCTCGACGAGCCCACCGCCAGCCTCGACCCAGTCAGCGAGGCCGCTCTGTTCACCCGCTTCTCCGCCGCCCTCCGCGGCGCCCGCGCCCGCTCCGGCGCCGTCACCCTGCTCGTCTCCCACCGCCTCTCCACCGCCCGGATCGCCGATCTGATCGTCGTCCTCGACGCCGGACGCCTGATCGAGGTCGGCTCCCACGACGACCTGCTCGCCGCCGCCGGCACCTACGCCGAGCTGTTCGCCCTCCAGGCCCGCGGCTACGCCCCGACCCGCGGCGATTCCTGAAAATCGCGCCGGCAGCTTGCCAAGTGTCTTGACGACGCTCGTCGTTGTGGGCTTGTCACCTTCCTTTCGTCTGAACCCGGGCGTCCGCCCCGCCAGCTGCGGCACACGCACTTAATCGACGCGAAACGCACTGGATATGTCGTGCTCACGGTGTGGACACCTCCCCCGCCTAGCGTGCATCCCGACCCAAACGACGACTTCGGGAGGTCCGATGACCGGGACCACAGGCCAAGCGACCAGCCGGCGCGGGCGATGGATCGAGGAATGGGATCCCGAGAACGACGAGTTCTGGGACGCCGGCGGCAAGCGGATCGCCCGCAAGAACCTCCGCTTCTCGATCTTCGCCGAGCACCTCGGCTTCGGGATCTGGGTGCTCTGGACGATCGTCGTGATCAACCTCGCGAACATCGGGATCAAGATGTCGATCCCCCAGCAGTTCTGGCTGACGGCCGTCCCCAACCTGATCGGCTCGGCCCTCCGGATCCCCTACACCTTCGCGATCCCCCGCTTCGGCGGCCGGGCCTGGACGACCTTCAGCGCCTCGCTCCTCCTGATCCCCGCCCTCCTCGTCGCCGTCGTCGTCCCCAGCGGCTGGCTCGCCCACCAGACCCCCGGAACCCAGTTCTGGATCCTCTTCGCGTGCGCCGCGACCGCCGGCGTCGGCGGCGGCAACTTCTCGTCGTCGATGTCGAACATCTCCTTCTTCTATCGCGACAAGGAGAAGGGCTTCGCCCTCGGGCTGAACGCCGCCGGCGGCAACCTCGGCGTCGCCGTCGCCCAACTCCTCGTGCCCCTCGTGATCATCGTCGGCGTGCCCGCCGCCCTCGTCAAGCTTCCCGTCCACCCCATCCACATGGCCTACGCCGGGCTGATCTGGATCCCCTTCATCCTGATCGCCGTCCTCGGCGCCTCGCTCTACATGGACAGCCTCCGGCCCGCCCGGGCCGACCGGGAAGCCTACGTTCGCGCCGTCACCCACCCCCAGACCTGGATCGTCTCCCTGCTCTACATCGGGACCTTCGGCTCGTTCATCGGCTTCTCGTTCGTCCTCCCCCTCGTGATCAAGAACACCTTCCCCGAGTTCCTCGCCCAACACGTCTTCGTCGCGACCTACCTCGCCGGCCTCGGCTTCGTCGGCGCCCTCGTCGGCTCGCTCTCCCGCCCGCTCGGCGGCTGGCTCGCCGACCGCCTCGGCGGAGCCCGGATCACGCTCGTGACGTTCGTCCTGATGGGCCTCTTCACGCTTGCCGCGATCGTCGGCGTCGACCACCACAGCTTCGCCCTGTTCTTCGGATCCTTCATCCTGATCTTCCTGCTCGCCGGGATCGGCAACGGCTCCACCTACCGGATGATCCCGTCGATCTTCGCCGCCCTCGGCCGCAAGGCTGTCGCCGCCGGCGCGCCTGACCCCAAGCGGATCCTGCTCGACTACAAGCGCCAGGCCGCCGCCGTGATCGGCGTCACCGGCGCGATCGGAGCATTCGGCGGCTTCCTCGTCCAGCTCGCCTTCCGCCAGGCCAGCCTCGGCGTCTCGGCCGCCGTCAAGGCCGCCCCGACCCCGGCCGACAAGCTCGCCGTCGCCCACGCCCACGCCACCTGGTCGGTCGGTGCCCTCTGGACCTTCGTCGGCGCCTACGCCCTGCTCGCCGGCCTCACCTGGACCTGCTACCTCCGCCGCAGCGCCGCCGTCGACCGCGTTTCGAGCCTCGCGCGGGCATAGGCGGGGCCGCGGGCGCCGGACAGCGCGGCCCGGCGGACGGCGGGGCCGGGCGGACGGCGGGGCCGGCGGCGGCGGGACCCGGGGCCGGCGAGGCGGCACGCGGGGCCGGGCGGATCAGCGTCGGTTGACGTAGACCCGGACGAAGTCGCCGAGCTGGCGGGCCCGGTGGGCGAACCCCCGCCAGTCACGGCCGGTCGCCCGATGGCGCAGGTCGAGCTCGACCTCGACGACGCCCAGGCCGGCCCGGACCGCGTCGATCGTCATGCCGATCTCCATCCCGAACCGCGGCGCGAATGGCAGGACGCTCGTCAGCGCCCGCTGCGACAGCGCCCGCTGACCGGAGATCGGCGCCCGCAACTCGAGGCCCGTCCGCCGGCGGATCGCCCACCCGGCGAAGCCAACGGCGAAGCCGAAGCCGCCGCCCGCGCGGGTCGCAAACGCCGCGACCGCGAGATCCGCCCCGTCGTGAACCGCACGCTCGAGCGCGTCCAGGCGCATCGCGCTGTCGCCGAGATCGCCGTCGCACAGCAGGTACACCGTTTCCGGCCCGCCGAGCTCCAGCGCCCGCCGGGCCGCCAGCGTCGCCGTGCCGCCCTTGCCGATCGTCCGGCCCCCGCTCACGACCTCCGCCCCCGCCGACCGGGCCAGCTCCGCCGTCGCGTCCTCCGATCCGTCGTCCCCGACGACGACCGCCGCGCCCGGGAACGCCCGGCTCAGGGCGTCGAGTGTCAGGACCAGGCGGTCGGCCTCGTCCCGGGCGGTCAGGATCACAATCGTCGGCGGTGACATCTGCGGCGGCGGCTATTGTCGCCGCTTCGCGTTCAAAGGAGGCGGCAGTGTCCGAGGTCGTGGCCCACATCACCGGCACCGTATGGAGCATCGACTGCGCCGTCGGCGACCACGTCGACGAGGGCGACACCGTCGCCGTGCTCGAATCGATGAAGATGGAGATGCCGGTCGAGGCCGAGGAGCCCGGTCGCGTCGCCGAGATCCTCTGCCGCGAGGGCGAGCCCGTCAGCGAGGGCCAGGTGCTCGTCGTGCTCGTCGACGACTGACGACGCCGGGCGGGCGGCGGCGGGAGGGAGAGGCGGGCGGGCGGGCGGACTGCGGGTAGAGGCGGCCCCTGGATGCCCGGGGCGGGGCGGGGCGGGGCGGTCTGCGGGAGCGACCGGCGGGGTGGGGAGGCTCGCCGTGTCGCGGGGAGCGTCGTCGTGTCTGTTTGAGAATTTGTATGAAACACGACAGTTTGTCGTGGTTCGTACAGAATTGCCGAAGACGCCGTCGACGACGCGGCCCTCGCCCGCAGTCCAGATCCCTCGCCGGCGGCGGCCGAACCAGCCGCCTGTGTCTCTGCTGCCGGCCGCCGACACCGCGGGACGGGTCGACGCGACGGGATGGAGGACGTCAAAGCGTGTCTCCAGGAGCAGCTGATCAACTGGAGCACGCTGTCTGCGCCCCTGTGACCCAGTTCCGCCAGGCGCCGGCCGCGGCGGGCCGCGGGGGGCCGGGGCGGGCCGGGCCGGGGCGGTCGGGCGAGTCTCCGGCAACAGCCGGTTCGTCGACATCGCCAGCCGCCCGGCACCCTCAGATTCATGCCGTCCGACGGCCTGCCTACGCTGTTCTTCACCGATGCCGCCGCTGATCACACGCGAGGAAGCACGTCGCCTGGGCGAAATCGAGGACCACGACGAGATCGAGGCGCTGATCGAGCGCGCCTGGCTCGCCCGAACCGAGCGGTTCGGCGACGCGACCGACATGTGCTCGCTCGTCAACGCCAAGTCCGGCGGCTGCGCCGAGGACTGCGGCTTCTGCGCCCAGTCACGCTACGCCGAGGCCGAGACTCCACTCCACGCGATGATGGATCCCGAGCAGATCCTCGAGCACGCCCGCGCGGCCGAGGCCGCCGGTGCCCACCGCTTCTGCATGGTCACACAGGGTCAGGGCCTGTCGAAGCGCGACTTCGAGAAGATCCTCGCCGGCGCCCGACTCGTCGCCGAGCACACCAACCTCAAGCGGTGCGCGTCGATCGGGCACACGTCGGTCGACCGGGCCAGAGCGCTCAAGGATGCCGGCATCCAGCGTGTCCACCACAACGTCGAGACGGCCGAGAGCTACTACGACGAGGTTTCGACGACGGTCCGCTACGACGGTCGCCTGCGGACGATCGACGCCGTCCGGGAGGCCGGTCTGGAGACCTGCGTCGGAGGAATACTCAACCTCGGCGAGACCCGCGAGCAGCGCGTCGAGATGGCCTTCGAGCTGTCGGCGATCAACCCCACCAGCGTGCCGATCAACATGCTCAACCCGAGACCGGGGACGAAGTTCGGCGACCGGAAGTTCATGGATCCGTGGGAGGCCGTCAAGTGGATCGCGATCTTCCGCCTGATCCTCCCCGAAGCCCTCTTCCGGCTCTGTGGCGGGCGGGTCGAGAACCTCGGCGAGCTCCAGGCGCTCGCCGTCCGGGCGGGGATCAACGGCGTGATGATGGGTAACTTCCTGACCACGCTCGGCGCGGCCCCCGAGGCCGACCGGGCGCTCTTCGAGGAGCACGGCCTGAACGTCGCCCGCCAGCCGGACAACGGAACCAACCCGCGGCCGGACAATCGGAGCGGCTGGCTCGACGGCGAGACGCCCGACCTGATCGAAGAGTTCCTCGACCGGCCGGCCCCCGACCTGGATGTCCGGCTCTGGGACCCGTCGACCCAACTCCGCTTCCAGGCGAAGCGGTCCGTGCCCGCGTATCCCGAGCGGACGACGATCCCGATCACGACGGCGGACTGAGCAGGCCGGACAGGGTCCACTTGAGCGACATCGAACACCGACTCGAGGACCTACGCGACCGCGGTCTCTACCGGCGGATGCGGATGGTCAGCGGCCCGCAGGGTCCTCGAGTCCTGCTCGACGGACGCCCGGTGCTCCTGTTGTGCTCGAACAACTACCTCGGTCTGGCCGACCACCCCCGGGTTCGCGAGGCCGCCGCCGACGCGGCGATGCGATGGGGCGTCGGCGCCGGGGCGTCCCGCCTGGTCTCGGGCACGATGACGATTCACCGTCGGCTCGAAGAGCGACTCGCAGACTTCGAAGGAAGCCGCAGCTGCCTGCTGTTCGGGTCTGGCTACCTGGCCAACATCGGCGTGATCGGCGCGCTCGCCGGTCGCGACGAGGTGGTCTTCTCCGACAAGCTCAACCACGCGTCGATCATCGACGGCTGCCGGCTCGCCCGGGCGGAGACCTTCGTCTACGAGCACTGCGACCTCGATCACCTGGCCTGGGGCCTGCGCCAGGCGGAGGGCCGCGGCGCGTTGATCGTGACCGACTCGATCTTCTCGATGGACGGCGACGTCGCCCCACTCGCCGAGCTCGTCGAGCTCGCCCACCGCTACGACGTCCGCGTCGTCGTCGACGAGGCACACGCGATGGGAGCGATCGGCCCCGGCGGACGCGGCGCGGTGGCCGAGGCCGGCCTCGAGGCCGAGATCGACGTCGTGGTTGGCACGCTCGGCAAGGCACTCGGCTCCTACGGCGCGTACGTCTGCTGCGACGCCGGGATGGCCAGGTACCTGACGAACACCGCCCGGTCGCTGATCTTCTCGACCGCGCCGCCGCCGCCGGCCGTCGCCGGAGCCCTCGCCGCACTCGAGCTTCTCGCCGAGCAGCCCGGCCGCGTCGACAAGCTCCAGGCCGCCGGCGACCATCTCCGCGATCAGCTCGTCCGAGCCGGAATTCCCGCGCCGGTCTCGCGGACCCAGATCATCCCGCTCGTGGTCGGCGACGCGACGCTCGCGATGGACCTGTGCGAGCGCGTCCTCACCCGCGGCGTCTTCGCCCAGGCGATCCGCCCGCCGACGGTCGCCCCCGGCAGCTCCCGCCTGCGCCTGGCCGTGATGTCCTCCCACACGCCGAGCGAGCTTGCTCGCGCCGCCGAGGCGATCGCCCTGTCGGCTCGCGAGCTCGGCGTCGAGTTCCACGCGCCTGCGTCGATCCCCGGCCCGACCGCCGCTTCCGCCCCGAATCCCGGGCTCGCGTCCTATGCGGCGCGGTCACGTCACGACCCGCCTGCCCGCCGTCAAGACCCGGCGTACGGCGACGACGACCCGACGCCCCGCGGCGGCTCGCGGCCGTTCGACGTCGAGGCCGACGCCGTCCCGCACGCCGCCTGATCGGCCACCCGGTGTCACGGCTCCCGCGGGCTGTGCCCGGCTGTCTGGTGACCGGGACGGATACCGGGGCCGGCAAGACCGTCCTCGCGGCGGCGGTCGTCGCCGCCCTGGCCAGCCGAGGATGGCGGGTCGCGGCCCACAAGCCCGTCCTGACCGGCGTCGACGACGCTGCCATCGGCCTGCTCGCCGACCACGAGCTGCTCGGCCTGTGCGCCGGCATGCCGCCCGACGAGGTCGCTCCCGTCCGCTTCGGACCCGCCGTATCGCCTCACCTGGCCGCCAGCCTCGCCGGCCAGGCGATCGATGTCCCGGCGCTCGTCGCCCGGGTCAGCGCGATCCGCGCCGATGCCGTGATCGTCGAGGGAGTCGGCGGCCTGCTCGTCCCGCTCGCCCCCGGCTGGGACATCCGTCGTTTCGCCGTCGAGCTCAGCCTCCCGCTCGTGATCGCCGCACGTCCCGGACTCGGCACGATCAACCACACACTGCTCACGCTCGAAGCCGCCCGCAGCGTCGGCCTCGACGTCCGCGCCGTCGTGCTGACCCCGTGGCCGGATCTGCCCAGCGTGTTGGAGGAATCCAACCGGCAGACGATCGAGCAGGTCGGCGGCGTCCGAGTCGCGACCCTCGGCCTGGTCGAGCCCCTATCGGCGGATCGGCTCGCACACGCCGGAGCCCGGCTCCCGGTCGACGACTGGATCTCCCGATAGGCGGCGGCCGCGTCGCGTCGCGTCGCGTCGCGGCGGCGGCGGGGCTCGCGTGACCGGGGCATGTCGACTTCGTGGGTCGACCGACCCACCGAGTACTGGACGGTCCAGTACCGGGACGCTTCCCGCGAGAGCCGCGCACCCACTCAGCCGACGAAACCCGCCGGGAACTGGACGGTCCAGTACCCGCACGGACGGCAACCCAGAGCGACGACTCACCCGATCCGAACGATTCCGACCGACGGGCGCCCTAGCCTGCCGGCATGGAAACCGCGCTGCTCGCCGAGCTCGACCGGCGCCACCTCTGGCACCCGTTCACCCAACAGCAGAGCTGGTCGGAAGAGGCCCCGCTGATCGTCGATCGAGCGGACGGGACGACGCTCTATGACACCGACGGCCGGGCCTACATCGACGGGGTGTCGTCGCTCTGGTGCAACGTCCACGGACATCATCACCCACAGATCGACGCGGCCGTGCGCGCCCAGCTCGACCGGGTCGCCCACTCCACGATGCTCGGCCTCACCCACCAACCGGCGATCGAACTGGCAGCCCGACTCGTCCAGATCGCGCCGGCCGGCCTGACCCGGGTCTTCTACTCCGACAGCGGATCGACGGCGGTCGAGGTCGCGCTGAAGATGGCCTTCCAATACTGGGCTCAGCAGGCCGATCCGGCCGGGCGGCGCCGGACCGGGTTCATCAGCCTGCGCGACGCCTACCACGGCGACACGATCGGGTCGGTCTCGGTCGGCGGGATCGAGCTCTTCCACTCCCAATACGCGCCGCTCCTGTTCGACGCCTGGCAGGTCGACGCCGGCGACCTCGGGCAACTCGATTCGGTCCTCGACGAGCATGGCGAACGGGTCGCGGCGATGATCGTCGAGCCGCTCGTCCAGGGCGCCGCGGGCATTCTCGTCCACCCGGCCGGTTACCTTCGGGCCGTCCGCGACCGGTGCGACGCCCACGGCGTGCTGCTGATCTGCGACGAGGTCGCGACCGGGTTCGGGCGTACCGGCCGGATGTTCGCCTGCGAGCACGAGGACGTTCGGCCCGACCTGATGTGCGTCGCCAAGGGCCTGACGGGCGGCTACATGCCGCTCGCCGCGACGCTCGCGACCGAACGGATCTACGAGGGCTTCCTCGGGGCGCACGAGGACTTCCGCACGTTCTTCCACGGCCACACGTACACCGGCAACCCGCTCGCCTGCGCGGCCGCCCTGGCGACCCTGGACATCTTCGAGGAGGAGTCCACGCTCGACCGTCTCGCCCCGAAGATCGACCTGCTCGGTCGCCTGCTCGACGAGCACGTCAGGCCGCTGCGCTCGGTCGCCGAGATCCGTCGGTGCGGGTTCATCGTCGGAATCGAGCTGACCGGGTTCGCGCCGGCTGACCGTATGGGCCACCAGGTCACGCTTGCGGCCCGCCGCCGCGGCGCCGTCGTCCGGCCGTTGGGCGACGTGATCGTCCTGATGGCGCCGCTCGCGATCACCCCCGACGAACTCGGCCGGCTGGTCGAGATCACGGCTGCGGCGATCGCCGAAGCCACCGGCCAGCGCCTGCCCGAGGCCGCCGGACCCGCCCTGGCGGGACTACCACCGGCCGCTGTCTTCGCGACCCGGGTCTAGGCCTCGTACGGGACGAAGTCCCGCTTGCGAGCCCCGCAGACCGGGCAGTACCAGGTCGCCGGAATGTCGTCGAACGGCGTTCCGGCCGGGATTCCACCATCCGGATCGCCGTCGGCCTCGTCGTAGATGTACCCGCAGGATTCGCAGATCCAGCGCTGGGTGATCGCCGTGCTCATCTGTCGAAGTCTAGTTGCTCGACCCGGCCCGGCGATCCCTGACCCCGGCCTGGTCGACGCCGGTCAGACCCCCATCACCGAGGCTCGCTGAGCAGGATCCCGAAGAACTTCATGTCCACGTCGCGTGTCAGGTCGACGTGGACGTGCTTGATCTCGGTGTACTCGTTCAACCCGTAGATACCGTGTTCCCGCCCGTTGCCCGACTGCTTGTACCCGCCGAAAGGGGCCACGCAGTTGATCAGGTGGTGATCGTTGATCCAGATCGTCCCGGCTCGCAGGCGTCGCGCCGTCGTGATCGCCCGGTCGTAGTCCTCGGTCCATACGGCGGCCGCCAGGCCGTAGATCGTGTCGTTCGCAACGCTGATCGCCTCCTCGTCGCCTGAGACCTTGATCACCGAGAGGACCGGCCCGAAGATCTCCTCCTGGGCGATCCGCATCGAGTTCTCGACGTCGGTGAAGATCGTCGGCTCGAAGAAGAACCCCTTCCCGTCGGGCCCGCTGACGGCCTCGCCGCCGAGCACGCACCTCGCGCCCTCCTCACGGCCGATCCGCACGTAGTCGGCGACGATGTCCCGCTGGGCGGCCGACACCAGCGGGCCCATGTCCGTCTCGTAGTCGAGCGTGTCACCCAGCTTGATCGTCTTCGCCCGCTCGACCAGCCGCTCGACGAACTCGTCGTGGATCGACTCCGGAAGGATCAGACGCGTACCCGACTCGCAGGCCTGGCCCTGGTGGAAGAAGGTCGCCCACAGCGCACCGTCGACCGCGGCTTCGAGGTTCGCATCCTCGAAGACGATGTTCGGCGACTTGCCGCCGAGCTCGAGCGTGCACTTCTTGATCGTCTGCGACGCCAGCTCCATGATCCGCCGGCCGACGACGGTCGACCCCGTGAAGGAGATCTTGTCGACCAGCGGGTTCGACGCGAGCTCCTCTCCGACCGACCCGCCCGGACCCGTGATCACGCTGAGAACGCCCTTCGGCAGGTCGGTCTCCGCGATCAGCTCGGCCAGCCGGAGCGCCGTCAGCGGCGTGTTCGATGCTGGCTTGAGGACGACCGTGTTGCCCATCGCGAGGGCCGGCGCCAGCTTCCAGACGGCCATCAGAAGAGGGAAGTTCCACGGGACGATCGCCGCGCAGACGCCGATCGGCTCGCGCAGCACGAAGTTGTAGGAGTGCGTCGGGAATGAGACCGGCTCGAGCGGCTCCTGGAGCTGGCGGTTGGCGTTGCGGGCGAAGTAGTCCCAGTGGACGATCGACTGCCCGAGCTGGACGGTCGACGCCGCCCGGATCGTCATGCCCGACTCGATCGCCTCGAGCGTCGCCAGCTCGTCCTCGTTCTCGGTCAGCTTGCCGACGACCTGGAGCATGATCCGCGACCGCTCGTCCGGCGCCATCTCGGCCCAGATTCCCTGGTCGAAGACCTCACGCGCCTTGCCGATCGCCGCCCGCGTCTCCGCCCGGGACATCCGCGGCACGGTC
>DATAUX010000050.1:0-19552 GCA_036268015.1 Solirubrobacteraceae bacterium | reverse complement strand
GACCCCGCGACCCACCCCCGCGACCCACCCCCGCGACCCACCCCCGGGACCCGCCCCCGGGACCCGCCCCCGGGACCCGCCCCCGCTACCCGCTCCCGGACCCGCCCCGCGACCCGGCCCACCCCGTCCGCTGAACTGGTGACCGTAGCCTGAGAGCTCGACCGGCCCGGCCGGCCCGACCAGCAGCGCGCCGTACGGCGGACCGGGGCTGACCCGTCCGACCCACGACAGTCCCGGGATCGCCCGCTCGACGGCGATCCGGTCGGCCGGACGGACGCAGACGCACAGCTCGTAGTCCTCGCCCCCGTCGGCGGCAAGCTCGGCCGGGTCGACCCCGAGCTCGCCGGCGACCACCTCGACGCCCGGGTCGAGCGGCAGGCCGGCCAGGTCGATCTCCAGCAGGACTCGGCTGGCCGTGCCGACCAGGCCGGCATCGCTCGCCAGGCCGTCCGACAGATCGATCATCGCGTGGGCGCCCAGTCGGCCGAGCGCCCGACCCTCGGCCAGGCGCGGCCACGGCCGCGTGTGGCGGGCGATCAGGGATGCCGCGTGCGGCCGGCCGCCGGCCCGCCCGTCGAGCACGGCAAGCCCGGCCGCCGACCCGCCGAGCGGGCCGGTGACCCCGACCAGGTCACCCGGTAGGGCGCCGTCGCGGCCGACCAGGTCGGCGTCGTCGTCGGCCCAGCCGACGACCGTGACCGAGACGAACGGGGTCGGCGAGGCGACGATGTCGCCGCCGGCGATCGTCGTGTCCGTCCGCTCGGCCAGCTGCTCGGCCCCGCGCATCAGCTCGAGCGCGCCGGCCGGGTCAAGGGGGCCGCCGAGCCCGAGTGAGATGTAGGCCTCGCCGGTGTCGGCGCCCATCGCCGCGATGTCGGAGACGGCTGCCGCGAGGGCTCGGTGGCCGACGTCCGCGGGGCTCGTACGGCCGAGGCGGAAGTGGACGCCCTCGACCATCGTGTCGGCCGAGACGACGGCCAGCGGGCGAGCCCGCACGACGGCCGCGTCGTCCCCGATCCAGCGAACCATCCGGCTGCCGCGCCGGCCGAGGACGGCGGCGATCGCTTCGATCAGGGCGCGTTCAGACCGCGGCCCGTCCACTGCCGGCCGGCTCAGCGGTGGCGGTACACGATGCGGGCTCGATCGAGGTCATACGGAGACAGCTCGCAGCGAACCCGGTCGCCCGGCAGGATCCGGATCCGGAAGCGACGCATCTTGCCGGCCACGTGGCCGAGCACGACGTGCTCGTTGTCGAGCTTTACGCGGAACATCGCGTTCGGCAGGGCCTCGATGACCTCGCCCTCGAACTCGACCTTGTCTTCCTTTGCCACTGTGTGGATCCTCGCATACCCCGCGACTGAGCGCAGCTCACGGCCGCCCGGATCGGGCTACCTATCCTCTCAACGGTAGCATCGGGCGCCGCACGCGGCCACACGCCGCTCGCGGGCGGCGCTGCGGGCGCCGTCGCCGCCCGCGACGACCGGGGCTAGTGCCCGGTCGGAGCGGCCACGCCGCCGCCGGCGCCCATGCCGACACCAGTACCGGCTCCGGGGTTGCTGGTGTTCGCCGGGACGCTCGTCTGCGGCTGCTGGGTCGGCGCCCCCGGCACGACCTGTCCGCCGACGTTGTTGCCGCCGCCCGACGGCGCCCCGGTGCTCGTCGGTGTCGTGCTCGTCGGCTTCGGCGTCGTCTGGCTTCCAGGTGTCGTCGTCGTCGAGGTGGGCGTGGTCGTCGTGTAGTTCGGCGTGACCGGCAACGACGTCGTGTAGTTCGGCGAGCTGCCGGTCCCGCCGCCGCCGCTCGTGACGTGGCTCAGTTTGCCGGTGAACGGCTTGTAGACGAGCGGCGTCTTCGGCGTCGGGAATGCCGTGCAGTGGGTCCCGATGACCGGCAGCATGTAGTCGTGCCAGATGTCGGCCGGCAGGTAGCCGCCCTGCTGGGGCTCGCCGTGGACATCGGTCATCGGGACGTCCTTGTTCGGGTACCCCATCCAGACGACCGTCGAGTAGTTCGGGGTATACCCGTCGAGCCAGGCGTCGACGAGGTTGCTCGTGGTCCCGGTCTTCGCGGCCGTCGGGCAGTTGACCGCCGACGCGGTCGCCGTCCCGTGGAGGACGTTCTGCTCGAGGATGTTCGTCTCCTCGGCGGCGACCCCGTCGGTGACCGCCTCGTGCCGGGTGTCGTGGCTCCAGCTAGAGTCGACGGTCCCGCCTGGGAAGACGACCTTCGTGATCACGGTCTGTGTGTTGCGCAGGCCGCCGTCGGCCAGCGTCGCGTAGACGTTGGCCATCTCGAGCGGCGTCACGCCGACCGTAAGCCCGCCGAGCGCTTCGGCCGGGTAGCTGTCGAGGTGGGTCGTCACGCCCAGCCTGTAGGCCATGTTCGTGATGTTCTGCTCGCCGAGGTCGGCGGCCAGCTGGGCGTAGACCGTGTTGTCGGACGTCACCGTCGCCTTGACGAGGTTGATCTCGCCCTGCGCCTCCCCGCCGAACGTCGTCACCGGGTAGCCCGGGTGACCCGGCAGCCAGTCGGGCGGGAGCGGGTGCGAGTCGTATTCGGTCGTGTCCGGGTCGATGCCGATGCTCAGCGCCTGGGCGAGGTCGATCGCCTTGAAGGTCGAGCCCGGCTGGCGCTGGCCCTCGGTCGCCAGGTTGTACTGCGTCTGCTGGTAGGTCGACGACTGTGCCATCGCCTCGACCTGCCCGTTCTTAGGGTTCTCGGTGACGATCGCCGCCGCCGGATCGCCCGGCTCGTCGAGCACCTCCGCCATCGCCTTCTGGGCCTGGCGCTGGAGGCCGAGATTGAGCGTCGTGTAGACCTTGAGGCCGCCCTGCAGCACGGTGTTCGCCCCGTACTTCGCGATCAGCTGCTGCTGGACGTAGTTGAAGAAGAAGTTCTGCGTCCGGTGGGAGTAGTAGTTGCCGTGCTTCGTGCCGATCGGCGCCGCGTCGGCGTAGGCCTGCTGGGCCAGCGTGATGTACCCGAGCTGGGCCATCTTCGCGAGTACCTGGTTGCGGCGGACGAGTGCGGCCTTCGGATTGCTGAACGGGTTGTACTCCGACGGCGCCTGCGGCAGGCCGGCGAGCAGGGCCGCCTGCGGCAGGGTCAGCTGCCCGGCCGACTTGTCGAAGAAGATCCGGGCGGCCGCCTGGACGCCGAGCGCGTCCTGGCCGCCCTCGGCGCCGTAGGGAACGGTGTTCAGGTAGTCGGTGAGGATCCAGTCCTTGTTGTGGACCTTCTCGAGACGCTCGGCCAGCACGGCCTCCTTGATCTTGCGCTTCAGCGTCTTCTCGTCGACCCCGACGTACAGGTTGCGGACCAGCTGCATCGTGATCGTCGACCCGCCCTGGAGCGTCTTGCCGGACGTCAGGTCGGTCATCGCGGCCCGGATGATCCCCTGGAAGTCGACGCCGTGATGCTGGTAGAAGCGCTGGTCCTCGATCGCGACGGTCGCCTCCTTGAGGATCGACGGAATCTGCGACGACGGAATCGGCGACCGGATCGTGTCCGAGAGGATCGTGCCCAGCGACGAGCCGTCGGCCGCGTAGACGGTCGAGTTGGCGCCGTTGCTGACCTGCTTGAGCTGGCTGAGCGGAGGGACGTTGTCGGCGATCGCGACGACGTAGCCGAGCACGATGCCGATCGCGACGATGATCGTCCCGAACAGCGCGGCGAACCCGATCAGGATCAGACGGGCCGGGTCACTGCTGTGGCGCCTGCGGCGGCGCTGTCGGTCACGGGCTGTCATTGCGCGGTGCCGGCGCGGCGCCGGAGCGGCGTAACGCGAAGACGGGGAATTCTCTCACACGCCGGCGGCCTGACCCGCAGCCTGCAGACCGGGGTCGTGCGATCATCGGAGCGGCCCGATGGAGTCGCACGCCACCGACCTACCGGCGACCCGGCCGCTGATGGGCCCGCTCGCCGCTCGATTGCGCCAGGACATCGCGCTCCAGCGGGCGGCCTGCGCGCTGGCCGGGATGCTGGCGATCGTCGTCGTCGTCGGGACCGGCGCGTACCTCGCGCTCGGCACCGTCCCCCACGGTGGCTTCGATCCGCCGGGCGTCGTCGACCACCTCGGCGGTCTGCGCGATGCCCTGGCCGCGCCGTTCGCCCGCTGGGACTCGGTCTGGTACCTGACGATCGCCCGCCACGGGTACACGACCGGTCCGACGGCCGCGTTCTTCCCGCTCTATCCGCTGCTCGTCGCCGGCGTCAGCTCGCTCGGACCCGGCCTGCTGCTCAGCGGCGTGCTCGTCTCGCTCGCGGCGATGCTCGTCGCCCTGCGGCTCGTCTGGCGCCTGACCGAGATCGAGCTCGGACCCGGCGGCCGGGACGTCGCCGACCTCGCCGTGTTCGCCGTCGCGCTCGGTCCGATGGCGTTCTTCTTCACGGCCGTCTACACCGAATCGGTCTACCTGGCGTTGACGCTCGGCGCCTTCGTCGCGGCCCGCCAGGACCGCTGGGCCCGGGCCGGCCTGCTCGGGGCGCTGGCCGCCGCGACGCGGTCGTCCGGCCTGATCCTGATGGTCCCGCTCGTCCTGCTCTGGCTCGACCAGCGCCGTCCGGCCAGTCGCTGGGCGCGCCGGCCGGCCGGCTTCGACCGGCCGCGGCCGGCAAGCGGCCGGCGTCGCGACCTGCTGTGGATCGGGATCGTCCCGCTCGGCCTGGTCGCCTATCTCGTCTGGCTGGCCGCGACCGGACTCGACCCGCTCGCGCCGTTCTCGTCCCAGCAGGACTGGTTTCGCCACTTCACCGGGCCGATCGGCGGAATCCGCGAAGGCGCCCGAGCCGCGTTCGACGGCGCCCGCCAGCTGCTCTCCGGGCAGCGGCGGACCGTCTACTACCCGCTGGCCGGCGGCGACCCGATCGTCGCGGGCTGGCACAACGTGATGCTGTTCGGCTTTCTCCTCGGCGCCGTCCCGCTCCTGATCGGCGCGGTTCGCCGGCTGCCCCTCGCCTACGGCGTCTACGCCCTCGCCGGGACCTGCCTCGCCCTCTCCTATCCGGTCTCGCCCGAGCCGTTGACGTCCCTGCCGCGTTATCTGGTCGTGCTCTTCCCGCTGCCGATCGCCCTCGCGATCTGGATCGCCCGCCATCCGCGGCTGCGCGTGCCCGTGCTCGGGGCGAGCGCCGTCTCGCTGGCCGGCTTCACCGAGCTGTTCGCGACCTGGCACTGGATCGCGTGACCGGCGGCGACCCGGCCCAGCCCGCCGCCGTGCTGGTCGACGCGCTCGGCACGCTGATCGGCATCGAGCCGCCCTGGCAGCGTCTCGTCGACCTGCTCGACCGCCGGCAGGCGATCACGATCACGCTCGAGCAGGCCGTCCCGGCCCTGCGTGCGGAGATGGCCCACTACCGTACGCACTGCCAGCAGGCGCGCGACGCGGCTTCGCTCGCCGCGCTCCGTGACGACTGCGCCGGGGTGGTCGCGGACGCGCTCGGCCCACCCGTCGCCGGGCTCGCGAGGCCGGCGCTGACCCAGACGCTGCTCGACTCCCTGCGCTTCGCCGCCTACCCGGACGCGGCCGGCGCGCTCGCCGGGCTGCGCCGGCGGAGCGTCCGCGTCGTCGTGCTCAGCAACTGGGACATCTCGCTCCACGACGTGCTCGCCCAGGCCGGACTCGCCGGGCTCGTCGACGGGGTGGTCTGCTCGGCCGAAGCCGGGATCTCCAAGCCGGCGGCCGAGATCTTCGATGCCGCCCTGGCCGTGGCCGGCGTGCCTGCCGGCCGGGCGGTCCACGTCGGCGACAGCTACGCCGAGGACGTCCTCGGCGCGCGGGCGGCCGGGGTCGAGCCGGTCCTGCTCGTGCGTCCCGCCGGCGACGGCGGCCTGCTCGGGTCCGATGGGGTCGCGCCGGCCGGAGACGTCCGGACGATCTCGAGCCTCGCCCAACTGCTCGAGCCCTAACCTCCGCTGATGGACCTGCCGAGCTCCGTCGGACCGCCCGCCGGCCCCGACCGCCCGCCGCCCGCCGGCCCCGACCGCCCGGCGCCCGCCGGCCCAGACCGCCCGCCGGCCGCCGGCCCCGGTCCCACCCCGGCCGCCGGCCCCGACGCCACCCCGGCCGCCAGCGTTGATCTGACCCTGGCCGCCGGCCTCGGTTCGACTCGGGCGGCCGGCTGGGCGCCGCTGTTCGCGCCGCTCGCGATTCTGACCGGCTTCGCCGGGGCGATCTTCGGCGGAGCGATCATCGAGCTGCTCGCCGCGCTCGGCGGCGCCAGCCTGACGAACCCGCCGCCGGGGGTCGAGCTGCTCGCGACCCTGCTCCAGGACGTCCTGCTCGTCGCCAGCGCGGTCTTCTTCGCCGCCCGGGTCACGCGCCCCCGGCCCGAGGACTTCGGCCTGCGGGCGGCCCCGATCGTCTGGGCGCTCGTCCTGATGGCCGGAGCCTACGTGGCCTTCCTGCTGTTCACGGCCGTCTGGGAGGCGGCCCTCAACCTCAACGACACCGAGCACGTCGTCCAGACGCTCGGGGCCAACAACGGGCCGATCGCGCTGGTCTGCGTCGTCGCGCTGACCTGCGTCGTCGCGCCGATCTGCGAGGAGTTCTTCTTCCGGGGCTTCTTCTTCGCCGCGCTCGTCAACTGGCGCGGGCCGTGGCAGGCGGCCGCGGTGACGGCCGTCGTGTTCGGCGCGATCCACGCCGGCTCGGCGCCGGTCGGCGATCTAGTCCCGCTCGCCTTCTTCGGCTTCACGCTCTGCCTCGTGCGCTGGCGGTCGGGGTCGCTCTATCCGTGCATCGCCCTGCACGCGATCAACAACTGCGTCGCCTTCGGCGTCAGCGAGCACTGGCACGCGCAGATCGCCGTCCTCCTGATCTGCGTGGCGCTCGGGATCGGCGCGACGCTGGCGACCGTTGCGCGGGTCGCCCCGGCCCAATAGTCTCGCGCCTGTGCGACCCGCTGCCCGCCTCCTCCCGCTGCTCGCAGTGCTCGCCGGCCTGCTCGCGGCCGGCCCGGCCTCGGCCCAGGACCCGACGCTCGGGGCGACGGGGACGACCACCCCGACCGGGCTCGCGCCGATCAGGATCCACTTCTCGATCCAGAACCAGGCCCGCTTTCCGGTCAGGGCCGTCGTCACCGGAGGAAGGCTCCGGGTCGTCGGCCGCGTGACGCCGTACATCGCGGGCCAGACGCTTTTCGTGCGGACGTTCCGCGGCGATCGGAAGCTCGCCACGCGAGGCGTCGCGGTCACGAACGCCGGCGACGGGGTCGGGCACTTCGCGGCCCTGATCGGCGTCGGCGGGCGCGTCGCATCGATCAGCGTCCGCGTCTCCCATCCGGCGACCGACCTACAGGCCGGCCTCGACGCCACCCCGCAGAGCCTGCCGGCCGTCGCCCCGTCGCCGGCCCCCGGCCAGCACAGCGCGGTCGTCCGCCTGCTCCAGGACGAGCTCGCCGACCTCCACTACGCGGTGCCGAACTCCGGCGTCTTCGACGACGCGACCCAACGCGCGGTGATCGCCTTCCGCAAGATGACCAACCAGGACCGCACGGATGTGGCCGACCGCACCGTCTTCAAGCTGCTCGCCGTCGGCGCCGGGACCTTCAAGGTTCGCTACCCCGACCAGGGCGCCCACTTCGAGGGCGACCTGACCCATCAGGTCCTGGCCGAGGTGCTCCCCGGAGGCAAGGTCCGCCGGCTCTACGAGATGAGTTCCGGGAAGCCGTCGACGCCGACCGTGATCGGGAACTTCAGCATCTACCTGAAGACGTTCGGGATCAACGAGAAGGGCATGGTCGACGCCAACTACTTCATCCGCGGCTACGCGATCCACGGGTACGCGGACGTCCCGACCTACGCGGCGTCGCACGGCTGCCTGCGAATCCCCGTGCCCGACGCCGAAGCCGTCTACAACTGGGCCCAGTACGGCGACGCCGTCGACGTCTACTACCGCAACGGCGGCGGCAGCCACACGATCAGCAGCAACGCCGGGCCCTGACCGCCGGGCCGGCCTGCGGCCGCGGGGCCGGCGAAGCTAGAAGCGGGGCAGTGGCCGGTCGCCGCGCGGCGTGAGCCGCGGCCTGCGGGCCAGACCGGCGGCGCGGGCGAGCGCGCCGAGGCCGAGGCCGTAGATCAGCAGGCCTACGACGACGTCGAAAGTGCGCGATCCCCACGAGTCGTCGCGGCCGGGTGCGAGCGAGTGGACGGGGCTGACGAGCGTCCGCGCGGCCGAGTCGATCTTCCCGCGGACCCCGGTCTTCGCCCCGGGTCCGTGGATCGCCGGGCCGAGGGTCTGGTTGCCGGACGCCGCGACCTCCGACTGGGCCTGGTTGGACGCGCCGCCGGCCTGGTCGATCGCGAACATCGCAAAGCTGGCCAGCAGCACGAGGCTGGCCAGGATCGCGAGAGTCCTCAGCAGTGTCGAGATCATCTGGTCTTCTTCTCGGCTGATCGGCGTCCGGACTTGAGCCACAAGGTGGGCAGAACCCCAGCTGAGGCGTGAGCCGACTCGCGCCCCGAATACGATCCACCCCGATGTCTCCCGACCAATCCACGCCCGACCCGCCCGCGACGGCTCGCGACCGGCTGATCGCCGAGTTGCGCGAGCACGCCCTGGTGATCGGCGACGTCGTCCTGACCAGTGGGCGGACGGCGTCGTACTACATCGACGCCAAGCGGGCGATCCTCCGTCCGGCCGGGTTCGCCGCGCTCGGCGAGCTCGTCGCCGCCCGGGCCGCCGCCTGGGGAGCGACCGCGCTCGGCGGGCTGACGATGGGCGCCGACCCGGTCGCCTGCGCCGGCCTCGCGGCCGGCGCGCCATGCAACGCGTTCTTCATCCGCAAGGAGACCAAGTCCCACGGCCTCCAGCGCCGGATCGAGGGGCCGCCGCTCGGGCCGGGCGATCGGTGCCTGGTGGTCGAGGACGTCGTCACGACAGGCGGCTCGACACTCGTCGCGATCGAGGCCCTCCGCGAAGCCGGACATCAGATCTGCGGGGTGGTCAGCGTGCTCGACCGGCTGGCCGGCGGCGGCCCGGCGATCGAGCTCGCGGCCGGCGCGCCGTACGTCGCGCTGAGCACGATCGACGACGTCTATCCCGAGCGGTCCGAGTAGACGCCACGGGCCTGCCCGGCGAACGCGGGAGGAGGCCGACCCGGCGTCCGATCATCCGCCGCCGCCGGCCCGCCGAACCGGGCGGCTGGAAATCCGCACCCCGGCGTCGTAGCCTCTCGGCGTGGACACGGCCCGTCAACAGCTCTCGATCGGCCTGATCGGGGTCCTGCTCGGCGGCCTGATCGGGGCGATCCTGGGCGTCGCGGTCGGGACGACGGCCGACTCGACGGCGACGCAGACGCAGATCGAAACCGTCGTCCGGACACAGAACCTCGTCAAGACGAGGGTCCTCGGCGGGCCGACGTCGTCGACCAACACGAACACGAACACGAGCACCGGTCCGGTCGACACCGTGCCGCCGATCGTCGCTCCGCCGCCGACGACGGCGACCGTGCCCGCATACACGGTGCCGCCGACCGCGACCACGCCGAGCGGCGCCGACCAGAACGACATCCAGCCGGTCGACCCGGCCAACCCGCCGGCGAACTTCTGCCTCGCGCACGTCTGCGGGCCGACCTATGCCCAGGGCGACGGGCCGGCCGTCGAATGCGCCGACGGCGTCTGGACCCGGGAGGGCGGCGCGGCCGTCACCTGCTCGGCCGACGGCGGGCTCGGCAAGCAGAGCGGCGGGGCGTAGGCTCCTGCGGACCCGCCTCGCCGAGCTGACGCTCCGCGACGAGAGCAACCTCCGCCGCCGGCTCGATCGGGCGTCCGCCGGCCGGCCCGATCCGGCGGCGGAAGTCCGGCTGACCGCGGACCTCGAGGCCGCCGAGGCCCGCGTCGCCCGGCGCCGGGCGGCCGTCCCGAAGCTGACCTACCCGCCGCAACTGCCGGTCACCGGCCGCCGCGACGACCTGCTCGCGGCGATCTCCGCCAACCAGGTCGTGATCGTCGCCGGCGAGACGGGT
The DNA here is from genome assembly GCA_036268015.1 of Solirubrobacteraceae bacterium. Classification (GTDB taxonomy): domain Bacteria; phylum Actinomycetota; class Thermoleophilia; order Solirubrobacterales; family Solirubrobacteraceae; genus Palsa-513. The sequence continues at coordinate 9,586 of DATAUX010000050.1, read as the reverse complement.
TCGGGCAAGACGACCCAGCTGCCGAAGCTCTGCCTCGAGCTCGGGCGGGGCGTCCGTGGCGCGATCGCCCACACCCAGCCGCGGCGGCTGGCCGCGCGGGCGGCGGCCGAGCGGATCGCCGAAGAGCTCGGCGTCGAGCTCGGCGGGGCGATCGGCTACGCCGTGCGCTTCAGCGATCGGTCGGGCGACGAGACGCTCGTCCGGCTCGTCACCGACGGCCTCCTGCTCGCCGAGATCCAGCGCGACCGGCTGCTCCTGCGCTACGACACGATCATCGTCGACGAGGCCCACGAGCGGAGCCTGAACATCGACTTCCTGCTCGGCTACCTCGGCCGCCTGCTCGACCGGCGGACGGACCTCAAGCTGATCATCGCGTCGGCGACGATCGACGCCGACCGCTTCAGCCGGCACTTCGGCGGCGCCCCGGTGATCGAGGTCTCCGGCCGTACCTATCCGGTCGAGGTCCGCTACCGCCCGCTCGGGCCGCAGGACCCCGACGAGGACGACGAGGAGAGCGGGCCGAGCGACCCGATCGAGGCGATCGGCGACGCCGTCGACGAGCTCCTGCGCGACGGCCCGGGCGACGTTCTCGTATTTCTGAGCGGTGAGCGCGAGATCCGCGACACGGCCGAAGCGCTCGCCGGGCGACTCGGCCAGGCGGTCGAGGTCCTGCCGCTCTACGCCCGCCTCTCCCATGCCGAGCAGCGACGCGTCTTCGCGCCCCACCGCGGTCGGCGTGTCGTGCTTTCGACGAACGTCGCAGAGACGTCGCTGACCGTGCCCGGGATCGGCTCGGTCGTCGATCCGGGGACCGCCCGGATCAGCCGCTTCAGCGGTCGGCTGAAGGTCCAGCGGCTGCCGATCGAGCGGATCTCGAAGGCGTCGGCCGACCAGCGCAAGGGCCGCTGCGGGCGGACGTCGGACGGGATCTGCATCCGCCTCTACTCCGACGCGGACTTCGCCGACCGGCCGGACTTCACCGATCCCGAGATCCTCCGCACGAGCCTGGCGTCGGTCCTCCTCCAGATGGCGTCGCTCGGCCTCGGAGAGGTCGAGGACTTCGGCTTCATCGACCCGCCCGACCGCCGGCAGGTCCGCGACGGGATCAACCTGCTCGAGGAGCTCGGCGCGTTCGACCCGAACGCCAGGGACCCGGCCAAGCGGCTGACGCCGCTCGGCCGGCGCCTCGCCCAGCTGCCGGTCGACCCCCGGCTCGGCCGGATGGTCCTCGAGGCCGACCGGCTCGCCTGCGCGGAGGAGGTCATCGTGATCGCCGCGGCCCTCTCGATCCAGGAGGTTCGCGAGCGGCCGGCCGACCGCCGGGCGGCCGCGGACGAGCAGCACGCCAGGTTCGCCGCGGACGGCTCCGACTTCGTCAGCTATCTCAACCTCTGGAACCATCTTCGCGACCAGCGTGACGCGCTCTCCGGAAGCCAGTTCCGCAAGCGGTGCCGGGCCGAGTTCCTCCACTACCTGCGGGTTCGCGAATGGCAGGATCTCGTCGCCCAGATCCGCCAGGCCGCACGGTCGGCCGGTGTCACGCTCAACCAGGCGCCGGCCGATCCGCAGCACGTCCACTTGGCTCTGCTGTCCGGCCTGCTGTCCCAGATCGGCGTCCGCAACGTCGCCCGCCGGGAGTACGACGGTGCCCGCGGTGCCCGCTTCGCGATCTTCCCGGGATCGGTCCTCGCCCGCCGGGCGCCGTCGTGGGTGATGGTCGCCGAGCTCGTCGAGACCAGCCGGCTGTGGGGGCGCACGGCGGCCGCGATCCAGCCGGCCTGGGTCGAGCCGATCGCCGGCGATCTGCTCAAGCGGACGTACGACGACCCGCACTGGGAGAAGCGGCGCGGGTCGGTCGTCGCGACCGAGCGGGCGACCCTCTACGGGCTGCCGATCGTCGCCGGCCGGAAGGTCGCCTACCACCGGATCGAGCCGGTCCTCTCGCGCGACCAGTTCATCCGCCGGGCGCTGATCGACGGCGACTGGGACGGCAGGCACGAGTTCCTGACCCACAACGCCGAGCTCGTCGCCGCGGTCGAGGAGCTCGAGCACCGGGTCCGCCGGCGGGACATCCTCGTCTCCGACGAGGCCCTGTTCGACTTCTACGACGCCCGCGTCCCGGCCGACGTCGTCTCCGCCGCCCACTTCGATCGCTGGTGGTCGCGCCGGCGTGGGCCGGCCCGCCACATGCTCGACTTCACCCGCGAACTGCTCGTCGGACCGGCGCTCGGCGACGCGCTCGACCCGGCCGCCCGACCCGACGCGTGGCGCCAGGGCGACGTCGTCCTGCCGCTGACCTACCGCTTCGAGCCGGGCGACGAGCACGACGGGGTCAGCGTCGACGTCCCGCTCGCCGGGCTGGCCGGCCTGCGCCCGGACGGCTTCGACTGGCTCGTTCCCGCGCTCCGGGAGGAGCTCGTGACCGCGCTGATCCGGTCGCTGCCGAAGGAGCTCCGCCGGCCGCTGGTCCCGGTTCCGGCGCTGGCCGCGGAGATCGTCGCCAACCTCAAGCCGCGCCACGGACGGCTCGTCGACGCGGTGGCCGCCGAGCTCGACCGGTTGCGCGGTGTCCGGGTCGACCCGGATGCCTGGGATCTCGACCGGCTGCCGCCCCACCTGCGGATGACCTTCCGGGCCGTCGACGACGCCGGCGCGCCGATCGCCACGGACACAGATCTCGACCGCCTGCGCGACGGCCTGGCGCCCCGGCTGCGAGCCGCCCTGGCCGAGGCGACGGTCGGCCTCGAGCGCCACGGGATGCGGACCGCGGCGTTCGGTGTCCTCCCGCGGACGGTCGCCCTGCCCGGCAGCGGCGACGCCGTCCGCGCGTATCCGGCGCTGGTCGACGAGGGCGATGGCGTCGGCGTGCTCGCCTTCGAGACCGCGGACGCCCAGGCCGGCGCGATGCGGGCGGGCACCCGCCGGCTCCTGGCGCTGACGATCTCCTCACCGGCGCGGGCGGCCGAGCGGAGCCTGACCGGTCCGCAGACGCTGACCCTCGCCGGCGCGCCCCACGGCAGCCTGGCCGGCGTGCTCGACGATGTCGTCGGCGCCGCGATCGACGGTCTGGTCGGCGCGGCCGGCGGGCCGGCCTGGAGCGACGCGGACTTCGCGATCCTGCGCGACCGCGTCGCCGCCGGCCTTGTCGCCTCGACCACCGACCTGCTCCGGCTCGTCGTCGCGATCCTCGAAGCCCGGACGGCCGTCCGCCGCCGGCTCGACGCACTGTCGGCGGACCCCTCGCTCCAGCCGGCCCGACTCGACGTGGCGACGCAGCTCGGGTCGCTCGTCTACGCCGGCTTCGCCACGGCGACCGGCGCCGCCCGCCTGCCCGACGTCCGGCGCTACCTCGAGGCGGCCGTCCGCCGGCTCGACCGGCTGCCCGACGGCCGGCCGCAGGACACCGACCGGATGCGCGTGATCGGCGAGCTCGAGGCCGAGCTGCGCGTCCGGGTCGCGGCGGTCGCGGCCGGCCGGCCGGTCCCGCCGGGTCTGGCGGACGTCGGCTGGATGATCCAGGAGCTTCGCGTCAGCAGCTTCGCCCAGGGTCTCGGCGTCCTCGGCCAGGTCTCGGCCAAGCGGATCCGTCGGGCGCTCGCCGCGGCCTGATCCGGACGGGATGCCGCCCCGGCGAGATCTTCGGGGAATACTGTTCGGTGGACGCTGAAGATCGTGGTGGCGGAGGGGACATGGTCACCGCTTTGAGACCGACCGAAGTCCGGACCGCGGCCGCAGATGCCGTGCCGAAGGTGGCTGCGGTCCTGGCGGACGCGTTCGTCGACGACCCCGTGTACACGTGGCTTCTGCCGGGCAGTCTGCGGTTGCAGGTACGGCTGCGAACGATGTTCGCGGCTGAGCTCGAGCAGTACGTAGTGCCGAACGGGGGGACCGTGTGGACGACCTCCGGATACGACGGCGCGGTGACCGAGCTGCCACCCGGCGCCGGCGAGATGCCGAGGTCCTTCACCGGGAAGGAGGCGCTCAAGTGGATGCGGGCGTTCGGGAGGCGACTGGCGCTCGCGGGACGGGTGCAGCGCGCGATGGAGGAGCGACACCCGCGTGAGCCCCACTTCTACGTCCGAACGGTCGGGGTGCGCACCGCGGTGCAGGGACAGGGCGTGGGATCGGCGCTCATGCGGCCGACCCTGGAGCGAGCCGATTCGGCCGGGCTGCCGACCTACATCGAGGCCAGCAGTCAGCGCAGCGCGGCACTGTACGAGCGGCTCGGCTTCGTGCACATGGATGTGCTCGAGCTGCCGGACGGCGGACCGCCGGTCTGGCTGATGCGCAGGCCTGCGACAGGGGTATCGTCGGCCTCGGCCTCGGCCTGAGCTCGCTGGAGCCGGCCAGCCCTGCCGCGGCGCGTCAGCTCGCCGTGCTGTGAGCGGATCTGTCGGTCACGACGTGCAGCGCTTCGCCGAGTCGTGTCCGCGAACCGTGTCCGGCCAGGCCGAGCTTGTCGTAGGCACGCGAGAGGTGGGTCTCGACCGTCTTGAGGCTGACGTAGAGCCCCTGGGCGATCTCTGAGTTCGTCGCGCCGCCAGCCGCCAGCTCGGCGACCCGCAGCTCGCTGGCAGTCAGCGCGTCGCGTCCGGTGCCGACGAGCCGGGGGCGACGCCCACCGCACGCCCGCAGCTCCTGGTCGGCCTGCTCGCGCAGATGCTGGGCGCCGCACGCGTACGCCAGCTGAAGTCCGGACACGAGCTGCTCGCGCGCCTGGCGGCGACTGTTGCCACGGCGCAGCGCGGCGCCGAGCTCGATCAGCGATCGGGCTCGCTCCAGCCGGGCCGGCGAGGACTCGAGGACCGCAACCGACTCGCGCAGCAGATCGATGCCCTCGGCCTGCTCGTGCAGCGCACCCAGCGTGCGCAGAGCGATCCCGATCGGGCGCCGAAGACCAGTCGACCGCGCCAGGGCCAGCTCGTCGTCGGCCAGCCGGAGCGCCTCGTCGCGGTCCTCACGAGGCAGCGCGAGCGCCAGTGCCGAGCGCCAGCTCGACCAGGCTGGGCCGAATCTCAGCGCTTCGTTGATGGCGCCCGCGGCCCGCAGATCGGCGATCGCCGCGTCACGGTCGTGTCGTCTCAGCCGAACACGGCCGCGGGCCTCGAGCAGCATGGCGCCGCTGGCCGTGGCCAGGAAGTCGGCCGGCAGCTCGATCTGCTCGACGATGTCCGCGACGTCGGTGAGCGAGCGCTCGACCACGACGTCGATCAGCATGAACGCCGCGGTGGTCACCACCATGAGCATGCCGGTGGCACGCGCCAGCTCGACCGCCGTCGTCAGGACGGCCTCGGCACCCGCGAGCTCGCCGCGGCGAGCATCGATCCACGCGTCGGAGAGCACAGCCGTGATCTGGCCGAACGCCGACCCGGACGAGCGGGCGGAGCGCTCGAGCTCCTCCTGGACGACCGCGGCGGTGTCCAGCTCGTCGGCGAGGATGTACGCGCCCAGCAGATGCGGAGAGGCCCAGCCGCCGGCGCCGCGCTCGGTGAGCAGGCGCCCTCGTGCGCGCTCGGCGTGGGCGAGCGCCTGCCGCGGTTGGCCCCGGGAGATCGCCGCCGCGCCGAGCAGGGCCGACAGTGCGTATGAGCCCCAATGGTCAAGCTGTGCGAGCCGCTCGTATTCCCCGTGCCGCCGATCGAAGTCATCGACCAGGCCCGGATCGAACAGGGTGCTCGCCGCCCGGATCGCCGCGAGTTCGGTCCGGCCTGCCTGGTCGTCGTCGTCGAGCTCGTCCTCGAGGGCCTCGATCCGGTCCCGGGCGGCCTCCCACCGGCCCGACTGGGCGAGCAGCTCGGCGAGCAGAATGCCGATGCGGACACGTGCGGCGCCGTGCGGCGCACGCTGGTAGGCCTCCTCGAGCAGGGCTGGCGCGGTCGGATCACGGAGGATCGCCTTCGCCGCGCCCAGCTGCGCGAGGAGCTCATCGGCGGGAGGGCGCGGCGCCTTCTCGCCCAGCGCGCGCTCGAGCCAGGCGACCGCCTCCTCCGGGGCGGCGCGCTCCAGTGCGGCGCGCGCGGCGGCGGCCAGAGCCTCGGCCACCTCCGGATCGCCGCCAGGCGGGAGACGGCTGAGGTGAGCCGCGATCTCCTCCGGCGCGGCCCCGCCGCGACGCAGCAGGGTCGCGGCGCGCCGGTGGGCGCCCTGGCGCTCGGCCGCGGGCATCGTGTCGTAGATCGACGCCCGGATGAGCGGGTGGAGGAAGGTCACGGGATCCTCGCCGAGCAGCACCTCGATGCGCTTGAGGTGGTGGGCGATCCGGCCGGCCTGATCGGATCCGAGCGCCGCGACCTCGGCGGCGCCGGCAAGCCGGACCCCGTCGCCCAGGACCGCCATGGCTCGAGCCAGTGCCGGAGCACCGTCGCCCACGCGTTCGATCCTCCGCAGGACGCGATCGCCGAGAAACCGCACCGACGTGGCGCTGACGTCCTCGGGTCGCAGCGGCGTGCCGTTGACGTGGACGGTCCGCAGCAGCTCGTGGACATAGAGCGGATTGCCCGCCGTGGCGGTGTGGACCGCCGCGCAGATCTCGTCGTCGGCGTCGGGCAGCCGTGCGCGGACGAGCCGGGCCACCGACGCGCGCCCGAGCGCGCGCAGATCGAGACGGGTGCCGGCGGCGTTGCGCAGCCCGTCCAGCAGATCCGCGTGTCCGCCGGGCTCGTCGGGCCGGAAGGCGACGATCAGGACGAGCGGCAGGTCGGCCAGACGGCGGGCCAGATAGTCCAAGGCGTGCAGTGACGAGCCATCGGCCCAGTGGGCGTCGTCGACGATCGCCATGACCGGTCGGTCGAACGTCAGCTCGCTGGTCAGCCAGTAGATCGCGTGCATCGCTGCGAACCCGGCCGCCTGGGCACCATCGTCTGTCTCGTCGACGCCGAGCACGCGAGCCGCCGGCGCCGCCGCTCCCGCGAGCAGTCGCTCCCGCTCGACCGGCGAGGCGGCTGCGAGCATCGGCTCGTAGAGCTGCCGGACGACGCCGAACGGGTGGCCCTGCTCCAATTCGCCTCCGCGCGCGCCGAGCACGCGCATCCCGGCCACCGATCCCGTCTCGGCGGCTACCCCCAGTAAGGCGCTCTTGCCGGCGCCCGCGCCGCCCTCGAGGACGCCGAGCACACCCCGACCCCGACACGCGTCCTCGACGGCCTTGGCGATCGCCGCGATCTCGCGATCTCGGTCGAGGAGCGTCGCTTCGGATCCCTGATCAATCTCACGAATCTAGTGGATTGCTCCGCGGTGCCCGGGACCGCGCACAAGCGGACGGAGCTACGTCGGCGCGAGGATCTTGAAGGCCAGCCGTGCGGCGCTCGAGTGACGACCGGCGCTCGTCGCGGTGATCAGCAGCGCATAGCGGCCCGGCGCGAGCACGGTCCCTCCGGGCAGCCGTCCCCGGAACGCGACGTGGTTGGCCCCGGAGCTGCCGTCCTGGTTGAGCCCGCCGCGCGGCACGGAGCGGGTGCAGGCGCGGCGTGCGTGGTTGGCCGTGGTGGGCGCGGCGCACCGGCCGCCGACGCGGCGCCCGGGAAGCTGCGCGTCGAAGCGCAGGTGGACCTGCGCCGCCTCGTCGAGCCGGAAGCTGAAGGTCGTCCCCACCGGCCCGGAGCTCCCGCCGGTCTTCGACGGCTCGCGCCAACTCGCGTGGCTCTGGTGGATGGCGTTCACCCGCGGCGCGAGGGGAGTCGGCGACGGACACGTCGGGGGGGGGGTGGCCGTGAACGTCGGCTGTGGGGTGGTGGCAGGACCGGTCGTGCCCGTCGTGGTCGGCGGGGCGGCCGCCTGGACGGTGGCACTGAGCAGCAGGCGCGCCCCGCTGGCGAGCTGGTTCGGCGCGCCCGTCTGGCCGTCGGCCAGCGCCGGCTGGAAGTACGCCGTCAGCGGGACGGTGCTCGTGCCGTCGAAGATCAGCGCGCTCGAGTCGTTGTCGAGCCCGATCAGGTCGCCGGCCTTGACGGGCAGCGACGTCGTGAAGGTGTTGCCGTTCAGCGCCAGGGTCGCGGGCGCGCTCGAGACGACCGCCGTGTACTGGCCATTCCCGGCGGGTCGGAGAACCCGCAGGCGCACTGTCCCGCCGGCGCTGCCGGCGGTGATCGAGAACCCGGTGACCGTCCCGTCGAATGGGACCTGGAGCTCGGCGCTCCCGACGTTCAGGAACGGCACGAACGTGCAGCCGGCCGTCGCGCCCGCCGTCGTCGCCGTCGGGCAGAGGTTGGTGTTCGGCGTCCCGCTCGTGTCGCCGAGCGTGGTGACGGTCTGGGTCGCGGCCTCCGAGCGGCTGATCACGGCCGCCGTCATGACGCCCGCGACGGCGGCCAGCACGGCGACGATCCAGGCCCGCCGCGATCGGATGAGACCCTCGCTCATGATCCGGGGCAAAGCTATCCGCGGCGGGTCCAGGTTTGCGTCGGGGTAAGACCCTGATCTTTGCCCCAAAGTTCAGGGTCACACCCTGACGCGAAGCGCAAAGTCGTGGGATAGGTTCTCGCGACTATGGGCCGGACCGTGTCGCACGACCTCAGGGCGCCACGCTCCGCGGCGTGGACCGCGCGGTTGACGGCCACCGTGCTGGTCGCTCTCGGGATCGCCTGTGCGCACGTCGGCGCGGCGTCGGCCGCGTCCCCCGGCTACCACTCGCCCGGCTACGCGGGTCAGACGAACTTCGGGGCGAACGTCACCCCGACGGCGCTACCCGCGATCACGCTCGGGACGGGCAAGTACCCCGACCTGCTGGTCGACGCCGCCGGCACGGCTCACGTCGTGTTCGCAAACGACGGCGGGACATCGGCCCCCGACACGTATTCGGTCTGCAACCTCCAGCGCGGGATCAAGCAGTGCGCGACGAGCGGGACGGTGCCGGCCCCGGCAACACCCGACCCGGCCCAGGGCGGAATCTTCAGCGGCAACATCCCGTCGGGCAACCACGACTTCGACGGTCCCGTGCCGCTGGACATCGGCAACCAGCTGTTCGTGATCGAGCGCCGGTTCCCCGATCAGTTCCCCACGCCCGCCGGTTCGACGTCGGACAGCAACGTCTTCGAGTGGAGCTCGAGCGACGGCGGGGCGACGCTGACAGGGCCCGGCGACCTCGGCGACAACCAGATGGCCGGGGGGGCGATCGCCTACGGCGACCCGAGCGCCGCCTCGATCGGGACGATCAGTCGCACCGAGACCGGCGGGACGTTCTTCCAGGGGACCGGACCCGGCTCCTACACGACCGCCAAGGCGCAGCTGGGCACCGGCGACCAGGCCTACGACGGGGAGCTGGCCCTGGACGGGACCCGGCCCGTGGCCGCGTTCGCCGACCTGAGTGGCAACGTGTTCGTACGCGAGTACTCGGGCCAGGGCGACGTCAACGATCCGGCCAACTGGTCGGAGTCATCGTTCCACGGCTTCTCGCCGCAGATCATCGGCGGCGCCGCCGGCGTCTTCGTGCTCTCGAGCGACAGCGACATCAACGACGGCCACCTGTCGCTGCGGCGGATCGTCTCCGGAAAGGCGACCGGAGCGGCGATCGCGATGGGACAGTCGCTTAGCGCGCCCGCAATCGCCGAGGACGCGTCGGGCCGGATCTCGTTCGCGTACACCGACAAGT
>DATAUX010000049.1:0-16284 GCA_036268015.1 Solirubrobacteraceae bacterium | reverse complement strand
CCCGTCGCGATCGGCGTCGTCGGGCAGGCGCCGGTCGTCGAGACGGGCTCCGCCAGGAACGTCACCGCGGCGAGCGCCGAGCTCACCGGCACGGTCGATCCGGAGGGGCAGGTCACGACGGCGCACTTCGAGTACACGGTCCGCCTGCCGGGCGGGGTGACCCGCACCGCGCGCACGCCCGAGCAGTCGATCGGCGTGATCCCCGTCGCGGTGAGCGCCGACGCGACCGGCCTGGTCGCCGGCAGCCGCTACCGCGTACGGCTGATCGCCACGAATGCGGCGGGCATCACGACCGGCCCGGCGACGAGCTTCGCGACGCCGAGCGGCTCACGCGCCCCGGCGCCGGTGCTCGGTCGAACGTTCGTCGCCCAGCCGGTCAGTGGTCTCGTGTACTTCAGGTTGCCCGCCGGAAAGATCGTCGTGCCGCTGACCGCCGCCCGCCAGCTGCCGGTCGGCACGACCCTGGACACGCGCACCGGGGTCGCTCGACTGACCACGGCCAGCGCGGCCGCCGGCCCGGCCCAGTCGGGCAGTTTCACCGGCGCCACGTTCAGGCTCCTCCAGGCCACCACCGGCCCCAGCCCCGCCGAGCTCCAGTTCGTCCGGGCCAGCACGGCACACGCGATCTGCGCGACGCATTCCGGCCACGCGCCTCCCGCCACCGATCTCGGCCTCCTCCACGCGACCGTTACCGGCCGCTTCGAGATCGCCGGGCACGACGGGTCGGCCAGCGGGCGCGCGGCCACGTGGACGACGACCGACCGCTGCGACGGCCTGCTGACGACCGTCAGCAGCGGGAACGTCTCAGTCGACGACTTCGGCGCGGGGCGCAGGGTGGCCGTCGCCCGCGGTCACGCGTACCTCGCCAAGACGCGCTGACCAGCGTCGGTCTCGGGCGGCGGCCGGGCCGGGCGATCGGCATGCGGGGCGACCCGGGTTGACAGACGGACCCCTTACCTCATAAACTGGATCGACTATATGAATATTCAGCCGACGGCCAAAACACGATGTATCTCGCGGCGGATCGCGCGCCTACTCGTCCTGCTCGTAGCGTTCGCTTCGCTCGGCGGAGCGCCGCTCCAGGCCGCGGCGTCGCCGTCGCCGGGTGGCGCGGCAGGGACGCGGGCACACGCCAGCAAGAAGGCCGCGGCCAAGAAGAAGTCGACGACCAAGAAGCACCCGGCCAAGAAGAAGAAGCCGGCGAAGAAGAAGAAGCCGGCGAAGAAGAAGCCGGCGAAGAAGCCGGCGCCCGCCCCGGCGGCACCGGCCCCGGCGGCGTCCTACGGCACGCCGATGGTCGGTACCTTCAAGATCGCCCCGGGAGCGTTCTCGGCCGCCGGCGGCCCGACCGGCTCGTATCTTCGGATGATTCTCGCCAACGGCACGATCGCGTCCGGCCCGTACTTCGACAACCTCTTCTCGGGCTCGCCGGACAAGACCTACACGTTGATCAGCCCGGGGACAGACGGTGGCCTGACGACCGGCGCCTACCAGCCGGCGCCGAGCCCCGCATTCGGCGGTCTCCTCAACAGCGCGCTGGCCAACCGGATCATGGCCCCGCAGGCCTTCGAGGGGATCAACTTCAGCGTCTCGACGCAGGCGGTCGACCTGCAGACGCACGCGGCCGTCCCGCCTCCGGGGATCAACGACCTCAACGGGAAGCTGGACGGTGAGGTCGCCGCGGTCACGGCCGAGTGGGCGAACAACTACTTCAACCAGGGGACGCCCAAGCCCGACGGCAGCACGCCGGGCCTCACCGAGCCGGTCACGGGAACCTACGACGCCAGCACGGGCGCTTACACGCTCGAGTGGGCGAGCACGATCGTCGGCGGCCCGTTCAACCACTTCACCGGCTACTGGCACCTCGCCGGGACGTTCCAGCCGAGCAGCTGATCAGCCGCAGTCGGCCCCATCTTCCGCGATTGGCGAGGTTTCCTACGGCCACCCAATCGCGGGAAATGGGGCTGGCCGCCGCGCTGGCCGAGCGGCCGCGACCCGCGAGGCGAGGCGGGTCCGCCCGCGCGCTCCAGGCGGGCGCCGGGCCCCGCAGACCCCGCCTCAGGAGCCCTTGCCAGCGCATCCGTATAAACTTGATCGGAATAGTGTGTAAATCTTGTCCTCACGCTTCGGATCACACTCGAACCGCGATCGTCGGCCGGTGAGCAGCGTCGGCCGTGCTCGTGACCGGGCGCCTGCGTGGGTCACCGCGATGCTCGTCGTCGCCGGTCTCGCCCTGATCGCCCTGCCCGTCGCCTGCGGGATGTTCAGCCGGGCGCCCAAGGGCGCGACGATGCTCGCCGACTTCAAGCCGTTCATGACGACGACTCGGCTCGACGGGTTCCGGCGGGACATCCGCGAGGTCAACGACGGTGTGCGCGAGAGCAAGACGAAGGCCGCCGCCTTCCTCACGCGGACGGCGCCCGCCGGGTCGAAGCCCTTCGCGAAGCGCTTCCCGGAGTTCGCCGACTTCGCGCCGCAGTGGCCCCCGATTAACGCCCACATGACGAGCCTGATCGTGCGGATCCAGGACAATCTCCCGAACTACCAGGCGATGGCCGCCCTGCCGAGCTTCACGCTCTTCCCCTGGTTCTCCGCGATCCCCGGGATCCTCCTCCTGGTCCTCGCCGCGCTTGCCCTGACCTCGCTGCCCTGGCGGCGGATCCGCGTCTTCGTGGCCGTCCTCGGCGTCGGTCTGATCCTCGCGCCCGTCGCCTTCCAGATGTTCAGCCGGGCGCCGGCCGGAGCCAGGATGATGTCCGCCTTCAAGACGATCGAGACCCGCCGGCAGGTCGAGACGATCCAGGGCTACTTCGGCACGATCGGCCTCGTCCAGGGCGCGATCCGTCTGCAGATCGCACCCGCGCTCGAACGCGCCGGCCTCTCGCCGGCCGAGATCGCACGCCGGTACCCGGCACTCACCGAGCTCGACCGCAACTGGGTCGCGATCCTCGGCGACATGACGCCGATGATCGGGGCGATGAGCGACAACGTCGACAACTACCAGGCACTGACCTCGCTGCCGTCGTTCCGCGTCTTCCCCTGGATCTTCGTCGCCGTCGGTCTGCTGGTCGCCGTCGCCGCGCTCGCCCCCGATCCCCGGCGTCGCCGCCCGGCCGATTCGGCGGAGCCAATCAGCCCCCAACCACGAGGAGCAACATGACTCGTATTCCAGCCCAGCGGGCCGCGCTCGGATTAGCGGCGCTCGCCACGATCGCAGCAGGGATCGGCACCGGCGGCGCCGCCGCTGCGCCGAGCGCCGGCGCGGCAGCCAGCAGGAACCTGGTCGGAACCTTCAAGATCACGGCCGGTCGCTATGCCAAGGGCAAGGCCGGCGGGTCCTTCCTGCGGATGATCCTCCCCGGCGGGGGCAAGTACTTCGACAACCCGGACTCGCGTTCGCCCGACAAGTCCTACACGCTGATCGGCCCCGGCGGCCAGGGCGGTCTCGCGACCGGTCGCTACCAGCCCAACCCGTCGCCGGTCTTCGACTCGAAGGGCGACGCCCGGGTCAACGCGATCATGAGTCCCCAGTCCTTCGACGGGATCAAGTTCAGCGTGGCGTCGGTCGCCAAGAACCCCAAGACCGGTGCGAAGAACCCGGCGCCGTCGATTCGCCTGACCGGCACCACGCTGAGCGGGCAGGTCGAGGCGGTCACGGCCGAGTGGAACGGCCAGTACTTCGCTCAGGGCTCGACCCACGTCACGGGCCGCTACAACCCGAAGACCCGCGCCTTCCTGCTGACCTGGTCGAGCCCGATCAGCGGCGGGCCGTTCAACGGGTTCACCGGGTCCTGGCACCTGCAGGGGACCTTCGTCCCCAGCTGACCGCCGAACTCGCCCGGCGGGCAGAGGAAAATCACAATCTCGATCAAGTTTGTGTAGATTGCTGTCGGGAGGATCGAAGGACCGGCTGTAGGCGTCGTCGGCGACTGGATTGCGGGCCCCGCTCGGGGCATGAAAAGGAGGCGGTATGTCGTTGTTCAGAGGCAGGGGGAGGAGATCGACCGAGGGGGAGCCGGGAAGTTCGGCCGCCGGCGGTCGTAGACGCGTCGGGCGGCGGGCACGGGCGACGCTCGCCCTGCTGGTGCTCGTCGTCGGCGGGCTGGCCCTCAGCGGGGCGGCCTTCGGCTCTGACAACGCGGTCGAGAACCTGCTCGCCGGGATCCCCAACGGCCAGGGTGGCACCGGCGAGTCCAACGACCCCGGACTCGGCGACCTGCCGATCGATCCGGCCTGGCTGGTCAACACGCTGAGTCGGGCGACGACCCTGACTTCGGTCAAGAACAACACGATCCCCGGCGCGATCGCCTCGCGCGACGCGGCCGACGCCGCCTGGAAGACGGCCGAGGCCGCCTACGAGGCCCACACCGGCCCGCAGCCGAGCCCGCTGGCCAAGCCGGAATACCTCCTGATGTGGTCGGCCAAGCAGAACGCGGCCGACGTCTACGGCTCGGAGGTCGGCGACTTCCTCAACCAGCTGACCGTCAACCCGCAGGGCCTGCTCGACCTGCTCAACCCGCAGTTCCTTCCGGGACTCGACGGCTGGCAGGTGATCGACGCTCGCAAGTTCAACATCGACGGGACGCCGAACCCGACCTACGGAACGGTCGTCAACTTCGTCCAGCTCCCGCTTCCGTGGGGCGTCGAGACCGAGGCCCATCACATGCAGTACCAGTGGGAGGACGGTCAGCCGATCATCGCCGGTGGTCTGTTCAACTCGGCGACCTTCGTGCTCGACCCGTCGGACATCCCGAACCTGACCTTGAAGAACATCATTCCCCTGACGCAGGTCCTCGGGGGCAGCATCCCGGACGCGTACGACGCCGTCGGCAACGGCGACTTCATCGGCACGTACATGGGCGGCCCCGAGCCGAACTTCGGCGGCTCGCCGGGTGAGGTCGTGACCTTCAAGCCGGATCCGACGAAGGGCCTCGTCGTCGCCAGCCAGACACCGGCCGGCAACGTCGAGGGCGACGTGCTCGGCAACGCGAACGGCGTGCCCGAGCCGTGCGACGTGCGCGAGTCGCGTCCGCTCGGCACCTGCGCCAACCCGCACGGCATCGAGATCCGCCAGGACCTCGACCGGATGGTGACCGACGACTACGCAGAGCCGCGGGAGATCGTGCTCGACCCGATCAAGCCGATCGACAAGTACGCGTTCCGTCCGACCGTGCGGATCTGGGACACGACCGACCCGGTCCATCCCAAGCTGATCTCGGTCGCTCACATGCCGCAGGGTCCGCTCCAGCCGGCCCAGCGGGCGCACGAGAACTACGGGATCATGGAAGGCGGCAAGACGTGGCCGGATGCCACCCAGTACACCGGTGGCCTCGAGTCGAAGGGCATGTTCGCCGAGTCGATGTGCGGTGGCGGTGTCTTCTTCGCCCCCGACGTGACCAAGCTCACCGGTGACTCCAGCTCGTCGTGGAAGGAGATCTGGAACGACGGGATCTCGGCGCTGGCCGCAGGTGGCGACCAGGGCAAGTTCGAGGACGATCCGGGCGGCTGCTCGGGCGGGGCCTGGGTCCAGGTCGCGCCGAACAACCGGATCCTGTTCCACACGGTTCAGGGTCGCAACCCCGGCTCGGACAACTACTTCGATGCCGGCCAGCAGAAGATGGTCTACGACATCGACATCTCCGCCCTGATCAAGGATGCCCAGAGCGGGAACGTGACCTGCGACATCGCTCGCGGGTTCGACTGGAACGGGCAGCACTACACGGGCATGCAGGCGTTCGACGACCTCGAGAAGGGCGAGACGATCGCCGACTGCCCGAAGCTGATCTCGACGTTGATCGTCAACGACCCGACGACGGGTGGACCGCATTGGGCGGAGATCGACAACCACTCGATCGACCAGAACGGCGTGCCGTGGAGGCTGGCCTTCCAGGACTACTTCGTGTCCCGTTCGGGCGTCGACGGCAACCACCGGCTGTACATGGTCAACGTCGCTCCCGACGGGACGCTCAGCTACGACGAGGACTTCCGGGACGAGAAGACGGGAGGCCTCGGGGTGGACTTCAACCGGCGAGACTGGCCGGGGTCGCCTGATGCGGGCTTCTACAAGCCGCACTCGGCGGTCTGGTCTGCCCACCGGGGATCTGCCCGGTCAACGAGGTCCCGGCGGTACGCAACGCCGCGGCGACGGCCGCTCCGTCGAAGAAGGCTGCCTGCACGACCCGAAAGTCGATCACGGTCAACGTCAGCTCGGCGGCCGGTGCGACGGCGGAGAGTGCGAAGGCCTGGCTGAACGGCAAGGCGATCAAGGTCAAGCGGGGCAAGAGCAAGGCGCTCTATGCAGAGGTCATGCTGGCCAGCCTGAGCTCGAAGACGAAGACCGGCAAGCTCAAGCTCCAGGTCCGCACGACCAAGGGCAAGACGGTCACGATAAATCGCAGCTACGCGCTCTGCGCAGCCGCGAAGGCGAAACCGAAGGCGAAGGCGAAGAAGTCGACCGCCAGGGTCAAGAAGACGTAGCCGGCGGTTGATGTTCCGACGCACCCTAGTCGGGGTGGTCGTCGCGCTCGGCGCCTTGTGCGCCGGGCCGGCGACGGCCCTGGCCCATCCGCTCCTGCTTCAGACCGTCCCAGCAGCCGGGCTTGTCGACCCGGCCCCGCCGACCGAGATCGAGCTCGCGTTCACCGAGGGCGCCGTCCCGGCCGGTTCCCTGATCCAGGTCACCGACAGTCACGGCCAGCGGGTCCCGACGGGCCCGATCAAGGCGTCCAACGGTGGCGAGGACCTCTCGGTCAAGCTGAAGGCGAAGGTCCTCGGCCAGGTCTACAGCGTCCACTGGGCGGCGCTCGGCAACGACGGTCACACGACATCGGGGGACTTCAAGTTCGGGGTCGTCGGCCTCCATGGCGTCGCACCGAAGGGCGCCGAGGCGCTCACCGGCCAGGGTGGCGCCGGCGGGCGACTCGAGTCGCAGGCGGCCGCGGTCGAAGGCGGCGCGTCGATCTTCGCGCGCTGGATCGGCCTCGTCGCCGCTTCGCTGCTGATCGGCGGCTATGCGCTCCTCTTCCTCCTACGGCGTCGGGCCGGCCTGGGCACCGACGACGGGCCGGCGACGATCGAGCCCGCATCGGTCGACGGCGCCCGAGCCCTGCTCGAGCGGGCGGCCCCGCTGGCCTGGCTGATCCTCCTGCTCGGCGTCAGCGGCAACGTCCTGGCCGACGCCAGCTCCGGCCTCCAGAAGCAGTACGACCTCGGCCTCCTGACGGACTCGCCGACCGGGATCTCGACTCTCGTGCGGGCGGGCATCGCGGTCGCGATCTCGCTCGGCCTCGTCGTCGCCGGACGCCGGCCACGCCTCCGGGCCGGGCTGTATCTGGTCGGCGCACTCGGCGTGACCGTGACCTACGCGCTCTCGGGCCACACGCTGACCGACTCGCACGGCGGCGCCCTGCGGGTCGCCGAGCTCGAGATGGTGCTCCACGTGCTGGCCGCCACGACCTGGCTCGGTGGCATCCTGGCGCTCGTCCTCTTCACCGCCGGCGGCCGTGTCCGGCCGGGGGCCGGCGCCCTCGCGTTCGCGCCGCTGGCCGCCGGCTCCCTGGCCGTGGCCGGCGTCACCGGCATCCTGTCGAGTGTCCGCAACGTCGGCCACTGGTACTTCCTGCGCTGGTCGGGCTACGGTCAGGTGATCATCGTCAAGACGGGTCTCGTCCTCGTCTTCGCGCTGATCGGCGGCGCGACCGCGCTCCTCGCGCGCCGGGGCCGCTCGCCACGCCGCGGCCTGCTCCGGCTCGAGGCGATCGGCGTGATCGGGGTCCTCGCACTCGCGTCCGTGCTCGCGGGCGTCGAGCAGGGACAGGGTCGGCCGCTGCCGGCCGAGGCCGGCGACATCCTCGCCGGGCCGGCGACGGCGACCGCGCTCGCTCCGGCCGGGTCGGTCCGCGTCGTGATGGCTCCGGCGCGGACCGGACCGAACGTGATCAGCGCGACGATCGACAGCGGCTCCGACGACAAGGCCGTGACCGCGGGGACGGTCACGATGCGGATGGCCTGCGCGTGCTCGCCCCGCTCGACGACGGTCAACCTGACGCGGACCCAGGCCGACGGCGCCTGGCACGCGAACGTGAGCCTGGCCGAGAACGGGACGTGGTTCGGCTACGTCACCGTCGACGGGAAGCCGGCGGCCGCTCCCGTCTCCCTCGTGGTCGGCGTCCCCGGCGCGCCCGGGGCCTCGCCGGTCGACGTCCTCTCGATCTCCGATCTCAGCGGGCCGGACGCGGATCGGTGCCGCCAGCACCTGCTCGGCCTCGAGCTGGCGATCGGCCGGATCAACGCGACCGGCGGCCTGGAGGGCGGCCACAAGGTCACCGCGCTCGTCTACGACGACGCCGACGACCCGGCCCAGGCCGCGTCCGAGACACGCGCGGCGATCGCCGCCGACCATCCGGTCGCGCTCGCGGCCCCGTGCGGCGCCGCGGCCGCCAGCGCCGTCACGGCCGCCGGGGCGGCGGGCCTGCCGAGCATCGTCAGCGACCCCGGAGTCGGTCCGGTCGAGGCGGCCCGCAGCTTCCGGACGGCCGCCGATCCCTACGCCGAGGGCTACGCGATCGGCCAGTACCTGACCGGGATCGTCGCGCCGAGCGCCGCGACGAGCGCCCACACGGTCCGCTACCTCGTCGCCGGCGACGCCCAGGGCGCCCGCCGCCTACAGGGCCTGCGGGCTGCTCTCGCCGGCAGCAAGCTGCAGATCCTGCCGGTCCCGGAGGCCAGCTTCACCGGCGCGTCGAAACCCCAGCTCGTCGACATGCTCAACCGGGCGTCGACCGTCGCGATGGTGCTCGACGGGGTCGACCCCGCGCCGCTGGACACCGCCCTGCGGAGTCTCGGCACCGGCAAGCCGAACTTCCCGCCGGCGCCAATCGTCGCCTCGTCGCGCGTCCTCTCGGAGAGCTTCATCCAGAACGGCGGCGGCCTCGGCCGCGAGGGCGCGATCCTCGGGGCGACCGAGGTCACGCCCGACAGCACGGACGCCCAGCTCTTCGCCGGCGCCCTCCCGGCCCTCTACCCGGGTGAGTTCCCGACCCTGGACGGCCTCCGCGGCTACGTCGCCGGCCTCGCCCTGAAGGGCGCGCTGACAGGCGGAACGGGCGCCTCGGGGATCGCGTCGCGGCTGCTGCGGCCGAAGCAGTTCACCGACGCGCTCGAGCTGCCCTGGCGCTCGGACGCGCCGTCTGCCGGCTCGCAACGGGAGATCATCATCGCGCCGCAGTTCCTCCCGCCGACGCTGATCCCCGTCCAGATCGGCGGCGAGGCGTTCAACGGCGACTTCTTCCCGGACGGGACCTGGATCAACGTCGGCAACCTGTACGGGCCGCCGCTCAACAAACCGGTGCCCAAGCTGTAGTGGCGGACGAGGCGTGTGAGATTCACGGAGAACCCGGCCGCGGCGGACCGCGGCTGACGCGACACGCCCGGCGGCCCGCGTCGCGGACGCTCGCCGCCCTCGTCGGTGTCGTCGCGATCGCGGGATGCGGCGGCGCCGGCAACGCGGCGGCGGGGTCCGCGGGCCCGACCGCGAGCGCCGGCGTCGGCGCGACCGCCGGTGCGGCGCAGACCACGACGACCGCGACCGGCGGCGGGATCGACATGACCCCGGCGGAGGGCGCCGCGCGAACCCTCGTGGCCCAGCAGACCGGCGCCGACGTCGTCTCGGTCGACTGTCCCCGCCGGACGTCGCTGAAGGTCGGTGCCGGCTTCACCTGCCGGGCAACGGGCGCTGACGGGACGACCGCGGCGGTCGTCATGACCCCGAAGGACGCGGCCGGCGATGTCGCCCTGCGCCCGCTCGAGCTGCTCCAGACGACGAGCGCGGCAAAGCTGATCGCCGACGCGCTGACCCACGAGTACAAGGCCACGGTCACCGTCCAGTGCCCGGACCTCGTCAGCGCGCACAAGAACACGCAGATGACCTGTCACGCGACGGACGCCGGCGTCCTCCACAACGTGGTCGTCACCGTCAAGGACAACCAGGGCAGCCTCGCCTACCGGCTCGAGTCCTGAGACGCGGCCCGGCGCGGCCCGGACTCGTGATCGTCAGATCGCGCGGAAAGCGCCCCCGGAAGACGGATTCCGAGGGCGCTCACCGGCGTTGACCTGTTGCCTCTGGAGAAGAGACGACGCCCATAACCCTATATTCCGATCGTCTTTGTGTCCAATATCTCTGGGCGTCGCTGGTGGGTCGTCGTCCGACTCAGCGGGTTCTCGGACGCGGATCGAAGGCGTCAGGTCACCGTGAACGACGAGGTCGACGACCGGCCGGCCGTCCCCGCGCCGTCGTGGGGGGTGGCCCGGAGCACGTACGGTCCCGACAGCGCGCGACCGCGCAGGCGCCCGCTGAAGCGCAGCCGGCCTGCCCCGCCGGTGACAGCCTGCCGAAAGCTCCCGACGACGACCTGTCTGACGCAGCCTGTCGCTCCGGTCGCAGGTTTCCTCGGTGCCGGCCGGCAGGCCCCGCCGGTGCGGACGCCGGGCTTGTCGCGAGTCACGGTGAACGTGATCGACCCGGCTTGGCTGTCGCGGAAGCTGACCACGGATCCCGGAGCGCCGGCCCCGCCGGCGTGGGGGCCGGTCAGGATGCTGGCGCCGCGCGCGGCCGGGCGGAACGAGCGCGGCGCGAGCCGGAGGCCGCTCAGGCGCGCCGTCGCGGCCGGCGGGGTCGAGGCGGCCGTCGCGCCGAACTCGACCGCGCCGATGTCGCAGTGGGCGCCGGCGGGTCGCGCCGCCCCGCGCTGGTCGGTCGCCGGGCAGGCCGCGTCGAGGCCCGCGTCGACCGCCGGGCTGCCAGCCGCCGGTGCGAGCGTGTCGGTCGGACCGCCGTTGTCGCGCAGCGGCCCGAGCTGCGGATTCGTCGCCTGGATGTCCCCGTCTGCGACCAGGTCGCACGTGTTGCCGGTCGACAGGTTGTGGCCCAGCGACCGGATGTCCGTCGCCTGGGGGTCGCCGGTCGCGCAGTCGGGGAGCAGGCCGGCCACGCCGTCGGCGATGATCGCGTTCTCGACGCTCACACGCGCCTCCCCGTCGTCGCTCGGGTCGATCGGTTGGGTCGTCGCTCCGAGCAGGCCGCCGAGCGGGCTCTGCGTGGTCGTGGCCCCGCCCGCACCCGACCCGCCGGACCCGTCGTCGAGATAGAGATTGCCGCCCGACCAGTCCGCGCCGGCCGCGTTGGCGTCGAGCGTCGATGACTCCAGGCTGACGGCGGCGCCCGGCACGACGAAGATCCCGCCGCCCCGATAGTCGGACCGGTTCCCGGCGATCGTGCTGTCGCTCACGTCGACCGTCCCCGCCGCGTAGATCCCCGCGCCGGCCCCGTCAGTCGACGTGCTGGCCGCCGGATCGCCGGCTATGTTCCCGGACACGGTGCTCCGCGCGAGGTTCAGCGACCCGTCGGACTCGACGTCGATGCCGCCGCCGTTCCCGCCGCCCAACTCGCTCCCGTCGGACTTCGGTCCGCCGGCGCGGTTCGCCGTGATCGCCGTGTCGGCGATCGCGACCGAGGCGTCCGGGTCGACCAGCACGCCGCCCCCCTTCGGATCGAAATCGGTCGGACCCCCGCCGGTGATCGTCAGCCCGTCGATGCTGCTTGCCGTCTGCTGCCCGCTGCACGGCGGTCCGAGCGGGAGGACCTCCACGACCCTGCTGGGGGCGGCGGTGGCCGGACGGACGATCGTCGTGCGGGCGCCCGCCCCGTCGAGGTCGACGCCCGGACAGAGCTTGAGCTCGCCCTGGGTCAGGACGTACGTACCGGCGGGCACGTCCACCGTGTCGCCCGGCCCGGCGACGCTCAGCGCGCCCCGCAGCGTGCAGCGATCGGCGCTCGGGCAGGCCGGGGTCGCGCCGTCGCCGGTGCTCGTCACGGCGATCGGGGCCGCCGTCGCTGCCGGGGCGGCCGCGAGCAGGACGAGCCCGGCCGTCCGTCCGACCCACCGGCGGCGCAGACGAGCCACCCTGCCGAGCGAAATGAAGAAGTTGTTCATTATCTCACTAATCTAGTGATCTTTGACTATCCTAGCGCCGATGAGCCCGCCGGTTCCCGCTCCGAGACCGCCTGGGCCCGAGCGCGCGATCGACCGACCGGCCGTCGACGTCGTGCTGCCCTTCCGCGGATCGGACGACCAGTTGGTCGGGGTCGCCGAGCGGCTGGCCGGATTGCGGCTCCGGCCGGGCGACACCGCGACGATCGCCGACAACCGCCCCGGCGCGTCGGTCTCGCGGACCCTGCGGGGCGTGCGGATCGTCGGCGCCGGCGAGCTCCAGACCTCGTATCACGCGCGCAACCGCGGCGCGGCCGCCGGCAGCGCGCCGTGGCTGCTGTTCCTCGACGCCGACGTCTCCGTCACCTTCGATCTGCTCGACCGGTACTTCGACCCGAGTCCCGCCGACTGCGTCGGCGTCCTGGCCGGTGCGGTGGTCGACGAGCCGCCGACCGGCGACCCGGGTTCGGTCGCCGAGCGGTACGCCTGGCTGAAATCGGCGATGAGTCAGGAGATCACGCTCGCCGACGCCGACTGGCCGTTCGCCCAGACCGCCAACGCCGCCGTCCGCCGGGCGGCCTTCGCCGCCGTGGGCGGCTTCGAGTCGGCGGTGCGCTCCGGCGCCGACGCGGACCTGTGCTTTCTCCTGCGGGCGGCCGGCTGGACGCTCGAGCGGCGGGACGCGGCCGTCGTGACGCACCGGGCCCGGCCGACCGTCGCCCGGATGCTCGCCCAACGCGCCCGTCACGGGGCCGGCGCCGGCTGGCTGGCCCGCCGGTGGCCCGGCGCCCTGCCGCGCCGCCGATGGCCCGGTCTCGCCTGGTGGAGCGTCCGCCGGGCCGTGCGCGGCCTGGTCGCCGCAGCTCGCGGTGACCGGGAGGCGGCCGTCGTCGGTCTGCTGGACGGGCCCGCCGTCTGGGCGTTCGAGCTCGGCCGGCTCGTCCCCAACCGGCCGCTCCCGCGGGTCGGCGGACGAGTCGCCCGTCGTGGTGAGCCCCAACTCGGGCTGACCCCGACCAGCTCCGGCTGACCCAGGGCTGGCTGTCCCCGACCCGCTCGGGCTGACCCAGGGCTGGCTGACCCCGACCAGCTCGGGCTGAGTCCGCGGCGCCCTGACCGTCAGCCCAGGCGGGCGGCGTTTGGGTGTACCACCCGCGCGAGCCCGGCGGTCCGCCCGACCCGGGGTCGACCCGGATCGGGAGGCACCGTGAAGGCGCCGGCCTCAGCCGCCGGTGAGCAGCCCGCCGGCGCCGAGCAGCTCCTCGAGCAGATCTGTCACGAGGCCGAGACCCGGGGCCGAGGTCTCGCTCGGGCCGGGGACAAGCCAGTCGAGCGGGCTGATATCCCGGGTCGCGTGGTCGACGACGGTCGACTTGCTGCTCGCGTGGTGCTTCGTCGTCGACTTGGCCTGCGCGGCCGCGGCCCCGCCGCCGAGCGTCAGGGCCAGCGCGGCTGCGCTGGCGAGGGTCAGGTTCTTCTTCATCGCGCCACTCCCATCAGGTCGTCTGCGGGCTCCGCGACCCGCCGTGGACAGAATAATCGCATATTTCTCATCGCTCTTATGAAGAACGCCTGTCAAGCCGAGATGAATCCGGTCGCCTTGACCGTCGCGAGGACCTTCGACGCCGTGTACGGCTTGTCGAATTCCCCGCTCGGGTTGATCGCATAGCCGGGCGAGTCGAGGATCGTCGCGACGGATGCGGCGTGGCGGGCCTCGACTGTGATGATCGACAGGGCGGTGGCCGCGACCGCCGGATGCTCGAGGTTGGGCGCCTGCCCGGCGTACGCGTGGACGCCGGTGTTTTCGAGCGCGAACGCCGTCTCGAGGAAGCTCGTGACGAGGGTGTTCGCCCCGTTGAAGTCGAACTTCGGCTTGGCGACCGGCTTGCCGCCGAGCCGTTCGATCGTCGAGCGGACCTTCTTGACGTGCTCGTTCTCGTCGAACACCGCCACCGCCAGGAAGTTCTGCGTCTGCGGCTCGAGGTCGGTCAGGTTGACCGCCGCCTGGTGGTAGAAGGCCGACTCGAGATACTCGAGCGTCAGAGCGAAGTTGAGGATTCCGAGGTCGCCCCGGCCGTAGCGCGCTGGCGGCCGGCTGCCGGTCGCGGCGAGCGCGACGTCGGCGCCCAGGCCGCTCAGCATCGCCCCGCCGCTGAGCGCCACGCCGGCCACCCCGACGCGGCGCAGGAACCCCGCCCGGGTGTCGCCTTCCCGCTCGAGGGCGACGACCGCCGCATCCAGGCTCTCGCCGATCGCCCCGTCGCGGTCGGTGTCATCCAGCTTCAGTCCAAGGCTCATCTTCGTCGCGGTCTCCTTCGCTCTGGCCCGCCCGCGGTTGACACGACCGGTATTAGGAGTATTGTCGATCAGCATTATGAGGTTTATAAGGCCCCAGCTCGAATCGACAGCGACGGACCGATGTTCGCCGGCCTGACGGACCCGTCCTGTCTCCCGCCGGGCCACGCCGGCAACAGCCGAAGGAGCTCCTCATGAGTACACAGATCCTGATCACCGACCCGCTCGGACTCCGGGTCACCCAGGCCGGTGACGGCCCCGACGTCCTCCTGATCGGCGGCTTCGCCGACGTCGCCGGCGTCTGGGATCCGCAGGTCTCGAGCCTCGCGCACAGCTTCCGCGTCACCCGGTTCGACGCCCGCGGCATCCCCGGGTCGCCGACCCCGGGCGGTCCGTACCGGTTGAGCAGCCTGGTCGCCGACGCGGTCGCCGTGCTCGACGCCGGCGGCATCGACCGCGCCCACGTCGTCGGCAGCTCGCTCGGCGGGGTGATCGCCCAGCAGCTGGCGATCCACCATCCGGACCGGGTCGCGAGCATCGTGCTCGGGGCCAGCTGGGCTCGGCCGGACCGGGCGCTTCGCGCCCTGCTCTCGACCTGGCGGTGGGCCGCCGACCGGGCCGGGTCGCTCGGCGACGTCCTCCAGGTCGCCTACACGTCGACGTATGCGGCGGGCGCCTGGAACAGCGGGCTCGTCGACCGGCGGATCGCCGCGGCCGAGGCGGCGGCGCTGGGCACCGGCGACCCGTGGAAGGCTGCCCGGGAGGCCTTCATCTGGACGTCGTGGGCCGCCCTCGAGCACGACGGGACCAGCGACCTGCCGGGCGTTCATGTGCCGGCCCTCGTGATCGCCGGAGCTCGTGACCTCGTCCTGGCCGCCCATCACGGCCAGCAGCTGGCCGCGCTGCTGCCGAACGCCGTGCTCGAAGTCGTCGCCGACGCCGGCCACCGGCCGTTCGAGGAGCAACCGGCCGTCTGCAACGCCCTGATCGGACGGTTTCTCGTCCGCAGCTCTCTGCGCCAGCCGGTTCCCGCGTGAGCCGGACCCGCACGGCGGACGTCGCGACGGCCGCGCCGGCGCCCGGCGCCGCGCGGCCGGCCCGGCGGGCGGTCGGGTCTGCCGAGCCGGCGACGTCCGGCCGGCCGGCGGAGCTCGCCGTGCTCGGCCGACGGATCGCGCTTCGCTATCCCCGGCCGGACGACGCGCCCGCGCTCTTCGACCTGGCGCGCGACGTCGAGGTCACCCGCTACTTCTCGTGGGGGCCCTACCGCGACCCGTCCGAGCCGGCCGCCTGGCTCGCCACGCTGCCGGCGCGGCGGGCCTCCGGCGTCGCGCTCGAGCTGGCGATCACCGATCTGACCGACCGGCCGCTCGGGATCACCCTGCTCTGCGAGTTCTCCGCCCGCGACCGCCGTGCCGTCGTCGGGACCTGGCTCGGTCGCGACCACTGGGGGACCGGCGTCAACCGGGACGCGAAGGCGCTGGTCGCCCGGCTCGCGTTCGAGAGTCTCGGCATCGAGCGGCTCGGCGCGTACGCCGATCTGCGCAACGGCCGGTCGCAGGCCGCGCTCGAGCGGGTCGGCTTCGAGCGCGAGGGCGTCCTGCGGGCGTTCCACCGTCACGGGGACCGGCCGTGTGACGTGGCGACCTACGCGATGCTGCGCGACGACTGGCGGGCCTCACGGCTCGCCCGGGTGACGGCTGTCGTCGTGGGCGCCCCGCCGCCGGTGCTCGTCGCCGGCCCCCGAGCGGGGCGGGCCGGCGACGAGTCGGGACCTGTGTCCTGCCTCCCCCGCTAGCCGCCGAAGCCCAGCGCCCGCGCGAAGCGGCCGCCGCCGGCGCTCGACGCTCCGGCCCCGGCCGGGCCGTCGACCTCGTGGAGCTTGCCGGTGTGGACGTCGTAGACGAAGCCGCGGACCGAGTCCTTGCGTGGGATGAACGGGCTGGCCTTGATCCGGGCGATCGACTGGCGGACGTCTTCGTCGAGGTCGGGGAATGCTTCG
>DATAUX010000048.1:0-2389 GCA_036268015.1 Solirubrobacteraceae bacterium | reverse complement strand
GGTGTCCGGGGGTGTTGCGACTCCACGCGGCCGCGGACGGCCGCCTCGCTCGGGTCCGGCTGCCCGGCGGAATGCTCGGTGCCCGACAGCTTCGCGCACTGGCCGACGCCGGACGCCTCGGGAGCGACATCGTCGAGTTGACGTCCCGCGCCGGCGTCCAGATCCGCGGACTGGTCACCGAGCCGGCCGGGGCGTCGGGTGAAGTGACCGACGACGCGGTCGACGGGGTGGGGGGAGAGCTCGAGCGGATCCTCACGGATGCCGGCCTCCTCCCGTCGGCGACCCACGATCGTGTTCGGAACGTCCTCGCCAGCCCGCTTGGCGGTCGTCATCCGGAAGCCCTGGGCCGGACCGACACGGTCGTCAGGGAACTCGACCGTCTGATCTGCGCCGACCCGCGGCTGGCCGACCTTCCCGGCCGGTTCGTCCTCGAGCTCGATGACGCGAGCCGGATTGGCCGGACCGCGGTCGCCGACATCGCGCTTCGGGCGGCCGTGCCGTCGACCGCCGGCGACGACCGGTTCGACCTCGTCCTCGCCGGTGTTCCAACCGATCTGTCCGCCTCGTCGGCCGCGGCCGCCAGCCTCGGAGCGGCCGCGGCCCGAGCCTTCGTCGACCTGCGAGCCGACCGTGCGACCGACGTCTGGCACGTCCGCGATCTCCCGGACGGTCCGGCCGAGATCGCCCGCTGGCTCGGCGGCCGGGTCTTCCGGCCGCATCCGCTCCCCGCCCGGCGAGCCTCGCCCGTCGGGGTGGCAGAGCAGCCCGACGGTCGTCACGCGGTATCGGGACTCGCCCGCCTCGGCCGTCTGGGCGCCACCCAGCTCGACGGCCTCGCCGAGATCTGTCCGGGTCCCGGGGCGGTTCGGGTTTCGCCGTGGAAGACGATCACGATCGTCGACGTTCCGGCCGACGAGTCCCCGGCCGTCCTCGGACGGCTCGCCGGCCTTGGCTTCGTCGTCTCGCCGGGTTCCGGCTGGGTCGGGCTGACCGCGTGCGCCGGAGTCGGCGCGTGCGCCAGCGCGCGGATCGACGTTCGCGGCCTCGCGGCCAGGCGGGTCGCCGGCGGCCGGCCGGCCGGGACCGAGCACTGGTCGGGCTGCGAGCGACGGTGCGGTGAGCCGGCCGGCGCGTCGATCACCGTCGGGCCGACAGGCGACCGGATCGCCGTGCGGATCGACGGGAGACGGCAGGTGGTCGCAACGCCGGCCGACGTCCTCGACCGCTTGGCGGCGGCCGGCCGATGACCGGCTACGTGCGCGACGGGGCCGAGATCTACCGGCGGTCGTTCGCGACGATCCGCCGGGAGGCGAACCTCGACGGCCTCGACCCGGTTCTCGCGCGGGTCGCCGTCCGGATGATCCACGCGTGCGGGATGGTCGACCTGGTCGACGACATCCACGCGTCGGCCGGCTTCTGCACGGCCGCGACCCGGGCCCTCCGGGCCGGCGCACCGATTCTCTGCGACACGATGATGGTCGCGTCCGGCGTCACCCGTTCCCGGCTGCCCGCGAACAACGACGTGATCTGCACGCTGGGCGACGACCGGGTCGCCGGGTTGGCCGGGAAGCTCGCGACGACCCGGACCGCCGCGGCACTCGAGCTCTGGCGCGACCGGCTCGACGGGGCCGTCGTCGTCGTCGGTAACGCGCCGACCGCCCTCTTCCGGCTGCTCGAGCTCGTCGACGGCGGGGCCGGCCGTCCGGCCGCGGTGATCGGGACGCCGGTCGGCTTCGTCGGCGCGGCCGAGTCCAAGCGGGCGCTCGCCGATCATCCGTCCGGCCTCGACCACGTGATCGTCGACGGCCGGCGCGGCGGCAGCGCGATCGGCGTGGCCGCGGTCAACGCCCTCGCGACGGAGCACGAATGACCGCCGGAACACGCCCCGGACCCGGGCCGCAGGGCCGCCTCTACGGGGTCGGCGTCGGCCCGGGCGACCCGGAGCTGGTCACGGTCAAGGCGAGCCGGGTGATCCGGGCGGCCGACGTCGTCGCCTACCCGATGGCCCGCCACGGCCGGAGCATCGCCCGGTCGATCGCGTCGTCGTACATCAGCCCCCTGGCGATCGAGGTCCCGATGACCTACCCGGTGACGACCGAGCAGACCGACCATCCCGGCGGCTACGAAGGCGCGCTGGCCGACTTCTACGACGCGAGCGCGGCCGAGCTCTCCGGCCACCTCGACGCCGGTCGGTCGGTGGCGGTCCTCTGCGAGGGGGATCCGTTCTTCTACGGGTCGTACATGTACCTCCACGACCGACTCGCCGGCGACTACGCGACCGAGGTGATTCCGGGTGTCACCTCGCCGAGCGCGGCAGCCGCGGCGACCGGGACGCCTCTGGCGAGGCGCGATGAGGTGCTGAGCATCCTCCCGGGGACGCTCCCGACCG
>DATAUX010000047.1:0-5075 GCA_036268015.1 Solirubrobacteraceae bacterium | reverse complement strand
GGCCGGTACTGGACCGTCCAGTACTCACCGGGTTGCGGCCGGTACTGGACCGTCCAGTACTCGCCGGAGTCCCGCAGCCCGAGCATGGACGACCGTCGCCGCGTGCCCGCGCCCGCGTCCGCGCAGCGCGACCCCCGCCGCCCCGCCGATCGCTCCGCCGGCCACCGGGAAGAGGGTGCCCCGACCCCGGCCCGGCCCACGACCCCTCGCGCCCCGGCTCGCGCCGTCGTCATAATCCGGACGCCACGAGGTACAAGCGGGTCGGCCCAGCTGTCGATATTCTGCCGCCGCCGCCGTCAATAGGCTTACCGTGTCCGTCGCCCCCGGGAGGGGCGCCGGAGCCGGCTCGCCGGGTCACGAGTACGACTAACAACATCCGGGCCGGGCCCGGGAGGGGTATGCGCATGAGCCGCAAGCTGTCTGTCCTTTCGCTGAGCGCGGTCTGTCTCGCCTTCGCTGCGTCGCCGGCAGCCGCCGACATCGCGATCGTCGGCCAGACCGGCCAGGCGAATGAGCAGGGCGCGAACAGCACCCAGTCCGGCGTGAACGGCACGGGCGGTGCCGGCGGCGACAACTCCGTGATCGGCGACGCGGCTCCCGACCTCGCTCAGAACTCGACCAACGTCGGCGGCGACGCCGAGGCCATGGGGACCGGCGACGGCGCGATGATCGCCAACGGCCCGGACGCCGCCTTCACGCAGTTCAACCAGACCGGCACGAACAGCGACCAGACCGGCGAGAACGGCGACAGCGGCTCCGGGATCTCCGCGACGACGCCGATGCTCGAGCAGGACTCGACGAACGCGACGATCAGCGCCGAGCTGATGGCCGCGACCGGCAACACAGTGCTGATCGGCGGCAACGCCCAGACCAGCTCGATCGGCGTCAACTCGTCCCAGAGCGGGAACAACTTCACCGGCGGTGGCGTCGGACCGTTCAAGCAGTCCAGCACGAACATCGTCATCAACGCGATCCTCCTCGGCGGCTGAGCCGCCCCGGCTCGGCGGGCAGACGCTCGCCGGGCCCAGCACGCCGGGGCGCTCGCGAGCGGTCGCCCACGACCTCCCGACGCCCACCGGCGAGTGATCGGGCCGGCCCACGACGACACCGACCCGCGCTCCCTCGAGCGGCGACGCACCGAGCTCGCCGCAGCTCCGGACCCTGCCGTCAGCCGGAGACCTTGTGATCATCCGGACAATGACGCAGTAAAGCCGATCCCGATCGTGTACTAATGGACCGATGAGCGGTGCCCTGCAGGATCTCGTCGGTGAGATCGAGCATCAGATCACGAACGATCTGATGCTCGCCAGCGCGACGGTCGCCGCCCTGGCCGGCGTCGTCGCCGACACGACGGAGCCGACCCCTTCGCTGATCGAGGTCAACGCCCAGCGCCTCAAGGACGGTGCCTTCGAGTCCGACGCCGAACTGCTCAACGCGATCGCCCTCCACGGCCCGGTCGCCGGCGACCTCCGCCTGATCACCGCGCTGATGCACATCACCCATCACCAGGGCCTGATCGCCAACCAGTTCGTCCTGATCACGGCCCAGTTGATGGAGACCGACCCTCGCGTTCCCGTGATCGAGGAGACCGCCGGCAAGCTCGTTCGCATGGCGACGCTCGCCGGCGCCCAGTTGACCAAGGCAACGCGTGCCCTGTGCGACCGGAGCCTCGCGCTCGCCCGCGAGGTCGCCGACGACGATGCCGCGATCAACCTGCTCAACCGTCAGGTCTTCGCGACGACCGTGCGAACCGACGGCACCGAACTCGAGCGGGACGTGATGATGCGCCAGATGCTGATCGGTCGCAGCATCGAGCGGATCGCCGACAACGCCGTCGACATCGCCGAGCACGCCGCCTTCCTCGTCACCGGCGAGGTCACCGAGTTCTCGGACGCCTCGCGTCCGCGAGTCCTCCAGGCCGCCGACGCCTCGGCCACGCCCCGCGCGTAGCGACGACCACCGCAGACCGGCCTCAGTCGAGCACGGCGCCCCACCGCAGTCCGGTCTCAGTCGAGCACGGCGACCAGCGGCGCGTGGTCCGACGGTTTCGTCCCCTTTCGGAAGTCCCGCTCGATGCCCGCCTGACCGATCCGCCCGGCCAAGGACCGGCTGACCAGGATGTAGTCGATGCGCAGGCCCATCCCCCGGTGAAAGTGGCCCTGCCGGTAGTCCCACCACGTGAACTGCTGATCGTCGGGATGGACGTCCCGGTACGCGTCGACCAGGTCGCCCGCCTCGAGGACGCCCTCCAGCCGCGCCCGCTCGTCCGGCGTGACATGCGTCGACCCGACGAACGCCGCCGGATCCCAGACGTCGCGATCGTCGCGCGTCACGTTGAGGTCGCCGGTCACGACGATCTGCTCGCCGGCCGCCCTCAGCTCCGCGACCCGTGCCTGCATCGCATCGAAGAAGGCGAGCTTCTCCGCAAACGTCGGCGTGTCGAGCGCCCGGCCGTTGGGCACGTACGCCGACGCGACGCGGAGTCCGTCGACCGTCGCCTCCACCCAACGCGCCTCCTCCGTCCGGACCTCGCCGGCAAGCCCGCTCGCCCCGGCGGTGAGCGACCGGTCGTCACGGGCGAGGATCGCCACCCCCGCCCATCGCCCGGCGCTGTGCTGGACGCCCCGGTACCCGGCGGCCGCGAGCTCCTCCACGGGGAATGCCGCCGCCTCGCACTTCGTCTCCTGGAGGCAGACTATGTCCGGCTCGTGAAGGCCGACGAACTCGACCACCCGCGGCAGGCGGACGGCCAGCGAGTTGACGTTCCAAGTGACGATCTTCATCGATTGCTACCCCCGGCCGATTGGACTCTTAGGGAATCTTCAGGCATGTCTCGTGATGTCTTTATCAAGTGGGCCTTTACTGGTGGTCGAGCAGACCATCGGCTGAGAGGCCAGGAAGGGAGTCCCAGTGAGCGGGCTGTATGAAGAAGACGAGACGGTCCCGGAGCTCTGGCGTCCCCGGCGTGAAACGCCGACCTCCCCCGAGACGACCCCGATGGCCCCCGTCTCTCCGCCGCCCCCGCCCCGCCGGCCCCCGGCTGGCCCGCGCCCGTCCGGCCGCCGTTTTCCGGCTGCCGCCGCCGGCCTCCTGGTCGCCTTCGCCGTGCTCGCCGGAGTCGCGATCGGCCACGACATCTGGAGTCCGTCGAACCCGGCCGCCACGCTCGCCGAGAACGGCGTGGCCCAGCAGCCGTCGATCGCCAGCCCGGCGATCCCCGGCTCTGCGTCCGGCGGCGCCGGAAGCTACTACGGCGGCGGATCCTTCTCGTCCGGATCGGCGTCGTCCGGTGGGTCGGGCTCTCCGTCGGCTGGCTCCGGAAGCTCGGCCGGCTCGTCGTCGGGCACCGGTACCGGCGGCCCGGCCAACGCCGAGTCGATCGCCTCGAAGGTCGACCCCGCCCTCGTCGACATCAACTCCACCTTCCAGTCCGAGGACGCCAAGGGCGCCGGCACCGGCATCGTCCTGACGGCGACCGGCGAGGTCCTCACGAACAACCACGTCGTCGACCTCGCGACGTCGATCAGCGTCACCGACGTCGGTAACGGGAAGACCTACCCGGCGACGGTCGTCGGCTACGACAGCACTGACGACATCGCCGTGCTCCAGCTCCAGGGCGCCTCCGGACTTCAGACCGCCAAGATCGGCGACTCGTCCACCGCGGCGACCGGCGACCCGATCGTCGCGATCGGCAACGCCGGCGGAACCGGCGGGACGCCGAGCACGGCCGCCGGATCGATCACCGCCCTCAACCAGTCGATCACCGCCGGCGACGACCTCGACGGGTCGAGCGAGAAGCTGACCGGTCTGATCCAGACCAACGCCGACGTCCAGCCCGGTGACTCCGGCGGGTCCCTCGTGAACAGCTCGGGCGAGGTGATCGGCGTCGACACCGCCGCATCCGAGGGATTCTCCTTCCGGGGTGGGGCCGGAGCCAGCCAGGGCTTCGCGATCCCGATCAACCAGGCCCTCTCGCTCGCCAGCCAGATCGAGTCCGGTCAGGGGTCCGCGACCGTCCACGTCGGGCCGACTGCCCTGCTCGGCGTGTACATCTCGTCTGCAGGCGCCCAGACCGGTCAGGGCGGCTTCGGCGGCGGTGGGTACGGTGGCGGATATGCCGGTGGCTCGTCGGCCTCGACCACGCCGGGTGCGGCGGTCGCCGGAGTCGAGACCGGCCAGGCCGCCGAGAAGGCCGGTCTGGCGCGCGGCGACACGATCACGTCGCTCGACGGTCAGACCGTCGACTCGGCCGGTGCCCTCACCAAGCTGATCGTCGGGCTCAAGCCCGGCCAGTCGGTCAGCATCGGATGGGTCGACGCCGATGGCCAGTCCCACTCGGCGACCGTCGAGCTCGGCACCGGTCCACCCGCCTGACCGCTCGACGCAGCTGATTGCTGTGAGCCGACGGCGCCGATACCGGCCAGCCGGCGGTTGACACCGCTCGAAGGGTTCCAGCGCTTGAGACGTTGAGCGCGGTCTGGATGGAAGACCCCTACCGCGTCCTTGGACGCTCCCGACGCCCCGGTCGCGCCGCCCGCACGGGCGCGGACTGAAAGCATCCGCGCTGGATGCGTCGGCTTGCGATCAACCTCGACGCCCTCCGCGCGTCTCGCGAATTCCGTCTGCTCGCGATCGGCCAGGTCCTCTCCGGCCTCGGGACGCAGGCCGCGCTCGTCGCCGTCCCGTACCAGGTCTTCGTCCTGACCCACTCGGCCGGCCTCGTCGGCCTGCTCGGCGCGGCCGAGCTCGGCCCGATGGTCGTCGTCTCCCTGCTCGGCGGGGCGATCGCCGACCGGATCGACCGGCGGCTGCTGCTGCTGGCAGCCCAGGTCGACACGATCCTCGCCGCCGGCGCACTCGCCCTGATCACGTTCGCCGGCCATCCGCCGGTGATCCTCGTATTCGTCCTTGCCGGCCTGCTCGCCGGTGGGTCCTCGCTCCAACTCACCGCCCAGTCGTCGATCATTCCCGGGCTCGTCGGCGACCGGCTCCGCTCGGCGCTCGCCTTCAACTTCGGAGCCGTCCAGCTCACCGGGATCATCGGCCCGGCGGTCGGCGGACTGACGATCGCCGCG
>DATAUX010000046.1:0-2855 GCA_036268015.1 Solirubrobacteraceae bacterium | reverse complement strand
GATCTCCGCGGTCCTGCTCGTCACCCTGATCGGCTTCGGCGGCCAGGTCTCCGGAATCGTCGGCTCGCTCCGCGGCCAGCAGCAGCTCGTCGCCGTCCACAGCGTCCCGTCGTTCGTCTCTCGCCTGCTCGGGCTCGGGAGCTACGACTCGACCGTGCGGGGCGCCTTCGACGTCGCCTTCGCCGGGGTGGCGATCGTCTGCCTGGCGCACGCCTGGCGCAATGCCGGCCGCTGGCTCGAGGCGTACGGGTGGACCACGCTCGGCCTGCTCTGCGCGACCGCCTGGCTGCTGCCCTGGTATGCGCTCTGGGCGCTGCTGCCCGCCGCCCTGACCGACGACCGGCGGCTGCGGGCGGCGACGCTCGTCTTCTGCGCCTACCTGATCGCCACTCGCCTCCCGCTCGCCTACCCGGTCGTCGGCTAGTCGTCCCCCGGCGAGCGGTCGTATCGCCCGGGTACTGGACGGTCCAGTACTGATCGTGTTCGCGGAGCAGGATCGCGTCGGCCCTCGGCCCGCGGGTACTGGACGGTCCAGTACTGGCCGAGTACCGGGGAGTACTCCACGGGTACTGGACGGTCCAGTACTGATGGTGTTCGCGCAGAAGGTCCCCGATCGGTCCCCGCGCAGCCCGACTCGCGCCGACCCGATCACGTCAGTCCCGACACCTACCGACGACCCGGTCACGCCGCCGGTGCCCGAAGCCCGCCGCCCAGCCCGAGCCGCCCGGCCCCGGCCCGACCGTCGCTCAGGTGCTCCGACCCGACGGCCCGTCCTCGGGCACGGCCCGCGTCCGGCGGACCGCCTTGGCCGCCCCGCCCCGCCCCGCCGCCTCGCTCGTCTGGACGACATCGAACTCGCCGGTCTCCAGGCTCTCGACGACCGACGCGTCGATCTCCGCGTCGGTCGCGTCGGGTGCCAGGCGCCGCTGGCGGAGCGTCGCCAGCCGCTTGAACTTGAGGATCTCGAGGACGTAGATCAGGTAGACGCTGGCCGCCCCGACGACCAGGCCGAGCCCGCCCATCACCAGCGACCAGCCCGTGTGCAGATGCCCGTGGTGGTCGGAGTACGGGACGAACCGCAGGGCCAGGGCCAGCCCGGCGAGCATCAACGTCCACGCGTACAGGTAGAGCACCGTCTGCCGCTGACTGAACCCGATCCGCGCCATCCGGTGGTGGAAGTGCTCGGCATCCGGCTGGTAGAACGGCTGGTGGTACTTGATCCGCTTGAGGACGACGAACGTCGTGTCGAGAAACGGCACCGTCAACAGGATCAGCGGCACGGCAAACGAGACGACCGCCGTCGTCTTGACGCTTCCCTCGACCGCCGCCACGCCCATCAGCAGGCCGAGCAGGTTCGACCCACAGTCGCCCATGAAGCTCGACGCCGGATGGAAGTTGTGGATCAGGAAGCCGAGCGCCGCCCCCGCCGTGAGCGCGGCGATCACGCCGCCCGGCGCCCCCCGATGCAGGTCGAAGGCGATCACCGCCAGGGTCCCCGCGATGATCGCGCAGATCCCGGCAGCCAGGCCGTCGACCCCGTCGGAGAAGTTGACGATGTTCATCAGCCCGACCAGGCCGATCACCGTCAGCGTGCCGCCGGCGTTCGGGAAGCTCAGGGCGCCGACGAATGGCAGCGTGATCGAATGGACGACGATCCCCGCCCGCACGGCCACGATCGCCGCGACCAGCTGGCCGCCGAGCTTGACTCCCGGCGGCAGGTCGAACCGGTCGTCCAGCGCGCCGACCCCCGTGATGATCCCGGCCGCCGCCAGGACACCGTGCCACTCGGCCGTCCCCGGCAGGAAGATCAGGCCGCCGACGAGCACGCCGGCGAAGATCGCCAGGCCGCCGAGCAGCGGCGTCCGCCGGTTCGACAGGCCCCGCTCCCGCGGCTCGTCGACCGCGCCGACCCGCATCGCGAGTCGCATCGTCAGCGGCGTCAGAGCCGCCGCGATCACCGCAGCCACCATGAACGCGAAGAGGGCGTCGAGCTCCGTGATCTTCATGCGCGCGGCCCAAGCATCGCAGGGACGGCGGCCGCGTGGGCGAAGAATCTCATCCGTCGCCCGCCCGTCCACGGCCGGCCAGCCGGTCGCGGACGTCCTCGGCGCCGACCGCACCCACCCGGACCAACCGCCACGCGCCGGCCGACTCGTAGTCCGACAGGTCGACCACCGTCGACGGCACCCCCGGCAGGTCGCCACCGTCCAGCACGAGATCCGCCCCGTCCCGAATCGCACGCGGCACGTCGGCCAGCCGGCGGGCGTCCGGCCCACCCGCGACGTTCGCGCTCGACTGGAGCAGCGGACCCTCGAGGTCGAGCCCGCCCGACGGCACCCGAACTCCCAGCAGCCGGCCACCGGCCAGCGGGAACCGCCCCCGACGGTTCTCGACGAGCAGTGTGACCCGGCCCGGCAGGAGCCGCTCGACCGCCAGGCGGGTACGCCGGCCAAGGTCGTCCACGTCGGCCAGCAGCCCGTCGACCGTCCCCCACATCACCGCCGCCGGCTTGTCCCCCGCCCGCCCCTTCAACTCGTACAGCCGGCCGACCGCGGCCGCATTCTCCGGGTCGCAGCCCAGGCCGTAGACCGTGTCAGCCGGGAAGACGACCACCCCACCGGCACCGACGCAGCGCGCGAGCGCGCTCACCGCCGGCCCACGACCACCCGCTCGATGCCCGCCAGGTCCCGCCGGGTCTCGATCCCCGCGAATCCGGCCGCCCGCATCAGGTCGCCGACCGCTCCCGCCTGGCCCGCCCCGACCTCCAGCGCAAGCAGCCGCGTCATCGGCGCCTGCCCGACCCCCGCCGCCCCGGCCCCGAACGCCGGCCCGGCCCCCGCCGGCCCGGCCCCCGC
>DATAUX010000045.1:0-7235 GCA_036268015.1 Solirubrobacteraceae bacterium | reverse complement strand
GAGCCCGGCGTGGGGTCTGTCGGAGATCTCGCCGGCCGACCAGGCGCGCTTCTTCGCCGACCAGGACTCGCTGATCCCGAAGCAGTTCGTCGGGTACGCACGGTCGCTGCTGTCGAACATCGATCCGTCACAGCGGTGGGGGATCCCGGCGGGCGTCGACGGGCGCTACCGGGTCTTCTTCAAGGGCGGGTGGCTGCCGGACATGGGGATCGT
Organism: Solirubrobacteraceae bacterium; assembly: GCA_036268015.1. Classification (GTDB taxonomy): domain Bacteria; phylum Actinomycetota; class Thermoleophilia; order Solirubrobacterales; family Solirubrobacteraceae; genus Palsa-513. The sequence goes on along the minus strand of DATAUX010000045.1, from coordinate 7,022 downwards.
CAACCAGGCGGCGCGGCTCGAGGGCCACGGGGAGACGATCGGATTGTCGATCCTGACGAGCGGGGGACCGGGAATGGGCTATGGGGAGGAGACCCTGGAGGGCACGACGCGGCGACTGCTCGGGTGAGGCGTAGCATTCGGTTGGCCATGACGGCGCTCGGACTAGTCCTGCTGGCCCTCGGCGCTACCCTGGTCGTGCTGGAGGCCCACGTGTCGTCGCTCGGCGCGCTCGGCCTGCCGGGCGTGCTGGCGCTGGTCGGGGGCTCGGCGCTCGCGGTCAGCGGCCTCGGCGGCAGCCTGCTGCTGGTGGTCGGGGTCGCCGTGCTGCTGGCGGTCGCGTCGATCGGCGCGGCGGTCGTGGTGGTCCCGAAGGGGGCGGCGGTCCGCCGGCGGCGGGTGCGGACCGGGGCGGAGGGGATGATCGGCCAGGTCGGCGTGGTCCGCAGCTGGGACGAGCCGGGGGGAAGCGTGCTGCTCGGAGGCGCCCTGTGGCGGGCGCGGAAGGCGTGGCCGGCGGCGGACACCGAGCAGCTGCGGGCGGGCGACGAGGTCGTCGTCGAGCGGCTGGGCGGCCTGACGCTGGGGGTTCGGCGGGCCGAGGAGTGGGAGCTGCTGCTGTGATCACGGGGATCGTGGTCGCACTCGTGATCCTGCTGGTGCTTGGGGGGACGGTGGTGGCCGCGTCGGTGAGGGTGCTGCGGGAATACGAGCGAGGGGTCCTGTTTCGACTCGGGCGGCTGATGGACCAGCGGGGTCCGGGCGTCGTGATGATCGTGCCGGGGATCGACCGGATGGAGCGGATCAGCCTGCGAACGATCACGCTGACGGTGCCGCCGCAGGAGGTCATCACGCGCGACAACGTGCCGGCGCGGGTGACGGCGGTCGCCTACTACCGGGTCGTCGACCCGAACAAGGCGGTCGTCGAGGTCGAGAGCTTCGGGGACGCGACGCTCCAGGTCGCGCAGACGACGCTGCGGTCGATCCTGGGTGGCGCGGATCTGGACACCCTGCTGGGCGAGCGGGAGCGGCTGAACGAGAGCCTGCAGCAGATCATCGACACGCAGACCGAGCCGTGGGGGATCAAGGTGACGGCGGTCGAGATCAAGGACGTCGAGATCCCGGAGCGGATGCAGCACGCGATCGCGCGTCAGGCGGAGGCCGAGCGGGAGCGGCGGGCGAAGATCATCAACGCGGAGGGGGAGTTCCAGGCGGCGGAGAAGCTGTCGCAGGCGGCGGAGATGATCAGCCGCAACCCGGTGACGATCCAGCTGCGGTACCTCCAGACGCTGGGTGAGATCGGGGGTCAGCAGAACTCGACGATCGTCTTCCCGATGCCGATCGACATGATGCGGCCGGTGCTCGAGGCGCTGGGTCCGAAGCCGGATTCGACGGGTGCGGCGGCGAACGGGGCCACGCCGAAGGCCGGGGAGCTGGGACCGGCGGCGGCGGGCGAGCTGGGTCGGGTCGCGGCAGGCGAGCTCCCGGCCGACGACGCGCCGGGCGTTCCGGCGGTCCGGGCCAAGAAACGACGGAACGGGAAGTAGCCGGGCCGTCCGGCGTGGGCCGGGCCGGCAGGACTGGACAGACGCGTGCCGGGCGTGCAAGATCGGGCGGGCACATATCGGCGAGGGTCGGAGGACGATGGAAGCGTCGGCGCAGGAGATACCCGAGCGCAGGGGAGAGGCGTTCGAGCTCGACGAGCAACTGACGGTGGTCGGGCGGCAGCTGGCGGCCGGGGACGGGGCGCCGGACTTCGGCCTGGAGTGCTTCGACCCGGAGGCGGAGACGATGCGAGTCGTCAGCCTGGCCGAGTCGGCCGGGCGGGTCCGGGTGATCAACGTGATCAACTCGCTGGACACGCCGGTCTGCCACCGGGAGACCCGCCGGTGGGAGGAGCTGCGGGCGGACCTGCCGGAGGACGTCGTGCTCTACACGGTGAGCATGGACCTGCCGTTCGGCCAGGCGCGGTGGCGCTCGGAGCACGGGGTCGAGCACGAGGCCCTGTCGGCGCACGCGAGCGAGGAGTTCGGTGTGGCCTACGGCGTCCTGCTGAAGGAGTGGCGCCTCCTCCAGCGGGCGATCTTCGTGATCGACGCGGATCGGATCGTGACGTACGCGGAGTACGTGGCCGACCAGATGACCGAACCCGACTACGCGGCTGCGATCGCGGCCGCCGCGACGTAGACGAAAGTCCCGGGTCCGGCCGACGGCCAGCGTCGTCCGAGCGCCGGAGGCCGTGCCCAAAGGTCAGGCGCGGCGTCTGAGGCACTACCGTCTGCCGTGGGCCATCCCGTGGGCCCACGCGTCGATCTGGTCGCTCGTGAGCGACCAGTCCTGACCCCGGGGGAGGCGGGAGATCACGTCGTGCTTGAAGTCCTCGTAGCGGACGGGCAGCTCCGAGTGCGCGGGTGGGTAGAGGCGGCCGGATCGAACCGGTTGGACGGCGTAGTGATCGAGCAGAATGCACCGGGCGAGGTCTGCCGGTCCCGCGCCCGAATGACCCCAGTCGAAGCCGCCGCGGGTGTGGTAGGGGTAATGCGTAAGGGGGGTGACACCGGACTCGTCGATGACGAGCACCTGGCCGGCGCGGTGACCTGCCGCGGCGAGCTGGCGCGCGTGGTGGGGCTGCCAGCCCTGGCGCACCCAGTCACCCGCGGTCCGCGTGTGCTGACCGGAGTAGACGCGACGGGAGCTGCCCGGGGGCGCAGGGTCGGTGACGGGCCGATCGACCGCCGCCGTCCGGTGCCGGGCGGCGGCCTGTGAACGCCTGGGATCCGCGGCGGACGGCGGCCGTTCAGAGGCGTCGTCGGCGGACGTGCCGGTTGCGGCAGGGGTTGGTGTGCACGGCGACGCACTCTGGTCGCAGCGCTCCCGTGGTCGCGCCACTCCCGTCCGGCTCTCGCCGGATCGCGTGCCGTTGGGCGCCGGACGATCTACTGACGGTAGGTTGGCCACGGAGCCCCCTTAACGGTCAGGCTTGCGAGGCTCGGTGAGTCCCGCGCCTGCCTACGGAAGTTACAACCCTAGCGCATTGTGCAAGTCGGCCAAGTCGGCTGGCGTCACGTTCTGTGAATGTTGTGAATGTTGTGGCTGATTTGGGCGGGCGTGTACTGACTCCTGACCACCGTCTTACCGAACCGGCGGGGAGGCGCCAGGTGTGAGACGTGACTGTCGGTTAATCGGGATCACGCCTCGTCAGTTGGCGATGTCGCCGGTCACCCGCGCCGAACCGCGGGTGAACGTCTCCTGGCTGACTGTGTTGGCCTGGCCGCCGGTGTGCGTGACCAGGGTCTTCGAGCTCGCGTGCCAGTGGGGTGGCGGCTTCCCGGAGACGAGGAACGTCCTGGCGACCGAGCGAGCCGTCGTGCACGAGACGTCGACCGCGATCAGGTTGTTCAGCGCGGCGTGAGCCCGGCCGCCGGTATGGGCAACCGTGTGGCTCACGCTGGCGCACGCCAGCCTGGCCGACGCGCCTGCGGTCGACGCGAAGGCGGGCGAGCCGGCCACGGCCATCACGACGAGTCCCCGGAGAGCGAAACCCCGCATTGGGCCGAGGCTACACCAGCCCCGGTCGGCTGTGGCCGACCGGACGTCGAAGCCGGGCCGGACGCGTCGAGCGGGCGCGGGGCGTGGGGGTGGATGCGAGCCAGGTTGCGACGTGAGCGCTCCGTCCGCCGCTCGACCGCATCGGAGTCGTGCGGACCATCGACCGACTGGTCCGGGCGGTCCGGACACACGGAACTTCAAGAGCGCGCCCGGGCCGATTCGAACGGCCGACCTCTCGCTCCGGAGGCGAGCGCTCTATCCACTGAGCTACGGGCGCTGGTCAGGCGGCCGGCGTCGAAACGCCGGTCGCAACCGGAGCTTATTCGACGTCCGGCAGGCCGCGGCCGCTGGGGACCTCGCTACGCTCGGCGGCATGGAGCTCTCGGTCTTCTTCGCCGGCACCGCCGGATCGGTGCCCAGCGCCCGGCGGGGGCTGCCGGCCCTGGTCGTCCGCCGGGGGGCCGAGCGGATCCTCTTCGACTGCGGCGAGGGCACCCAGCGCCAGCTCGTGCGGAGCATCGGCCTACCCGACATCACCGAGATCTTCCTGACCCACCACCACCTCGACCACTGGCTCGGGCTCCCGGGGATGGTGAAGTCCTTCGACCTCCGCGACCGCGACCGGCCGCTCACCGTCTACGGGCCGCCCGGGCTCGCCGACCTGATGGGCGCGATGCGCCGCGTCTACGGCCGGGTCGGCTACGAGCTCGGGATCGTCGAGCTCGAACCCGACCAGGAGATCCGCCGCGGCGACCTCGCGATCGCGCCGTTCGCCGTCACCCACCGGGGTCTCGCCTACGGCTATGCCCTCGTCGAGGATCCCCGTCCCGGCCGCTTCGACGTCGAGCTCGCCACTCGGCTGGGCGTCCGGCCGGGTCCGGACTTCGGCCGCCTTCAGCGGGGCGAGACGGTCGACGGCGTCCGGCCCGACCAGGTGAACGGCGTCGAGCGCGACGGCCGCCGCGTCGTGATCTCCGGCGACACGTCCCCGTGTCAGGCGGTCGCCGAAGCCGCCGACCGCGCCGACCTGCTCGTCCATGAGGCGACCTTCACCGAGGACGACCGCGACCGGGCCCGGATGACCCGCCATACGACGGCCCGCCAGGCCGCGATCCTCGCCGCCGACGCCGACGTCGGCCTGCTCGCCCTGACCCACATCTCCGCCCGGTACGCCGGGCCCGAGCTCCGCGACGAGGCCCGGCTCGTGTTTCCCGAGACGGTCGTCCCCCGCGACTTCGACACGATCGAGGTTCCCTTCCCCGAGCGCGGCGACCCCGTCCTCGTCCGCTTCGATCGCGGCCGGCCGCCAGCTCCGGCTTCGGTTCCGGGCCCGGCCGCGGTCCCCGACGCCAACGGGTCGGCTTCCACGCCGGGATCGGGCCGCCCGGCTGTCGCTCCCGCCGAGACGACGCGCCGTCTGTAGCGACCGCGCCGTCCTTCGGGCGCTCGACGTTTTGTCGTGTTTCATACGTGCCGCCGAAAACAACGCGCACTGCTCGCCTTCGCCCGCACACGAGCCCGGGCGTCTGTCGCATTTCGTACGTCACGGCCAAAGGAACGCGGAGCACGCGCACCCAGCAGGGAGGGCGCACGTCGCATCCCCCGCCCGCAGCCCGCAGCGCGCCCGGCCCCGCACCCCGCGCCCGCCCGGCCCCACCGCCCGCGGCGCCCCGCCCCTGGCCCCAACGGTCAGCTGACCGTCAGGGTCCCCTTCATCCCGGCCGCCTCGTGCCCGGGAACCGAGCAGTAGTACGTGTAGGTCCCCTTCGCCAGCTTCAGGACCAGGGTCCTGCTGCCGCTCGTGAAGCTCGGCGTCGCTCCGAGGATCTTGTTCGACGAGTCTGTGACCGTCACGTTGTGCGGCGTCGACGACGAGTTCTCGAAGTCGATCGTCACCGTCCCGGCCGACGCCTTCAGCGACGTCTGGTCGAACATCAACGACCCGTTCGCGGCCGCCTGGAGCGTGACCTTCGACCCGCCGGCCGACTTGACGCTCGCCGTCGGCGAGGGAACCGTCGGCGTCGTGGCCGGGGTCGGCTTCGTGGCCGGGCCGGGCGTCGTCGCGCCGGGCGTGACGACCGGAGCCGGAGTCGTGCTCGGGGTGGAGGTCGAGCTCGATGACCCGCACCCGGCCAGGGCGAAGGCCCCGACGACGCAGGTGAGGGACGATTTGAGAAGTCCTGTGTTCAACGGCTGTGCCTCCGATTGTTGTCGTGCTCGCCCCGATTCTCGCCGATGCCGGCGATCCCCGGCGCACCCGGCGAGCCGTCTGTGGACGTTGCTAGAGTCGAGCGCCGAATCCTTTAACCCGGTCCCGAGAGGCCAGGAAGGAATGAACAGATGAGCTACGTCCTGCTCGAGGATGGCACCCACCTCGACGGGGAAGGGTGCGGCGGCGCGGGGCACGTCACCGGCGAAGTCGTCTTCAACACGTCGATGACCGGCTACCAGGAGTCGGTCACCGACCCGAGCTACGCCGGCCAGCTGATCGTCTTCACGTATCCCCACATCGGCAACTACGGGGTCTCCGGCCGGGCGATGGAATCCGATCGGGTCCATGCCCGGGGAGTCGTCATGCGCGACGCCCGCAACCACACCGACACCCACGGGTCCGACGCCGGCTGGCTCGACTGGCTCGGCGACCGCGGCGTTCCGGGGATCACCGGCCTCGACACGCGCGCGCTCGTCCGCCACATCCGCGACCTCGGCGCGATGCGCGGCGGCATCTTCGGCGACGAGATCCCGCCCGCGGACGCCCTCGACCTGATCCGGGCCGAGACGTCGATGGTCGGCTACGACCTCGCCCGCGAGGTCAGCCCGACCGAGGTCACCGTGCTCGAGCCGACGTCCGCCGACGGGTCGGGTCCGACGGTCGCGGTGATCGACACCGGCGTCAAGCGGTCGATCCTCGACAACCTCCGGTCGCGCGGCGCCCGCCTGCTGATGTTCCCGTGCGCGACCGACGCCCAGACGATCCTCGACCGCGACCCGGACGCCGTCTTCCTCGCCAACGGGCCGGGCGACCCGGCCGCCCTCGACTACATCGTCGACCAGGTCCGCCTGATGCTCGGCCGCAAGCCGGTCTTCGGGATCTGCCTCGGCCACCAGGTCCTCTGCCGGGCGGTCGGACTCGAGACCTACAAGCTGCCGTTCGGCCACCGGGGAGCCAACCACCCGGTCAAGGACCTCGAGACCGGCCGGATCGAGATCACCAGCCAGAACCACGGGTTCGCGGTGCTCGGGCCCGACGGGGCGAGGACGATCCCGGGCGACGAGCCGGTCGCGTGGGAGACCGACTTCGGCCGGGCCGAGCTGACCCACCTGAACCTGTACGACCGGACCGTCGAGGGCCTCGCCCTGCGCGACGTCCAGGGCTCGACCGTCCAGTACCACCCGGAGGCCGGGCCGGGGCCACACGACGCCCTCCACCTGTTCGACCGCTTCATCGCCGCGATCTGATGCGCGCGCCGGCCGAG
>DATAUX010000044.1:0-3564 GCA_036268015.1 Solirubrobacteraceae bacterium | reverse complement strand
GGAGACCACCCACCCACCCACCCACCCACCCACGCCCGCCCCGCGGCGCCCCGACCGAGGTCGCTCCCTCCCCAACCAACGCAAAGGGCCCCGGCAATGCCGGGGCCCCTGCTGCGTCGAACGCGCTTCCCGCGCCCTGGCTAGATCCGGATCGAGCTGCGCTGGTCCTCGGACGGCTGGACCTCGGGGGCCGGGCTGGTGGGCCCGGCCGGGAGCCCGCCGGTGCTCTGGGCACCAGCGTCGTCGTGGTCGTCGTAGGAGCGCATCGGCGGCAGCCATGACCAGCCGGTCCGGCCCTCGGCGCTCTGCTCGCTGTGCTCGTGCGCACGGCCACGGCCCAGGTCGGCCTGGGTGCCGCCGGCCGGGGCGGGCGCGGCGGTCCGCAACTGCGGAATCGCGGCCTGCCGGATCGCGGGCGCCTCGAGCGGCGTGGCCGGCGCGTGGGACCTGGTCGCGTCGACCGGGGCTGCCGGCTGGGCGGCTGAGCGCGGCCACTCCCGGGACTTGAGGGTCGCCGCCTGGTTGGCGATCACCGCGCGGGCCCGGGCTCGGTCGGCGGACTCGGTGGTCAGCGCGGCGTGACGGGCGGCCCTGGTCTGGGGCGGGGCGTCGACGGACCGCGGCGTCAGGGGCACGCGTCGCTTCGGCGCGGCGACGGCGTAGGGCTCATAGGTGGAGTTCATCGGGACGGGGGTCGTCTCCGGCCGGGCGGGCCGGGCGGCGGCGATCGGGTCCGCGGGTGCGGCTGCCGGGACCCGGGGAAGCGGGCCGCCGTCGTACACCAACTCGATCCGCCGCTGGCGCGGGGCGGCGGTGGGAGCCGGCGCCGGAGCGCTGCTGGGAGCGGCGGGGGAGACCGCGTCGACGGATCCGGCCTCGGGCTCGGATGACTCGAGCGCGGCGGTCAGCTCCTGACCGAAGTCGATCCCGGGGCCGGCGGCCTCGGGTCCGGTCTCGAGGTGATAGTCGAGCCAGGCCTGGCCGAGCTCGCTCGAGAACTGCGGGCTGTTGGCGAGGCTGGTCTCGAGCATCGTCTTGAGGGTGCGGAGGTCGCGCTCGCTGGCGTCACGGCGATTGAGGATGCACGCGCCGTTGTAGCTGTCCCAGACGGCGGCGAAGATGTCGGCCATCGGGCCGGACTGGAAGGCGTTGCGATCGGCCGCGATCATCGGGCACATGCCGCCCCGGCGATCGGTGTTCGCGCCTGTGATGATGCGGTTCCGCTCGAGCCCGTCGAGCATCGCTCGCTTGGTCTCGGGGGGAAGAAAGTCGACTGTGGTCCTCAGCCGCTCGGCACGTTGCGTCTTCATCTGGCGCTCACCTCGTCGCTCCGGGGTAGATGCAAAGCTGTTCGGTGCAAGAGCGTAGGGTGGCCCATCGGCAAGCGCAAGCGTGCTCCTTCTGGTGCACGCAGACTTGCAACGACGGTCGCCGGCGGGCCGGGGAGCCCGGCCTGGAGGGCGGGTCGAGATCGCATAGTCTGGCGAGATGGAGATCCCGGCGTTCGTGCCGAAGGGGTTCGATGCGCTCTACGGCCTGGAGCTGCTCGACGTCAGCTCGGACGAGGTTCGCGGGCAGGTCGCCGTCCGCGACGAGGTCCGCCAGCCGTTCGGCCTCGTCCACGGCGGCGTGTACGCGTCGATCGCGGAGTCGCTGGCGTCGATCGGGACGGCGGTCGAAGTGCTCAAGCAGGGCCTGACGGCGATGGGGATGTCGAACAACACGACGTTCCTGCGGTCGATCACGGCGGGCACCGTCCACGCGCGGGCGCGGCCGCTTCACAGAGGCAGGACGACATGGGTCTGGGACGTCGAGATCACCGACGACGACGCCCGTCTGTGCGCGACGTCGCGCGTGACGATCGCCGTCCGCGCGCCCCGCTGACCCGACGGCCCGCCGGAGGCCCGGGGTCAGCCGCGGTAGCGGTTGGTGATCGGCATGCGCCGGTCGCGGCCGAAGGCCCGCTCGGTGACCTTGATCCCGGGGGGCGCCTGGCGGCGCTTGTACTCGGCGGCGTCGACGAGGCGGATCACGAGGTCGACGTCGGCCTCGGGCAGGCCGCGCTCGATCAGCTCGTCGCGGCCGAGGACGTCCTCGACGTAGCCGCGGAGGATCGCGTCGAGGACGTCGTAGCCGGGCAGGGTGTCGTCGTCGCGCTGGTCGGCGCGGAGCTCGGCCGACGGCGGCCGGTCGAGGATCGCCGGGGGGATCCCGCCGCGGTGGCGGGCGAGCCGGTAGACGAGCGTCTTCTCGCAGTCCTTGATCACGGCGAAGCCGCCGGCGGAGTCGCCGTAGAGGGTCGAGTAGCCGACCGACATCTCCGACTTGTTGCCGGTCGTCAGGACGAGCCAGCCGAACTTGTTCGACAGGGCCATCAGCAGGTTCCCGCGGATCCGGGCCTGGATGTTCTCCTCGGCCAGGTCGGCCGGCCGGCCGGCGAAGATCGGGGCGAGCGTCGCGTCGTAGACGTCCATCGCCGGGGCGATCTCCAGGTCGAGCAGCTCGACCCCGAGCGACCGGGCGAGCTCGCGGGCGTCGGCCTGCGTCCGGGTCGAGGAGTAGGGCGAAGGCATCACGACGCAGGTGACCCGATCGGCGCCGAGCGCGTCGACGGCGATCGCGGCGACGAGGGCCGAGTCGATCCCGCCGGAGAGGCCGAGCACGACATGGACGAAGCCGTTCTTCTCGACGTAGTCGCGCAGGCCGAGCCCGAGGGCGGCAAGGATCTCGGCCTCGATCGGCTCGCTGATCGTTGCTTTTCGGAGCGGTGGCGGCGGGCCGAGCGTGGGGGGGAGGTCGATCGCGGCGAGGAGGTCGGCCGGGGCCGCAGGCTCGCCCGCCCGCGGCCGGCGAGGCCCGGGGCCCGGATCGCCGGCCGTCGCGCCGGGCGTGGCGAGGTCGAGCTCGCAGACGAGCAGCTCCTCGTCGAACTGGCCGGCCCTGGCGAGAACCTTGCCGGTCGGGTCGAGGACGAACGAGTGGCCGTCGAAGACGAGCTCGTCCTGGCCGCCGACGAGGCCGCAGAAGGCGAACGCGGCCCGGTCCTCGCGGGCCCTGCGGCCGAACAGCAGCTCTCGCTGGAGGCCCTTGCCGGCGTGGTAGGGCGAGGCCGACAGGTTGATGATCAGGCTGGCGCCGCCGAGGGCCTGCGTGCTGGCGGGCGGGCCGGGCTGCCAGACGTCCTCGCATACGGTGAGGCCGATCCGGTGCGGGCCGAGGTCGATCACGTCGCATCCGGACCCGGCGGCGAAGTAACGACGCTCGTCGAAGACGCCGTAGTTCGGGAGGTGGACCTTGCGGTGGATCGCCCGCACGCGGCCGGCGGCGAGGACGGCTGCCGAGTTGTAGACGGCGTCGGCCGGCTCGGGAAACCCGACGATCACGACGATCCGGTCGGCCAGCAGCGCGAGGCGGTCGACGGCGGCGGCCGCGTCCCGGAGGAAGTGGTCCTTGAGCAGGAGATCCTCCGGCGGATAGCCGGTGATCGCAAGCTCGGGAAAGAGGACGAGCTGGGCGCCGGCCGCCCGGGCCCGGTCGATCCCGGCGGCGATCTTGCGCTCGTTT
>DATAUX010000043.1:0-2557 GCA_036268015.1 Solirubrobacteraceae bacterium | reverse complement strand
TCGTCGAGGCCGTCGAGGAGTACGCGATCCTGATGCTTGATGATCGACCTCGACCATTTCAAGGACGTCAACGACCGGCTCGGACACGACGCCGGCGACCAGGTGCTGATCGGGGTGGCCCGCGTGCTGGAGGGGCGGGTTCGGGAGAGCGACGTCGTCGGACGGCTGGGCGGCGACGAGTTCGCCGTGCTGATGACCGAGGGCGGTGAGCCGGAGGCCCAGACGCTCGCCCGCGATCTGGCGGATCTCGTCCGCCGGCAGGGGATCACCGGTGGCGTCTCGGCGAGCATCGGCGTGGTGGTCTTCGACGGCCGCGACGATCGCTCGACGGCCGACTACCTCGCCGACGCTGACCGGGCCATGTACGTGGCCAAGCGAGCGCGACCGCCGACTCCGCCGGAGGGGTGAGGACGCCCGCAGTGGGTTGGGTTGGGCTGGTCGGGCCCGGACCCGAGCCGTCCCGCGCAGGGGGGCGGCCGTCTTCTTCGAAATTCGTGGACCCCGGTACTGGACCGTCCAGTACTGGCGGAAAACCGATGAGTACTGGCGGAGAACCGATGAGTACTGTCGGCCTCCGCGGGCCCCCGGTACTGGACCGTCCAGTACCCGCCCCGTTTGGACTGCACGCACGCTCGACGCCCGCCCCCGCCCCCCGCGGACCGCACGTACGCTCGACCCCCGCTCCCCGCCCCGGCGGACCGCACGTACGCTCGACCCCCGCCCCGCCCCGGTGACCGCACGCTCGCCCCCGCCCGGCGCCCGCGGCCCGCCGGCCTCAGGAAACCAATCCGCCCACCGCCGGCCGACGGCTCGCAGCCGACCCGCCGTCGCCCCCGACCAGGCTGACCCGCTCGTGGACGAAGCTCAGCTTGTCGATCACCGTCGGCGCCAGCGTGAACGGGTACAGGTCGCCCCGGCCCATGCTCCGGTTGACCGCGTTCAGCGCGTACGTCAGCGGCAGCCAGTCGCCGATCAGGGTCTCGAACGGCGGCCGCTCCGGCTCGGCCGCCGGCGCCGCGACCAGCCCCGGGTCGGCCGCCTCGCTCGGCCCGCCGACGAACAGCCTGTACGCGCCCGCCGTCTGCAGCGTGTCCCGGATGTGCAGGTAGTGGGCCCACGTCTCCGCCCAGTCCTCCCACGGGTGCGACGTCGCATACGTGCTGACGTGCCGCTCGTTCCAGTCGGCCGGCGCGCCCACCGCGTAGTGGCGCTCCAGCGCCTCCCCGTAGTCGGCCCGCTCGTCGCCGAACAGCTCCCGGCACTGCTCGAGCGCCCCGTCCCCGGTCTGCGCGACGAGCATCGGCCAGACGAAGTGCCCGACCTCGTGGCGGAAATGCCCGAGCAGCGTCCGGTACGGCTCGTCGAGCTCGGCCCGCCGCGCCTCACGCCGGGCGTCGTCGGACTCGGCCAGGTCGAGCGTGATCAGCCCGTCCGCGTGCCCCGTCGTGACCGGACCCGCCCGGCTCGTCAGCAGGTCGAACGTCAGCCCCCCCGACTCGACCGGCAGTCCCAGGTCCAGCAGCTGGAAGAGCAGCCGCCGCTTGGCCGCCTCCGCCGCCGCGAACTGCTCGAGCCCCTCCAGATCCCGATCGCTCGGACGCGCCCGGGTCAGCCGGCAACTGCGGCACAGCGGTCCCGCGTCGCCCGGCTCGAGCATCCAGTTGCAGTGCGCCGACCCCGCGTTCGAGCACTGCCGAAGCCCCTGCCAGTCCGGATGCTCAGCGTCCCGCGTGACGACCTCGAGCAGCCACGGAGCGAAACCCAGCGGCGTCGAGCACCGCAGGCACAGGCTGTTCTCGAAGAACACCAACTGGCCGCAGTGGCCACACGTGAACGCGCGCATACGCCCCCACGTTACCCCCAAGCCCCGATCTTCTAAGCCGCCAGCGCGACGACATCGACGACGACCTTCAGCTTCTTCGTCCGGCCTTCCGTGTAGATCACGCCACTCACCGGCGGAACGTCCGAGTAGTCGCGCCCGAACGCCGCCACCACGTACCGGTTGCTGACGAACTGGTCGTTCGTCGGATCCACGTCCAGCCAGCCGAGCCCCGGCACGAGGACGGCCAGCCACGCGTGCGACGCGTCGGCCCCCCGCAGCTTCGGCCGCCCGGCCGGCGGGTCGGTCTCCAGGTACCCGCTGACATATCGCGCCGGCAGCCCGATCGACCGCAGGCACGCGATCCCCAGGTGGGCGAAGTCCTGGCAGACGCCCTCCCGCTGGTCGAACACCTCGTCGACCGGCGTGCTCACCGACGTCGCCCCCGGCGTGTACGCGAAGTCCGCGTGGATCCGGTGCGCCAGGTCCCCGACCCCGTCGACCAGGTCCCGGCCCGGCCGAAACGACTCCCGCGCATAGTCGGCGAACCGCCACGACGCCGCCACCAGCGGCGAGTCCAGCGAGAACTGGCTCGCCTCGACCCGCCCGCCCGGCCCCGCCCGCAGCCCGTCCCGAACCTCCTCCCACGGCCGGCGGCACTCCTCCGGCGGACCCGTCTCCCGCCCGTCGACCTCGACCACGCTGGTCGCCGTCACGCTCAGCTTCCGGTGCGGCTTG
>DATAUX010000042.1:0-5142 GCA_036268015.1 Solirubrobacteraceae bacterium | reverse complement strand
GGACCCGAGTCCCCGAGGAGCGTCTCCACCGACTTTAGCGCGCGCACCGGTCGGGAGCGTCAATGAAGCGTTTCGCCCGCGCCCGGCCGGCCGTCGCGGTCGGTCAGGCCGCGGGCGGCGAGCAGGCCGCCGAGGGCGCCGAACAGGTGGTCCTGCCAGGAGACGCCGGACCGCGGGATCAGGCTGTAGAGCAGGGTCAGGCCGAACACGACGCCGACCGCGACGCCGATCGCCAGCTGGACGATCCGCCGGCTGAAGATGCCCCGGCCGACGAGGTAAGTCGCGTAGCCGAAGACGATCCCGCTGGCCCCGACCGTCGTGCTCCCGCCGGCGGCGATCAGCCAGGTCCCGAGGCCGGCGACGAGGCCGACGATCACGGTGACCCAGGCCAGCCGCATCCCCTCGGTCAGGGCGATCGTGCCGCCGAGGATCACGAAGGGGATCGTGTTGCCGAGCAGATGGCTGAAGCTGGCGTGGAGGAACGGGGCGAACAGCACGCCGTCGAGGCCGGAGATCTGCCGCGGCCGGATCCCGGCGGTGTCGAGGTGCTGGCCGTCGACCGCGTTGATCGCCTGGACGATCCACATCACGCCGACCATCGCCACGAGCACGCGGGTCGCGAGGGTCCGGCTGGCCGCCCGGTCTCCGCCGGGCGTCTGCGTCGGGTCGGCCACGCCCGACCTCAGCCCTCGGCCGGCGCGGCGTCGAGCGCGGCGTCGACCGCGGCGATCGCCCGGGCGTGCAGGCGAACGTTGGCCGACCGGTCGCCGCGGACCTCGATCACGGTCGACGCGTGACCGCCGACGGCCCGGTCGAGCGCGACTCGCAGGTCGGCCAGCGTCCCCGGCCGGTCGTGCGCGAGCCCGTAGAGCGCGGCCGCTCGCGAGAAGTCGAGCCCGGTCGGGGTCGCCACGTGCTGCTCGAAGATGTCGCGCTCGCCGGCCACGGGTAGGAAGTCGAAGATACCGCCGCCGCCGTTGTCGAGCAGCACGATCGTCAATCTCAGCTTCAGCCGGCCGGCCGCGAGCAGGCCGCCGATGTCGTGGGCGAGGGCGACGTCGCCGATCAGGAGGACGACCGGGCCGGGGCTGGACGCGGCGACGCCGAACGCGGTGGAGACGGTCCCGTCGATGCCGTTGGCTCCGCGGTTGGACAGGACGCGGGGTCCGTCGGACCGGACCGGCCAGAACGACTCGACGTCGCGGATCGGCATCGACGCGGCGACGAACAGGGTCGCGTCCGGCCCGAGCCATTCGCCGAGCGCCCAGGCGACGGCCGGCTCGGTCAGATCGCCGGTGAGCAGATCGCCCAGGGCGCCGGCCGCCCGGCTGTCGGCCGCCCGCCAGCCGTCGAGCCAGGCGGCGGGGGCCGGGGCGGGTGCCGCGGCGCCGAGGACGACGCGCGGGTCGGCGTGGAGCGACTCGCCGACGACGCCGTCGGGATCCTGCCAGCCGCCGTCCGCGTCGATCGCGATCTGGCGGGTCGAGCTGAGGCCGGCCAGCCAGGTGCGCAGCGGCTTGCAGGTCGGCAGGTCGCCGACCCGGATCACGAGGTCCGGCGGAGCGAACCGGTCGGGCCTGCGCAGGAGGGCGTCGTAGTGGGCGACCGCCGCCGGTCCGGTCCGGGCGCCGGACAGCGGATCGGCGAGCAGGGGATAGCCGGCCCGGGCGGCGAACTCGGGGATCTGCGGGCCGAGGCCATGCTCGGAGCGGCCGGCGACGACCAGGCCGCGGATGCCGTCGTCGAGCCCGAGCTCGGCGACCGACGCCCGGCTCGGCTGTGTCCGCCGGCCGATCCACGGGGCGCCGTCCGGCCGTCCGGCGAGCGGCGAGGCGCCGAGTGGTCCGTCGAGGACGAGTGGCTCGCGCAGCGGCCAGTTGAGGTGGACCGGCCCCGGCCGGTCGCCGTGGGCCGTCCAGAACGTCCGGCAGGCGAGCCCGCGGACCCAGCGCAGGCTGGCGGGCGTCGCCCGGTGGTTGCCGACCTCGACGAACCAGCGGACGGCGTCGCCGTAGAGCTTGACCTGGTCGATCGTCGGCCCGGCGCCGACGCCGCGCAGCTCGGGCGGGCGGTCGGCGGTCAGCACGATCAGCGGGACCCGGGCCTCGTCGGCCTCGATCACGGCCGGCGCGAGGTTGGCCGCGGCCGTCCCGGACGTGCAGGTCACCGCGACGGCCCGGCCGCTGGCCTTGGCGAGGCCGAGCGCGAAGAAGCCGGCGCAGCGCTCGTCGATGTGCGAGTGGGCCCGCAGGCCGGGCTCGCGGGCGAGCGTCAGGACGAGCGGCGTGCACCGGGACCCGGGCGACGTGCAGGCGTCGGTCATCCCGCAGCGGACGAGCTCGTCGACGAATGCCGCGAGCAGGAGGTAGGTGTCGGTCGCCTGGGAGGTCAAGATGTCGGGGTGAGCGAGGACGTCGTGCTGCTGCACGGATTCAGCCAGACCCACCGCGCGTTCGATCGCGTGACGGCCGCTCTGCCGGCCGAACGCTACCGCCCGCTGGCCCCCGACCTCCCGGGCCACGGCCGGGCTGCCGGGGGCCGGCCGATCAGCGTCGCGTCGTGCGTCGCAGCGCTCGCCGGCACTGCCCCACGGGACTTCGTGCTCTGCGGGTATTCCCAGGGCGGGCGGATCGCCCTCCATCTGGCGCTCGCCCACCCCGACCGGGTCAGCCGGCTGGTCCTCGTGTCGACGACGGCCGGGATCGACGATCCTACGGCCCGGGAGGAGCGCCGCCGGGCCGACGAGGCGCTCGCCGCGCGGATCGAGGCGGCTCCGCTCGCGGACTTCGTCAGCCGCTGGCGCGACCAGCCGCTGTTCGCCGATGAACCCGACGACGTCCGGGCGGCGGCGGTCGCCGACCAGCTGCGGAACACGACGAGCGGCCTCGCGGCGGCACTCCGCGGCCTCGGCACCGGAACGATGCAGCCGGTCTGGGGGAGGCTGGGTGAGCTTTTCATGCCGGTCACGGTCATTGCAGGCGAGCGCGACCAGAAGTTCGCGGTGCTCGGGCGGCGCCTCGCCGAAGGGTTGCCGAACGCCCGGCTCGAGGTCGTCGCCGGCGCGGGTCACGGCCTGCTCCTGGAAGCGCCGGCGGCGGTTGCCGCGGCGATCGGCAGGTGACCCAAGCCCGACCGGCCGATCGGGTTGGACGCGCCACCGGCCGGGTAGCGTGACGGCGTGCCGACGGTGCGCTCTCGGCCGGGTTCGCCACGCAACAGGCGGCTCGGCCTCGGTCTCCTGCTGGCCGTGCTCTGCGTGGTCGCCGTGGTCTTCGGCGCACACCAGGTCAGTGGTCTGTCAGTCAGCCGGACGATCCAGCGGGGGCCGCAGGTGACGGCCGAGACCCAGTCGGTGGCCGCGGTCGGTGCGCATGGCGGGGCCTATCTCGACGTGCAGTTCGTCACGCGTGCGGGCCAGCTCGTCCGCGCCGAGGTCCATGACGGGGACAGTGACGGCGTGTCCCACCGCGATCGCCTGCCCGTCCGCTACGACCCGTCCGATCCCGAGCACGCGGAGGTCGCGGGGCAACCGCTGAACACGTCGGGCCAGGCCGTGCTCGACTTCGTGCTGGCCGGGTGCCTGGCGGGCGGCGCGATCCTCTTCCTGCTCGGCGCGTTCGGCAGATATCCGCCGGGCCTCGTCGCCCGTCGCTGGACGCGTCGCGGCCGTCAGTCTCGTTCGACGTAGATCCGTCGCCGCAGCGACAACCGAACGGCGATCCTCTTCGTGCTCGGCACGTTTCGACTGGCATCCGCCGGGCTGCGCTACCCGGTCGCGGCGAAGGTCGCCGCGGCGCTCGGCACGACGACGAGATGCGCGACTCCCGGACCGGCCGGGCATCGCCCACCTGGCGCCACGGGGACGGCCCGGGCCGCATTGATCGGCGGCACGAGGAAGCCGTTCTCGCCAGACATCTCCGCGACGAAGCCCGCCCGCTGGGAGGGTCGAGCGCCAGCGTCACGCAGATCGTCGCGCCGTCCGGCGTCAGTCGTGCCGCCTGACCGCGGAAGGCGAGCAGGCTGGCTCCGTATGGAGATCGCACGAACGACAGGCTGGTCTTGACGCCCTGACGAAACACGCCGACGAGCGTCACCGACGCCGCGAGCACGAACGCCCCGTTCAGGGTCGGCCGACTCGACCGGGCAACCCGGAGATGACGTGTGCCGGCGGCGACCGCGCTGAAGAGCAGGAGGAGCGGCATCCCGAGATAATGGATGTACTGTTGGTGTACTTGGACGAGCGCGGGTATCGCGGTCGCACCGGCAGCGCCAAGGCACACCGCGGGGAACCGGTCCCGGCGGCGGGCGGCCGCGACTGCGCCGGCCAGCGCGGCGAGGACGACGGCCGCCGATCCACCACGCCTCGAGACTGCTCCAGTGGGCGCGGACACCGACGCGCAGCCAGATCACGAGGCCGGCGGCGAGCACCACCGAGTCGAGCAGTAGGAACGGCACGACCGACCCCCGCCCGAACACCGCCGTACCGACCGCCCAGAACACGTTGATGATGTATTTGCCGGTGTTGATCCGACTGTCCGACAGGTTGCCGAGCGACGCGTGGAAGTGGGTCAGGTCGAGGTAGTCGTCGGCCCAGAACCCACTGCGTGACACGCCGACGATCCACGCGACGAGCCCGAGCAGGATCGCGGCCACCGGCGGAACGAGGACCGGGCGGTTGAACGGCCGGCGGTCGATTGCTACTCGCCGAGCAGGCCCGGTCCGGCCGGCACGGCGATCACGCCGTCGCGAACGTCGAACGGGTGATCGACGGATTCGAAGAGGTCGAGCGTGGCCAGGCCGCTCGGCGGCAGCGGCGCGAGGGCGGCGGCCGCGTGCAGGCCGGCCGCGATCCCCAGCGGGCCGTCGAAGGTCGACGCGATGTAGGCCTCGGCGCCCGAGGATCGCACGAGGGCGGCGGCCGCCAGGAGCCCGGTGATCCCACCGCAGCGGCCGATCTTCAGGCAGACGGCGTCGGCGACTCCGCCGGCCAGGGCGCCCGGCTCGGCCGCGCTCTCGTCGATCGCGATCCGCACGGGCACCCGCTCGCGGAGGGCCCGCGTCGTCTCGAGGTCGCCGACCGGCTCCTCGACCAGCTCGAGTCCGGCCGGCGCCAGCACCTCGAGCATCCGCTCGGCCTCCTCC
>DATAUX010000041.1:0-3075 GCA_036268015.1 Solirubrobacteraceae bacterium | reverse complement strand
GCCCGCGACCCCATGTGCTTCTCCTCGCAGATCACGTCCTGGACGCCGGCGGCCCGGTACTCGGCGAACACCTCGTCAGGATGCTCGAGCAGGTCCGGCCGCCCGGACGTCGCCGGCGGGGCCATCGTCGGCGGCAGGTGGACGAGCCACCGGGGATCGATCGCGAACCGGCTCATCACCTCGAGCGCGGCCGCCGCGTTCTCCTCGCGGACGGTGACCGTACGCGCGAGCCGCGTCTGCACGATCCGCTTCCCGGCGACGTCGTCGACGTCGAGCAGGTAGGCCGGCCGGTCCGCGTCCGCCGCCGCCGCGCCGTCGTTGGCCGGCAGGAACGGTCTGGAGGGCTCGTAGTAGGTGCGGCCGGCCGGCACGGACACGAGCTCTCGCTCGGGCCAGCGGAGGGCCGTCAACCGGCCGCCGAAGACGCAGCCGGTGTCGATATTGATCGTGTTGTTGCGCCACTCCGGAACGGCGACCGGAGTGTGGCCGTAGACGACGGCCGCCGCGCCCCGGTAGTCAGCCGCCCACTCGACGCGCACCGGCAGCCCGAGCTCGTCGGTCTCGCCGGTCGTCTCACCGAACAGTGCGAAGTCGCGGACCCGGGCGGACGACCGGCCCTGGTAGGCCTCCTTCAAACCGGCGTGGGCGACGACCAGCCTGCCGTCGTCGAGCACGACATGGCTGACGAGCCTGTCGAGGAAGTCCCGGGCGCGGTCGCGGAACTCGTCGGACTCGCGACCGAGCTGGTCGAGCGTCTCGGCCAGGCCGTGCGTGACCTGGACGTCGCGTCCCTTCAGCCTGCGCACGAGCTTGACGTCGTGGTTGCCGGGCACGCAGACGGCCGTCCCGGCGTCGGCCATCGACATCACGAGCCGCAGGACGCCCGGCGTGTCCGGGCCGCGGTCGCCGTAGTCGCCGACGAACACCGCCCGCCGGCCCGCCGGCGGCGTCACCGTCGGCCCGCCCCCGTTCACGTCCCCGTCGGCGTCGACCTCGTAGCCGAGCGCGCGCAGCAGGTCGACGAGCTCGGCGTGGCAGCCGTGGACGTCGCCGATCACGTCGAACGGCCCGTGGTCGGCCCTGCGGTCGGTCCACAGCGGCGCCCGGCCGACCTCGGCGGCGTCGACTTCCTCGGGTGAGCGCAGGACCCAGACCCGCCGGAAGCCCTCGCGCTGAAGTCCCTTGAGCGACTTGTGGAGCTGGGAGCGCTGCTGGCGGACGACGTGCGACCCGAACTCCCGGTCGGGTCGTGACCGGTTGCGCTCCTGGCAGACCGCCTCCGGCATGTCGAGGACGATCGCGACCGGCAGGAGGTCGTGCTGCCTGGCGAGCTCGATCAGCCCGCGGCGGGCCGCCCGCTGGACATTGGTCGCGTCGACGACCGTGAACCGCGGCTGGGCGAGCCGGCGGCCGGCGATGAAATGGAGCACGGCGAACGCATCGGCTGTCGCGCTCTGGTCGTTCTCGTCGTCGGCGACCAGACCCCGGCAGAAGTCCGACGAGATCACCTCGGTCGTCGCGAAATGCCGGCGGGCGAACGAGCTCTTGCCGGACCCGGACGGACCGATCAGGACGACGAGCGACGGATCCGGGTGGTCGATCCTCACCTGTCGAAGACGGCCATCTGCGTCGGCGGACCGAGCTCCGCGTCGTCCGGGCCGATCGGCAGGTGGCGGACGGCGTACCCGTGACGCTCGCAGACGCCCCGCGTCCAGCCCGCGAACTCGGCTCGGGTCCACTCGAACCGGTGGTCGGGGTGGCGCCGCTCGCCGGCCGGCAGCGTCTCCCAACGGGTGTTGTACTCGGCGTTCGGCGTCGTGACGACGACCGTCGGCGGGCGGGCCGACCCGAACACGTTCTGCTCGACTGCAGCCAGCCGGGACGGGTCGAAATGCTCGATGACCTCGACGAGCACGGCCGCGTCGAAGCCGGTCAGCCGCTTGTCGCGGTAGGTCAGCGGGCTGTGGATCAGGCTGATCCGCCGTCGCTGGGCATCGTGCATGTCGTCGAGTTTGAGTCGACGGCCGGCCTGCTCGAGCGCCCGGACGCTGACGTCGGCGCCGACGATCAGGTCGTAGTCGTCGGCAATCAGGCGGCCGAGCAGGGCGCCGGCCCCGCAGCCGAGGTCGAGGACGCGCCGGGCGCCGGACGCCCTGAGCACCGCCTGGACCGCGTCGAGCCGCAGGTCTCGCAGCGACACGCGGTCCTCGAGCTTCTTCTCGGGCTCGGGTTCGGGCCCGCGCTCGTCGGCGCCGCCGTCGGCCGCCGGGCTCGCGTCGTCGAGCTGGGCCAGGGCCGGGAAGTACAGGCTGGCCTGCTTCTTGAGGTACCGGCGGACAATCAGGTCGCGCTGGGGGTGTCCCGGCAGCCAGCCCTCGCCCCGCCGCATCAGCTTGTCGATCTCGGCCTCGTCGACCCAGTAGTGCTTCTCGTCGTCGAGGACCGGCAGCAGCACGTACAGGTGGGTGAGCAGGTCAGCCAGCCGGACGTGGCCGGCCAGGCGCAGGCTGACATACCGGCTCTCGCCCCAATCGGGGTGGTCCGGGTCGAGTGGGATCGCGGTCACGTCCACGTCGTAGCCGAGTGGCTCGAACAGCTCTCGCACGAGGGCCACTCCGCCGCGGGCGGGCACGACCGGCAGCGACGCCTCGAGCGCGATCGGAGATCCGGCCAGCTCCTCGTGGCCGTTGCACGTCCCGGCCATCGCGCTCTTGAAGACGGTGACGAGCGCGACCGACAGGAACGAGGACGCGACGTACGGCCGGTCGTTGACGTAGTCGGCGAGCGCGAAGCTGGTCGGCCCGCCACCCCGGCGGACGAGCCCGACCGGATCGATCTCGAGCAGCAGCGCCGCCGTGCACCGGTCGTCGGTCGCCTCCGGGTAGAAGACGTGCGCCCGGCCGAACGGCACCGGGAACGCCTGCACGCGGTCGGGGTGCTTGTGCAGGAGGAAGCCGAGATCCGTCGCCGGGCGGTGGGTCGAGGTGATCGTCAGCAGCACCGGCTGAGCCTATCGGCGGCGCCACCGCCGGCCGTCAACGAGTCCCCGCCGGCACGAGACCATGGGCGGGAGTC
>DATAUX010000040.1:0-2184 GCA_036268015.1 Solirubrobacteraceae bacterium | reverse complement strand
GGCTCATGATCCCTGGTCGGTGGTACTTCCTTGCGGCCCATCCTCCGGCATGCTGTGATCGCGTCGAGGCGCGACGCACCAGGAGGCGGCCCGATGGACTTCCCGCTCACCGGCATGATGGATGAGGGGGCCTGCCACGAGCGGCTCGCCGGGGCGCTCCACCCCGACGGGCTGGCCTGCCCGCGATGCGGCGGCGACCGCTACGGCGTCCATCGCCGGCATCGCGACCCGGTCATCGACTACCGCTGCCGCGACTGCCGTCGCGTCTTCAATATCTTCACCGGCACGGCCCTCCAGGGGGCCAGCCGGCGCCCGTCGGATCTGATCCAGATCCTCCGCGGCATCGCCCAGGGCGCCCCGACGGCGCGACTGGCCCGCGAGCTGGGATGCGACCGGATGAAGCTACTGGAGCTTCGGCACAAGCTCCAGGCCCATGCCACGGCCGGGCTCGACCCGGCCCCGCTGCCCGACGCGGTCGTCGAGGCCGACGAGTGCTACGTCAACGCGGGGGAAAAAAGGCATCCCGCATCGCGACCCGGAGGACCCGCCGCGGCGGCGGGCCAACAAGCGGCGCGGGCACGGGACGTTCGCTAACGACCGGCCTCCGGTCGCCGCGACGATCGGCCGCGGCTCGGGCCGGGCGTGCCTGCACGTCGTCGCCAACTCGGACCGGCCGACATTGGAGGGCCTCGTGCAGGCGACGACCGCCCCCGGCGCGATGCTGAACACCGATGAGTGGCGGGCGTACGGCCGGGTGGCCGAGCTGGGGCGGGGCCACGCGACGGTCAACCACGGGGCCGGCGAGTGGGCCCGCGACGACGACGGCGACGGGGTCCGCGAGGTGCACGTCAACACGATGGAGGGGACCTGGACCGGGCTGAGGAACTTCCTGCGGCCGTTCCGGGGCGTGAGCAAGTGGTACCTGGCCGGCTACGTGGCGATCTTCGAGTGGGCCAACAACCTCAAGCGGGTCACCGATCGGTTCCTGGCGCTGCTCCTCAACTTCCCTTATGCCACCGACCAGGGATCATGAGCCAAGATAGTTTGCCATGAGAGTCGGGCACGAGCCCGTCGGCGGTCCGCAGGAGGAACGCGGCGAATCGGTCGGAACCGGCCTGGTTCCAGTGACCGTCGTGGGGGAAAAAGAGCCCGCGGATCTCGGCCCGCGATAACCCCTCGAAGATCAGGCCGCCGTCGAGGAATCTTGCCCCGATCGCCTCGGCAAACGCCCGAGATTCGCGGCGCATCGCCTCGGGTGATCGGCCGACATCGATCAGCTCGGCCCGGTCGGGGATGTGGACGACGAGCGCCGGGAGGTGCCGCTCCTCCAGGACACGGCGGATGTCGGCGATCAGCCGGTCACGACCGGACTCGTCCGGCGGCGGGGGTGCCCCCGGCGCCCGTCCGGGCCAGTTGAGGACGACACGCCGCCAGATGTGGGTCAGGATGTAGGGCTGCACGGGCCGAGAGACGCCACGAGGCCAGTGCCCCTGGACCGCCCGCTCGAACTCCGCGGGCGAGAGGATGGCGAAATCCTGCTCCTTCAGGAACGATCGCGCCGCGTCGAGCGAGGTGGGGTACGTCGCCGGGTCCCAGCTCGGGGTCCGCCCGAAGAGCGGACGGACTCGGCCCTGATGGTCCGAGACGGTGAACTCGCGCCGGAGGTCGCCCGCGAAGACGACGAAGAGGACGCCGTCGATCTCGTAGTTCTCGGCGACGACCAGCTTCGTCAGGACGCTCCACCAGTTCGCCAGCCCGGCGCCGCCCAGGGCGAAGTTGAGCAGCTCGACGGGCTGGCCCGCCTCGCGCGCCAGGTCCTCGGCGCGGTCGGGCCAGCTCTGGCCGAGGTACTGGCCCTCGGTGAACGAGTCGCCGAAGACGGCCAGTCGCGGCACCCCCGCGCTCGTCCGTCTCGGTCCGAAGTCGTCCCGGTCGGGAAACCCCTGCGAGTTCCCGCGGATCGTCGCGATGTATTCCAGCCGCCCGTCCGTCGCGCGGAGGAACCTCGACGGCGTCCGCGTGAGACGATACCCGCGGATCGGGTCGAACCGGACGGTCCGGCCGCTGTCTTCGTAGAGCCAGAGCGTCGTGCCCCACCTCAGGGACCAGGCGACCGCCGTGACGACGCCCTCGACCACGACGTAGATCGCGACGGTCGTGATCGCGGCGAAGGCCAGCTTCTTC
>DATAUX010000039.1:0-12874 GCA_036268015.1 Solirubrobacteraceae bacterium | reverse complement strand
ATCCTGACCTTCGTCGACTGAGCGCCGACGGCGCTCAGATCGTCGTCGCGGCCTCGTCGGCCGCCGGCGACGCGGCCGGCCCGGCGCGTCAGGTCCGGCGCATCAGGGTCGTGACGACGGCCTCGTAGACGCCCTGTCCATGCGCCCCCGCGGCGACCCGCACGTTCGGCCGCCCGGCGATCGCCCCGCGCAGGGTCGGGTCCCGCTCGACGGCGTTCGCGACCAGCCAGAACTCCCCGACATACCCCGCGATCCCCAGGTCCTCCCGCGAGTCGCCGACCCCCAGCGTCTCCGACCGGTGCAGCCCCCGGGCCGCCTGGTGCGCGGCGACCCCCATCGCCTTCGACGCGCCGACCGGCAGCAGGTGGTACCCGCGGACGTGGTCGAGGCCGTCGAGCGCCGGCGAGCGCCGGTGGACGACGCCGTTGTCGACCAGTCGCAGGTCCCCGTGACCCTCGGCCGCCAGCAGGCCGTCGACCTCCCCGACGTCGACCTGACCCCGCAGCAGATGCGAGATCTCCCGGCCGACGTGCCACGGATCGTGGTACTCCAGCCGGCCGGCGTACCGCTCGAGCAGGAGGTCCGGGGCGCCCGAGTCCCGGATCTGGTCGTGCACCGACGCCGACCCCGGCCTGTGGGAACCGGTCAGCCAATGCTCCTCTCCCTCGAACACCAGCACGCTTCCGACTTCGTAGATGTAGGAGGTCGCCCCGAACAGCCGCGCGTTCTCGGCGACCGTCGCCTTCCGCCGGCCGCTCATCAGGACGATCTCCACATCGGCCCGCAGACACGCCTCGACCGCGCGCGCCCCGAACAGCGAGATCCCGCCGTCCCCGTCGTGCATCAGCGACCCGCCCCGGCCGAGCAGGGTCCCGTCGAGATCGAGATAGAGGCACCGGAGCACGCCGCCTACTATGCCAAGGGGTGCCCGGCCGACGTCCTTCCACGACCGCCGACGACGGCCTCGCCAACTGGGACGAACTGCTCGCCGACGACCGGGTCGTCCACACCTCGGCCGACCACGGCCGCCTCGCCAGCCTGGTCGACCTGCCCGGGGACCTCCATCCGGCCGTCCGCGACGCGCTCGCCCGCGCCGGCATCGACAGTCTCTACTCCCATCAGGCCCAGGCCCTCGACGCGGCCGCCCGGGGCCCCGTGATCGTGACCACCGGCACGGCCTCCGGCAAGTCGCTCTGCTTCCACCTCCCGATGCTCGACACGCTCGCCCGCGACCCCAAGGCCCGGGCCCTGTACGTCTATCCGACGAAGGCCCTCGCCCAGGACCAGGCCCGCGCGATCAACGCGTTCGGCCTGACCCGGCAGGTCCGCCCGGCGATCTACGACGGCGACACGCCGTCCGAGGCCCGCACCCAGATCCGCCGGCAGGCCAACGTGATCCTGACCAACCCGGACATGCTCCACCTCGGCATCCTCCCCCGCCACACCTTCTGGGAGGAGCTGTTCGCCAACCTCGCGATCGTCGCGATCGACGAGGCCCACGTCTACCGCGGCGTGTTCGGCTCCCACGTCGCCAACGTGATCCGCCGGCTGCGGCGGATCGCCGCCGCCTACGGCACCGAGCCGCGCTTCCTGCTCGCGTCCGCGACGATCGCCAACCCCCGCGACCTCGCCGAGCGGCTGACCGGCTTCGACGACGTCACCCTGGTCGACCGCGACGGATCCCCGGCCGGCCGCCGGCGGATCGCCGTCTGGAACCCGCCGCTCACAGACGAGGCCGCCGGCCTGCGCCGCTCGACGATCGCCGAGGGCGCCGAACTGCTCGCCCGGCTCGTGTCCGGCGGCGTCCGCACGATCTGCTTCGTCCGGTCCCGCAAGGCCGTCGAGCTCGTCCACCGGATGGCCCAGGTCTCGCTCGACGAGCTCGGCGCCGGCCAGCTCGCGTCCCGGATCACGCCGTACCGCGCCGGCTACACGTCCGAGCAGCGCCGCGACATCGAACGGCGCCTGTCCGCCGGCGAGCTGATGGCCGTCGTCACGACCGACGCGCTCGAGCTCGGCATCGACGTCGGCGGACTCGACGCCGCGATCGTGATCTCGTTCCCCGGAACCGTCGCCAGCCTCCGCCAGATGTGGGGCCGGGCCGGCCGCCGCGGCCGGGGTCTCGCCGTCTACATCGCCGGTCCCGACGCGCTCGACCAGTTCTTCGCCAGGCATCCCCAGGACTTCCTCGACCGGCCGGTCGAGGCCGCGATCCTCGACCACGAATCCGAGGAGATCCACCTCCAGCACCTCGTCTGCGCCGCCCACGAGGGCCCCCTGGACCCGGTCGCCGACGCCGAGTTCTTCGGCCCCCGCCTCGAGGCCTACGCCGACCGGCTGGTCGGAACCGGCGACCTGCGCCGCAAGACCGCCGGCCGGTCGGGCGACGTCTTCGTCGTCCGCGCCCGCGAGCGCTACCCCGCCGGCGAGGTCTCCCTCCGGTCGGCTTCGGCCGACCGGTTCTCGATCATCGAGGCCCGCACGGGCGAGGTCCTCGGCACCGACGACGCGACCCGCGCCCACTCGACCCTCCACGACGGTGCCGTCTACCTCCACATGGGCTCCCGGTATCTCGTTCGCGGGCTCGACCTCGACCTCCGCGAGGCGGTCGTCGAACCGTTCGACGGCGACTACTACACCCAGCCGAAGACCGACTCCGACCAGCTCGTCGAACGCCTGCTCGACCGCCGCCAGACGATGGGAGTGACCCTGTCGCTCGGCCGCGTGATCGTCACCGAGACCGTGACCGCCTACCAGCGCCGTCACTCCGGCGACCACCACCCGATCGACATCAAGGCCCTCCAGCTCCCGCCGCGGACCTTCCAGACCCAGGCGATCTGGTTCGAGCCGGGCGACCTGCTCGCCGACGACTTCCCCCGCGAGCTCCTGCTCGGCTCGCTCCACGCGACCGAGCACGCCCAGATCGCCGTCCTTCCCCTGATCGCGATGTGCGACCGCTGGGATATCGGCGGCCTCTCGACCAACGCCCATCCGCAGACCGGCGGGCCGGTGATCTTCATCCACGAGGCCCATTCCGGCGGCGTCGGGATCGTCCGCCAGGCCTTTCGCGAGTTCGAGACGCTCGTCGCCGACGCCCACCGCCTGATCGGCGAATGCCCGTGCGAACACGGCTGTCCGTCGTGCGTCCAGTCGCCGAAATGCGGCAACCTCAACGAGCCGCTCTCCAAGCCGGGAGCTCGCGAGCTGCTGCGACGGATGCTGCAACCGGCCGACCAGCCGCGTCAACCCCGTACCATCCGCCCCTAGCGTGGGTGCACAAGAAGCCATGCGGCGAGACCGCTCGCGCCAGGACGTGTCGATCACCTCGACCAGCAACAGGCCAGCATGGCTGGTCTGGGCGGTGTCCGGCGGGACGCTGGCGCTGGGTGCGGTCGTCGCCCTGATCCTGCTCGCCGCCGGCGTCTTCAACGCCAGCGGCGCTCCGACCGACCCGCTGCCCGTCTCCGAGCAGCCCTGGGTCCAGGAGGGGCCGACCAACCGGATCGCCCTCCGCGACAACTGGGTCCGCCGTCTCGACCCCAAGGATCACGGCTTCGACCACGACTGGTCCCAGGGCGGCTTCGCCGGGACGCCGGTCGCCGTCCCCAATGATGCGAATCCCGAGCCCGTGACGGGTGAGGCCGGGATCGCGAACTTCCAGGGATCGATCGCCTGGTACCGGACGAAGTTCACCGTCCCGGCCGACGGCGT
This sequence comes from Solirubrobacteraceae bacterium, assembly GCA_036268015.1. GTDB lineage: Bacteria > Actinomycetota > Thermoleophilia > Solirubrobacterales > Solirubrobacteraceae > Palsa-513. Next base: position 9,163 of record DATAUX010000039.1, on the reverse strand, counting down.
CTACGAGCTCGACTTCCAGTCCGCCGACGAGCGGGCGACGGTCTGGATCGACGGGACGCAGGTCGGCAGCTCCCATGTCGGCACATACCTCCCGTTCGCCCGCCGCTTCCAGACGACCGCCGGGCCGCACACGCTCGTCGTGCGCACCGACTTTCGCGACCCGGCCGCCCAGAGCGCGGCCGGCTTCCACCGAACGTGGTTCAACTTCGGCGGGCTCAACGGCGAGGTCACGCTCCGGCCGATCGCCGCGAGCGATCTCTCCGACCCGACGATCCACACGACGCTCGCCCCGGCCTCCGACGGTTCGGTCGAGGCGGCCGTGAACGTCACGGTCCTCGTCCAGAACAACGGCCCGGCCCGGACCGTCACGCCAACCGGCACGCTCGACCCGGTGGACGGCGGCGGCGGGGGGGTGACGCTCAGCTTCCCGGCCATGAGCATGGCCGCCGGCCAGTCCCAGACGGCGAGCGCCAACGTCACGATCGAGCACCCGAACCTCTGGTCCACGACCAGCCCGAACCTCTACCAGCTCGACGTCCAGGTCAGCGGCGAGAGCGATTACCAGACGAAGGTCGGCCTGCGCGAGCTGACGACCACGGCCGATCACCACATCCTCCTCAACGGCCAGCCACTGACCCTCCGGGGGGCGTCGATCCAGGAGGACGCCAAGGGCCGCGGGGACGCCCTCACGCCGGCCGACCAGGACTCCCTCGTCTCAGAGCTCAAGACGCTCGGCGCGAACGCCACCCGCTCCCAACACCCGCTCGATCCCGGCCTGCTCGAGAAGCTCGACGCCGCCGGGATCGTCGTCTGGCAGGGCATCGGCCCGGTCGACGCGTCCGGCAACTGGGCGTCGAAGACGCCGGCCCTCGAGAAGCTCGCCGAGACCCGGGCCAAGATCACCGTCCGCCAGGCCCAGACCCACCCGTCGATCATCGCCTGGAACCTCGCCAACGAGGTCGGCGGCAACGGCCATCCCGGCGGTCAGGCGACCTACGTCGAGCACCTGGCCGACTGGATCCACACGAACGACCCCGGCCGGCTCGTCGCCCTCGACATCTGGGGCACCCACCCGCCGAAGGTCGCCGGCCCGATCTACGCGAACGTCGACGCGATCGGCGAGACCGACTACCTCGGCTGGTACGAGGGCCCGCTCGACGACCACCCGAACGCCCTCGCCGCGGCGATGCGCGCCCGCCTCGGCTACCTCCAGTCGGTCTTCCCGTCGAAGGTCCTGATCGTCACGGAGTTCGGCGCCGAGGCCAACAGCCTCAACGGCGACGGGACCGAGCCCGGCGGCTACGCCTACCAGTCGCACAACCTCGTCACCCACATCCACACCTACGAGAGCCTCCCCTACCTCAGCGGCATGCTCGTCTGGGACCTCCGCGACTTCGCCGTCGCCCCGACCTTCGACGGCGGGTCGATCCGCAACCTCGTGCCGAACATCAACCTGATCAAGGGCCTCAACCAGAAGGGTCTGATCAACTACTCGGGGGCCGCCAAGCCGGCCTTCGACGTTGTCAAGGCCCAGTTCACCGCGCTCGCCGCCCAGCAGGCCCAGCGCCAAGGCCAGGGCCAGGGCGAGGGCGCTTCGCCCTGAGTCGGCCGGGCCGACGAGGGGATCGGCGATCCCCGAGGACGAGACGGGCGAGCTGCTCGGCGGCGACCGGCAGTCGGTGTCGGCGGCGCTGGGGTCTGATCTGACGGCCGGGTACCGCTGGGTACCGGGACGAGCGGGCTCGAGCGTGCTGTTTTTGAGAATGGGCGAGTACTGGACGGTCCAGTACTGGGGGAAAACCGATCAGTACTGGCGAAGAACCGATCAGTACTGGGCCGTGGCGCCAATCGCTACGGAATGCCGATTCGACGCGGCGGCCAATACCGGACGAAGGCCTGGCCGATCACCCACGACGTCGGGATCGGCCCCCAGTAGCGACTGTCGTCGGAGTTGCCGCGATTGTCGCCCATCAGGAAGATCTCGCCCTTCGGGATCGTGATCGTGTGGTGCAGATCGCAGGCCTGCCCGTCATTGCAGGCGGCGATGTACGAGTCGGCCTCGCGCACCCCGTTGCGGATCACGTGCCCCCCGACGATCGAGATCCGGTCGCCGGCGACGGCGACGACCCGCTTGATGAACGTCAACGACGACCGGACCGGAACCGACTGCGGACACGCACTGTCCGCCTTCACGGGCATTCCACACGACGGCTGCGGCGAGTTCTCGGCACCGTTCGGCGGATTGAAGACGACGATCTGGCCGACCTTCGGCAGGGTGCCGGCCTCGTGGGAGATCCGATTGACGAGGACGCGATCATTCTCCTGGAGGGTCGGCTCCATCGACGCGCTCGGGATCTTGTACGGCTTGACGACGAACGCCTGGACGCAGAAGGCGAGTCCGGCGGCGAAGGCGATTGTGATGACGAACTCGACCAGCTTGTTGTGGCGCAGCCGCCCGGCCACCCGCATGCGCGGTTCAGGCCCCGTTTCCGCGGGCGATCTTTCGCAGGTCGAGGGCCGTCTCGAGGATCTCCTCGGAGACGCCCTGTTCCCGGGCCACCTCGCGCAGCGTCCGGCCGGAGCTGGTCGCCTCCTGAACGATCTTCGTCGCCAGGTCGTAGCCGATGTGCGGATTCAGGGCGGTCGCGACGGCCAGCGTCGACTCCGCGCTCCGCTGGGCTCCGGCCCGGTTCGGCTTGAGACCGGCCACGCACTTCGTGTTGAGCACGGTGACCGCGCTGCTCAGCAGGCCGATCGACCCGAGCAGGTTCCGCGCGATCAGGGGGATCCGGACGTTGAGCTCGAGGTTGCCCTGCATCCCGCCGATCGTGATCGCCGTGTCGTTGCCGATCACCTGGGCCGCGACCTGGAGCACGACCTCCGGAATCACCGGGTTGACCTTGCCCGGCATGATCGAAGAGCCCTTCTGGAGCTCGGGCAGGAACAACTCGCCGATCCCCGCCCGCGGGCCCGACCCCATCAGCGCCAGGTCCTGGGCGATCTTGGTCAGCGAGACCGCGAGCACCTTGAGTGCGCCGGAGCACTCGACCAGGGCATCCCGATTGGCCTGGGCCTCGAACGGGTCCTCCGGCGCGGCGACCTTCAGCTTGGTCTCGGCCCGCAGTCGCTGACGGACCTTGGCCGCGAACTTCGGGTGTGTGTTCAGGCCGGTCCCGGTCGCCGTCCCCCCGAGCGGAACCTGGGCGACCCGGGGAAGCGTGTCGGCGATTCGCGCCCGGCCGAGGCGGATCTGTGCGGCGTATCCAGAGAACTCCTGGCCGAGTGTGACCGGCACCGCATCCATCAGATGGGTCCGGCCGGCCTTGACGATGTCCTCGAAGCGCCGGGCCTTCGTCTGGAAGGCCCGCTCCAGGCCGCCGAGCGCCGGCAGCAGCTCGCGGGTGACCTGTTCGAGGGCGGCGAGATGGACAGCCGACGGGAAGACGTCGTTCGACGACTGCCCCATGTTGACGTGGTCGTTCGGGTGGACTCCCTTGCCGGCGAGCGCGGCGATCACCTCGTTCGCGTTCATGTTCGTCGACGTGCCCGACCCCGTCTGGAAGACGTCGATCGGGAACTGGTCGTCGTGCTTGCCGGCGACCACCTCGCCGGCGGCCTTCGCGATCCGGGCGGCGACCCGCGGGTCGAGCAGGCCGAGCTCGCCGTTGACCTGTGCCGCGGCCCCCTTGATCCGGCAGAGCCAGTGGACGACCGCGACCGGCACAGGCTCGCCGGAGATCGGGAAGTTCTCGATCGCCTTGGTCGTCTCGGCACCGTAAAGGGCGGTGAACCCGGGGTCAGCTGGCGTCATCGATCGTCCCGTCTCCGTGGTCGTCTGCTGTTTGTGTTGGTCGCGGCGCGCGCCAGGGCGGCTGGATGTGCCGGCTCGCCGGGTAGGTGATTGTGGCCAAATCAGACGCAGAACGCGGCAAGCTCCCGGGCGAGGCCGACCGGATCGTCATATGACAGCAGGTACCCGGCGCCCTCGAGGACGCGCAACTGGGCCCGCGGGATCAGGTCGAGGGCCCGCTCGGCGAGGACCAGCGGATACTCCGGGTCGGCGTCCGCCCAGAGCAGGAGGACCGGCTGGTCGAGGCGGGCGTACGAGTCGAGCAGCTCCGTCTGGGCGCCGGCCGGCCAGCGCGACGCGAACCGCGCCCACGACCGGGCGAGTTCCGCGTTGCCGCCGACGTCGGCAAACGCGTGGCGGACGAGGTCCGACGCCTCGGGCACCCCGCGGACCGAAAGACGGGCGCCGAGGCTCGGCCGGAAGACGAGTTGCGCGCCGTGCGACAGGGGACGTCGCAGACCCGGGATCGCGCCGGCTCGGGCGGCCAGTCGCCACGCACGCCGGAGCCCTGCGTGGTTCGGGCTCCCGTGCATCCGATTCGGCATCAGGACGATCCGCGACGGGGCGATCCGGCCGTCGAGGACGGCGTAGAGGATCAGCTCTGCGCCGAGCTCATGCCCGGCGAGCGTCGGCCGCGGGCCGAGGACCTCGGCGCTGAAGCCGGCGAGGACGTCGACGAACCAGTCGCGGGTGTACGGGTGTCGCGGGCCGATCTCCGAATCCCCGTGTAGCGGGAGGTCCGGCAGCACCAGGCGGAAACGGTCCGACAGGGAGTCGACGACCGGCTCCCACTCCTTGTACGAGAGCATCGTCGAGTGGAGGAGAGCCAGAGTCGGACCGGTTCCCGCCTCCCGATATGCGACACGCGTGCCGTCAGGATGGTGGTACAGGCGGAGCCTCACCGCGTCGCGCGTGACGACCGTCGACCCAAGCGCCTGCCTCCCATCGCGCAATCGTAGTCAGCCGGCCGGCTCGCCCCGGGCGGGCCCGCCGATCACGTCCGCCGCCACCGCTAGCCTGCCACCGATGGGTCTCGTCCCGGGTGATCCGCTGGCACATCGCGCGCTGGATTCCCTGCTGCGCGCCGAGGCCAGCGTGCGTCGCCGGCTCTCGAGCGAGCTCCAGCGGTGCGGCCTGTCGGCGTCCGGCTTCTCCGTCCTCGTCGTCCTCAACACGGCCGGCGGCGAGCTCGAGATGCGGGCCCTCCGGGCCCGCCTGCGAATGACCAAGGCCAACGCCAGCGAGGTCGTCACGACGCTCGAGGCCGGCGGCCTGGTTCGCCGCCGGCGGCTGCTCGACGACCGACGCGCACAGACCGTCATGCTCAGCGAGACCGGCCGGGCAGCCGTCGATCGGTTGTTCCCGGAGCACACCCAGCGTGTCGCCGACACGTTCTCGGTCCTCGACGAGGCCGAGAAGCGCTCGCTGGCCCAGATCTGCCGCAAGCTCGCCGCCTGAGCCGGCGCCGGCGGACGCCTCGACCGGCACCGAAGCGACGCCGCCCGGGCGTCAGCCGACCCGACCCGGTCCTGGGGCCGGCGGCCGAGTCGTCGCTGCGACGCCACAGCCGGCGACGTCGACCGATCGCGTGGCTCCGTCGTGCCCGCGAGTGCCCGGCCGCACGCGTCGGGTCCGGCGACCGCCTACTCGGGTTGGCGAGCTGGCCCGCCCGCGCCGGATTCGCGGGTTCGCTTCGGGCGTGCGCGCCGGTACAGCCAGAGGAACAGGGGGAACTCGACGAACTGGAGCGCTGACCACCGGTACGCCTTGCCGTTGGGGATCCCGCGCGCCTGGGCGTCGCGCAGGACCCATCCGGCCGAGAAGCACGCGGCGCCGACCACGGCGACCAGGATCAGCGTGCCCACGCTCGGCCCGCCCGCGTCCGGGCTGTGGAGTTGGTCATTTCGATGGCCGTTCGAGTCGGCCCCAGCGGAAGTAGATCGCCGGGCCGACGGTGTTCGTGAGGCAGACGACGCGCCAGAGCGCCTTCGGCCCGCGGATCTGGTCGGGTCGCCTGCGGTGGATGTCGCGTTCGGCCGAGCCCGACAGCCACAGGTTCCAGGCCGTGATGCCCACGATCGCCGCCTGACCGGCCGGGGGCAGCCTCCGGAATCGGCCGATCACGTCGGACACGCGGCTCATGCCTGCTCCGGGCGTCGGGTCGGTCGCCGGGCCCGGGCAACGGCCGCCGGTCGTGCCGTCTGCCGGCCCACGCCAGCCATCTCGGCGACCTCGGTCGCGACGTCCTGGAGCACGGACGTCTGCAACGAATAGACGTTGTGGGCGCCGTGCCGGGCCGAGCTGACCAGACCGGCCGTCTCGAGAACACGCAGATGCCTGGATACCGATGGCCAGGAGATCGCGAACGCGTCGGCGAGCACCCCGGCCGGGAGGTCGCCGTCCCGCAGGAGGCGAAGGATCTCGCGTCGCGTCGGGTCGGCCAGGGCTCGATACGCGCCCGGAATCGTCATTCCAAGCAATTTAGCGCATTGGCTAAGTGATTACCACCGGACGAGTGCGAGGCTGCGCCTTCCCTGGTTGGATGACGCCGGCGGGGCCTCGGGCCACTGCACGGCGAGGGACGCCAGGTCGGCCGGGACGCCCGGACCGATGATGCGCGGCGTGGCGGGCGGCGGCGCGTCCGCGCGCCGAGCGCCACGGGACGAGCCCGACGGCCGGCCTTCGGGTGACGGGCCGCGGCAGCCGGCGTCGGCTTGCCGCGCGACGGCCCACCTAGAATCACCAACCCATGTACCGAGCAGTCGATCCACAGCAGTCGTTCCCCGATCTCGAGCTGACCGTGCTCGAGCGCTGGCGCGAGCGCGACGTCTTCGCCGAGTCCCTGGCCGAACGGGTCGACGCCGAGCCATGGGTCTTCTACGAGGGGCCACCGACCGCGAACGGGCGACCCGGCGCCCACCATGTGCTGGCCCGCGTCTTCAAGGACATCTACCCCCGGTACAAGACGATGCGCGGGTACCGGGTCGAGCGCAAGGGCGGTTGGGACTGCCACGGCCTGCCGGTCGAGATCGCCGTCGAGAAGCAGCTTGGCCTGGAGTCCAAGGACGAGATCGAGGCCTACGGGATCGCCGCCTTCAACAAGCGCTGCCGGGAGTCGGTCTTCGAGTTTCTCGAGGATTGGAACCGGCTGACCGAGCGGATCGGCTTCTGGATCGACCTCGACGACGCCTACCGGACGCTGGACGACTCGTATGTCGAGTCGGTCTGGTGGGCGCTCGAGCAGATCCATGCGAAGGGGCTGCTCTACGAGGGGCACAAGGTCGTCCCATACTGCCCGCGGTGTGGGACGGCTCTCTCGTCCCATGAGGTCGCCCAGGGCTACCGGGACGTCGTCGACCCGTCGGTCTACGTCCGGATGGCCGCGGCCGCCGACCACGGGCCGCTGCGGGCCGGCGACGAGCTCCTGATCTGGACGACGACGCCGTGGACCCTCGTCGCGAACGCGGCGATCGCCGCCGACCCCGACCTGACGTACGTCCGTGCCCGACTGGACGGGACGGTCTACGTGCTCGCCGAGTCGCTGGTCGACCGGGTCCTCGGCGACCGGGCCGAAGTGGTCGACCGGCTCGCCGGCCGCGAGCTCGACGGCGCGCACTACCGGCCGCCGTTCGACTTCATACCGACCGAGAGCTGGGGCGACCGGGGCCACACCGTGCTGATGGCGGATTTCGTATCCGACAGCGACGGGACCGGCCTCGTCCACACGGCGATCGCCTTCGGCGAGGACGACTACCGGCTGGGCACATCGGCCGGCCTGACCGTCGTCAACCCGGTCCGGACCGACGGGACCTACGACGAGCGGATCGGCCGTTACGCCGGGCGCAACGTCCGCGACGCGAACGACGAGCTGATCGGCGATCTCGGCGACCTCGGACGACTGTTCCGGGCCGAGCTGCGCGAGCACTCCTACCCGCACTGCTGGCGGTGCGGGACGCCGCTGATCTACTACGCCAAGCCGTCGTGGTACATCGCGACGACCAAGCTCCGCGACCGGCTGCTCGCGGCCAACGAGACGGTCGACTGGCATCCGCCGCACATCAAGCACGGCCGGTTCGGCGACTGGCTGAACAACAACGTCGACTGGGCCCTCTCGCGCGAGCGCTACTGGGGCACGCCGTTGCCGATCTGGCGGTGCGCCGACGGCCACGTCGTCTGCATCGGCTCGTTCGCCGACCTCGAGCGGCGGTCGGGGACGCCGGTCGGCGACCCGCACCGGCCGTACGTCGACGAGATCGTCTTCGACTGCGCCGACTGCGGCCAGCCGATGCACCGGGTGCCCGAGGTGATCGACGTCTGGTTCGACTCGGGCGCGATGCCGTTCGCCCAGCACCACGCGCCGTTCGAGAACGCCGACCGGTTCGACCGGGCGTTCCCGGCCGACTTCATCTGCGAGGCGCTCGACCAGACCCGCGGCTGGTTCTACTCGCTGCTGGCCGTCTCGACCCTGCTCTACGACCAGGCCCCCTACCGGAACGTCGTCTGCCTCGGCCTGATCCTCGACGACGAGGGCCAGAAGATGTCGAAGTCGAAGGGCAACGTCGTCTCTCCGTGGGAGATCCTCGACCGCTTCGGGGCCGACGCCCTCCGCTGGTACTTCTTCACGGCCAAGGCTCCGTGGGACGGCTACCGCTTCTCGATGGAGGCGGTCGGCGAGGGAGTCCAGCTCCTGCTCCGCCAGCTGTGGAACACGTACTACTTCTTCGTCCTGTTCGCGAACGCGACCGCCGCGTCAGGCGACGGGCGACCGGCCGCAGCGGACGCCGGCGTCGGCGCCGGCGTCGAGTCGGACGAGGACCTCGACCGGTGGATCCTCTCCCGGCTGGCGGCCACCGTCGGCGAGGTCTGCGAGCGCCTGGACGCATTCGACACGACGAGTGCCGGACGGGCGATCGGCGGGTTCGTCGACGAGCTCTCGAACTGGTACGTCCGCCTGTCGCGCCGGCGCTTCTGGGACGGCGAGGAGGCCGCGTTCGCGACGCTGCGCGAATGCCTCGTGACGGTCGCCCACCTGCTTGCCCCGTTCACGCCGTTCGTCGCCGACGAGATCTACGACAACCTCGACGCGACCAGGCCGAGCGTCCACCTCGAGCGCTTTCCGCAACCGGCCGACCGGGACACCGAGCTCGAGTTCGCGATGGCCACCGCCCGCGAGACGGTCCGTCTCGGCCGGGCGGCGCGCGCCCAGGCGAAGGTCCCCAATCGGCAGCCGCTCCACGAGGCGATCGTCGTCGCCAGCGGCCGCGAGCGGGCAGCGATCGAGCGCCTCGAAGGCGTCGTGCGCGACGAGTTGAA
>DATAUX010000038.1:0-2744 GCA_036268015.1 Solirubrobacteraceae bacterium | reverse complement strand
GCGGGGGGGGGGGGTCGAGCTCGACCCCGGGCTCGATCGGGTGTCGGGACCGTGGCGGGAGCCGCGGAGCATCGAGGAGGAGACCGACCGGTGGTGGCGGCCGTCTCCCGAACCGGACGAGTACCTGTCGCCGCCGCAGGGGCGCCTGGTCTCCGGCATCGAGCCGGAGACGTCGACCCGGCCGGTCGCACCGACGGATGCCCAGGGCATCTTCGCGAGATTGGCCGAGCTCGACCTGAGACTCGACGCAGTCGAGCGCGACGACGAGCGCGACGACGAGGTCCCCGGGCCGGCGGAGGTCCTGATCGAGGCGTACGAGTCGGATGCGAGCGTCGAGGTCCGGTACGCGGCGGCCGATGGGACCGAGGTGCTCAGGGGCACGGTCGACCGGATCGACGGGGTGCGCTTCAAGCTGGCCGGGCCGGACCCGGGGTCGCGACGGTGGCGGTGGCTCAAGGGGTTGGTCGACGTGCGGGTTATCGACTGACCGGGCCGACGGGGTGCGGGGTCAGCTGCCGGGGCGAGGGTCGTCCGGCCAGGTGCCGGTCCGCTCGTACTGGTCGCGGGCGGCCTGCTCGATGTCGCGGTCGCGGTCGCCGCTGACGCCGAGCCGGACGAGGCTGTTGAAGAGGGCGACGCAGAGACAGATCCCGACCATCGTGACGACGCCCTCCTCGCCGGCGGTTCCGGGGACGACGGCGACGATGATGATCCCGGCCAGCAGGATCGCGACGGGCAGGCCGTAGCGGACGAGCTTGATCGCGAGCGTGGCCTTCGGGCGGATCGGCACGACCGGGTCGAGGGTGGCGTGATTGGCCGGGTCGAGCGTGACGTGCTTGGGCGGGCCGGACCCGTTGGACGACGGGGTCGGCAGACCGCCGCCGCCTCGCTGGTGATGTTCGTCTCGGATGCGTGGCATTTGACGTCGGCTCCTGGGAGGCTTGGTCTGTGATGCTACCTCCAGGCCGGCGGCGGGAGTCGACGTGGGGTCGGTTGGGACAGCGGGTCGCCGGCCGCATCGGATATCTTGGCGGCCGATGATCTACGCCGCAGCCGCGTTCTGGATCGTGACCGCGATTACCGTCTTTCTCGTCGCGTTGCGAGGCGGTCCATCGGCGGTTCGCGCGTCCCTGCACGAGACGAGCGCGTTCGGCGGGCGACTCCGGTCGTTCGGGGTCGCGCTGATCTTCGTCGCCGGCCTGGCGATCCCGCTGGTGATCATCATGGTCGACAACGCCGACAAGGCGAAGAGCGGGCCGGAGGGGATCACGCTGACGGCGGCGGAGACGACCGGGCGGACGCTGTTCGCGACGAAGTGCCAGACGTGCCACACGCTCAGCGCGTCGCACGCGGTCGGCCGGGTCGGGCCGAACCTGGACGTCCTCGACCCGCCGTCGGCGCTCGTGCTCGACGCGATCGCCAACGGCCGGGCGGAGGGGGTCGGCCAGATGCCGGCGGGTCTGTACTCGGGGAGCGACGCGACCGACGTCGCGAAGTACATCGTCGCCGTAGCCGGCAAGTAGGGGCCTACGTGGCAGGCCGGCCCGGGTCGTGAAGTGGGGTGACTCGGCTTATGGAAAGCCGGCGGGTGGCTTATGGAAAGCGATCCCGCACTTACCGGCATTCCGTCCACATACGCAGGCATTTTCCTTCTCCAGCAGGTAAGATTTCGCGACTCCGCTGAGTTTCCGCCGTGGGGGCGGGGAGGGCGGACCGCGAGGAGATCGAATGGCGGAGATCGACGTCGACGGTGGTGGATGGTGGGCCGAGGTCGAGCATCTCCGCGAGCCGCTCGAGCGGCGCCGGGCCGAGCGTGCTGCGGACGACCCGCGGCGAACGGTCAAGATCCGCGGGCAGGCGATCGCCGGGACATCGGCCCGGCAGCTCTACCAGACGAGTGAGACGCCGGCGCCCCGCGTCCCGGACGCGATCGTCCGCCGGGACCGGCCGCGACGGAGCGCGCCGGATCGACTCGGGTCCAACCCGGACCGGATCGCGGCGTGGGCGGTCGTCTTCGGCCTGCTGATGGCGTTGATCGCGGCCGGCACGGCGCACGGGGCGGTCCCGAGCACAGCCGGTCGAGCGGGTCGTCCACGTCCACCTTTCGGCCATACCCGCACCGGCGCGGCTCCTGCCCTGACCCGGGTCGTCGTCGTCTCACGGCGACGAGTATCGGCCGGCACCGGGTGACCAGGCCGCGAGAAGTCGGCGAGCGCGACTTCGCGCTTGGCGGGGGTTTGATCGGGGTAGTGGCCTGCCGGTGCGAACCGGGACCGGGTCGGTCGCGTTTGAACCGGTAGGTCAAGGTCGGTGGGTACTTGCGGTCCGACGATGATCCAGGTAACCTTATCAATCGTAAGTAGTAAGCAGAAGGTAAAGCGGCAACCGAAAGCAAGCGGTGGTCTAAATGAAGACGACGATGAGCAGGTTCCAGATTCACGACGAGCTGACGGCTCCGGAAGGATCGATGGCAGTACTTCGGGGCGCGCTTGCTACGGGCGGACAGCTGCCGAACTTCCTCGGCGTCCTGGCCGGGGCGCCGTCAGCCCTCCGGGGGTACGCGCGATTCCGCTCGGAGCTCCGCCGGGGCACCCTCCGTCTACCGACGCTCGAGCGGATCTCCCTCGCCGTCTCCGAGCACTACGGCTCCGAGCCGGGGGTCGCCCTCCACAGCCGCACGGCGCGTTCGGCCGGCCTCGGCCTCGACGAGGTCGCCGCCGCCCGGGAGTTCAAGTCGGGCGATC
>DATAUX010000037.1:0-5679 GCA_036268015.1 Solirubrobacteraceae bacterium | reverse complement strand
CGCCCGGGATGCGAAGATGATGGGATGAGCGAGGTCGAGCGCTACGAGGTCTACCTGCGGGTCGCCGACGACGACGAGGAGTGCGTCTACCTCGTCGAGCACTGGTTCATCGACCGGCCGGCGATCGAGACGATCGCCGCCCTCTTCGAGGAGGCCAAGCGCGACTTCGCCGTCGTCTATCCCGACGTCCAGGCCGACGACTTCTCGGTCGAGGTCCGCCGCCTGCGCCCGCGCGACAACCACCGGCCCGAGCGGTCCGGCAGTCGCCAGGGCACGCCCTAGTCCCGCCCTAGTCCCGTCGCCGTAGTCCGGGCGCCAGAGCCCAGTCGCCGGAACCCCGTCGCCGGTGTCCCAGCTCGCTAGTGCTAGTCGATCTCGAGCACCTGGTCGCCGAGTCGCAGCCGGTCGCCCGGTGCGAGCGCGCACCGGCCGACGACGACCCCGTTCACAGCGGTCCCGTTGAGCGAGCCGAGGTCCTCGACGATCCACGCGCCGTCGCGGAAGATCAGCCTCGCATGCCGGCGGGACACGCTGTCGTTGACCAGCCCGACATCGCACTCGGCGGCCCGGCCGATCACGAGATCCTCGTCGCCGCGCGTCCAGTCCAGCGCGAGGACGAGTGACGCCAGCTCGACCGTCGCGGCCGGCCCGACGGCCCGCCGGCAGGCGGCGAACGCTGCGGCCACGGACGCCGGCCACCGCCACCGGCGGCGGTCGATCCGGATCGCGAGATCCCCGACGACGCCGTCCGGGTCGACGAGGCGCTGGCCGAACAGGAGGCCGAGCCGGTGGGAGAGCGTTTGCTCGCTCAGCAGACCGTCGGCGAACGCGCTGCCGAGGACCCCGGCCAGCCGATCCCGCGAGGCCCCCGCGTTGAGCATGTCAACAGTCTGGCGCACGCCTCGCCCGATGTCCACGCCTCCGTCTCCGCCTGCGCCCCGCCCTCGCGACCGGGGCCAGCGGGCGGGCCGGGCGGGGTGCCTCGGCCGGGTCGCGCAGAGCGGGCGGGCAGGCGGACGGGGACGGTGGGGCCGGGGCCGGGGGCCGGGGGGACGGGGGGACGGGGGGCGGGGCCGGGCGGGGCCAACACGTCAAATGACGAGGAGTTGCCTCTCCGCGCAAGATCGTACGAAACACGACAGTTTTGTAGCGATTCGTACCAAACCCAAAACAGAGGCCGGCGGGAAGGGCGGGACAGGACCAACAAGCTAAATGACGAAAGGTTGTCTTTCCTCGCAGATCGTACGAAACACGACAGTTTGTAGCGATTCGTACCAAACTCCAGAAACAGAGACAACACGTCGGCCGTCGAATCCCGGGAGCTCCTTTCCTCGCCGCCCCCCGCCCCGGCCCCGCCCCCCGCCCCGGCCCCGCCCCCGGCCCCGCCCCGGCCCCGGCCCCGCCCCGGTCCCGCCCCCCCGACCCCGAGCGCAGTCGACGACCGCGACCGCGGCGTCGGCCGGACCCCCGGCTACTCGGGTGCTGAGTCGGGCTCGCGGGCCGGCCGCAGGAAGTCGGTGAGCAGCCGGTCGACGGTGGGCGCCGCGTCGATGAACGGCCAATGCCCGCTGCCGGCGAGGACGTGGACCTCGGCGTCCGGGAACGCGTCCCGCTGGCGGGCGGCATATGAGGCCGGCAGGTATGCGTCGTGCTCGCCCCAGATCACGAGGGCCGGGAGGTCGAGCGGCCGGAGCCTGCCGATCAATTCGCGGGTCATCTCCGACGGGTCGTCGGTCGCCCGGTACAGGCGCAGGACCGCCCGGCGGGTCCGGCGATCGAAGTGGTCGTACATGCGGTCGAGGAACGTCCGCCGCAGCGGCCGGGGCTCCTGGAAGTTGATCAGCCAGCGGAACGTCGGGCGCGTCGCCGACGCCTGGAAGATCTCGCCGGCGATCGGCGTGCGCCAGAGCCTGGCGAGCGGGTGCCACCGGTAGTCGGGCAGGACGCCGGTGTCGATCAGCGTGACGCTGGCGACCGCGTTCGGGTGGGCGGCCGCCCAGGCCAGGCCGATCGGGCCGCCGAAGTCGTGGAGGACGAGGTGGGTCCGCTGGATGCCGAGCACGCGGAGCGCGTGCTGGATGAAGTCCGCGTACGCGGCGACCGAGTGGTCGAAGTCGGGCGGGGCCGACGTCGTTCCGAAGTCGGGCAGGTCGAAGGCGACCGCCTGGGCGAAGCCGGCGATCGCGGCCATCGGGCCGGCCCAGTCGTCCGCCGAGCCGGGGTTGCCGTGGACGAAGACCACGAAGTCGCCGGCATCTCCCGCCCGCAGGACGCGGAGGTCGACATCGCCGACCGTGACCTGGTCGTGCCGGGGTGGCGGCGGCTGGCTGAGCCGGTCGGCGTGGCCTGGCGCCGGGGCGCTCACCCGGTCGGGCCGAGGCCGGCCGGGGCCAGCGCCGGATCGGCGACGCGTGAGCGGCCGACCGCGTGGCGCAGGTTTGCGGCCGCCCCGCGCGCGAGCACGCCGGGTGCCAGCAGGGCGGTCGGCTTGACATGCCTGGCGCCGAACCAGGCCGACAGCTCGCCGAGCCGGGGGTCGCGAGTCGCCGCCGAGAACATCGTCCGCTCGCCGATGTTCATCCGCCGGCCGGTCGAGTACGAGTCGATCAGCAGCGAGTGTTGACGCAGGCTGCGCCGGTGGACGCGGGCGTACCGGGCGAGCCCCCGGCCGAGCTCCTGCTCGCCGCGCAGGGCCGGGCCGACGCTGTCGGCGAGCCATTCGCCGGTCTGCAGCGCCCAGCCGCAGCCGACGCCCCAGAGCGGGTCGCTGGCCATCGCCGCGTCGCCTGCGAGGGCGAGGCCGGGAGCCGTGGTCGTGCGGTGCATGGTCGGGATCTTCAGAGCACCGATCAGTGGTTCGACGAGCCGCGACTCGCGGATCGGCGGGGGGTTCGGAAGATCGGCGAAGTAGGTGCGCAGGGCGGCCTCCGGATCGCGCCTGAACTCGGGCAGGCGGTCGAGCGTCGGCATGCAGGCGTAGGTCATCAGGCCGGCGTTGGTCGGCAGGACGGCGGCCCACTGGGGGTCGAGCAGCCACATCGTGATGTCGGGAGCCGTTCCGACCGGCGGTCCGTCGTAATAGCCGCCGTAGGCGAACCGCCCGATCTCCTTGCTCCGGGTGCGGACGCCAGCCAGCCTGGCGACCGTCGAATGCCGCCCGTCGGCGCCGATCGTCAGCCGCGCGGTGATCGGCAGGCGGGAGCCGTCCGGGGCGACCGCCTCGACGCCGGCGACCGCCCCGTCGCGTTCGAGCACGCGGTCGACCGTGTGGCCGAGGATCAACTCGACGCCGTCCTGCTCGGCTGCGGCAGACCTGATCAGCGGGTCGAGCAGCTCGCGGCGGAGGTTGACGTTCTCGGGCAGCTTCGTGTCCGCCGGCGGCGCCATCCAGCCCCAATGGGTCCAGACACGGGTCCGCGAGCGGACGCCGCCGGCCGCGACGATCGAGTCGAGGAGGTCGAGACGCTCGAGCGTCGGGACCGCCGAAGACTGGATGTAGTGGGTGCAGACCCGCTTGAACGCGGCCGGGTCGGCCCGCTGCTCGATGACCGCGACCCGCAGGCCCTGACGGGCCAGCAGGAGGGCGACCGTGCAGCCGGCGAGGCTTGCGCCGACGACAACCACATCGTGGTCGACTCGGTCGGCGATGATGGCGGGCGTGAGCTTGGACATGGGCGGCCCCCGACGAGATTGATCCAGTGCGGACGGTACGGTCCGCACTATACGATCTGAACTATGCCCGGTCAAGTGATCCGTCTCACGAGCACGTCCTACGTCGTGCTCGGACTCCTGAACATCCTCGGTCCGTCGACGCCGTACGACCTCAAGCGTGCGCTCGAGCAGTCGGTCGAGAACTTCTGGCCGGTTCCCCACACGACCTTCTACGCCGAGCCCGAGCGGCTGGCGGCGGCCGGTTACCTGACAGCCGACCAGGAACCGGGCGGGCGCCGGCGCAAGACGTACGGGATCACCCCGGCCGGGATCGGCGCCCTCGACCGGTGGGTCGCGACGGCCGAGGCGGGGGCGCCCCAGCTGCGCGACGACGGGATGCTGCTCGTCTTCTTCGGGGCCGACCCCCGTCCGGTCAACCGGGCGCGGATCGTCTGGCACCGGGAGAAGCTCACCGAGCTCGAGGGCTATCTCGACCGGCAGAGGGCGACCGGCGGGTCACCGGGCGTCGTCCGCTCGCTGATTGCCGGGACGATGTACCACCGGATGTCGATCGAGCTCCACGAGCAGCTGCTGGCGCTGGGCGAGGCCGCGACGGACTGACCCGGCGTGGCTCGCCGGGCCGGTGCGGTCCAGTCCGGGTTGTCGGCTCGTCGGCGAGGTTCTCGTCAGGCCGGGCGACGGCGGGTACTGGACCGTCCAGTACCGGCCGAGTACTGACCAGTACCCGCGCAGTACTGGACGGTCCAGTACCGGCGCCCCGCGAAAGGCAGGCCCGGCCGCGGCACCCAGGTCCTCTAGGTCGTCATCCCGGTGAACTGGCCGCCGGTGATGTTGAGAACCTGGCCGTGGACGTAGTTGGCCCAGGGCGAGCAGAGGAAGAAGACGCCGCCGGCGGCCTCCTGGGGCGTGCCCGGCCGGCCGAGCGGGATCAGCATCGGAACCATCCCGCGGAGCTGGTCGGGGATCCCGAGCTGGACCTTCTCGCCGTCGATCTCCATCGTGTTCGACGCGTCCTTGGTCGCGGTCAGGCGGGTCTCGATGTAGCCGAAGGCGACGGCGTTGACGTTCACCTTGAACTGGCCCCACTCCTTCGCGAGGGTCTTCGTCAGGCCGACGACGGCGGACTTGCCGGCGGCGTAGTTGGCCTGGCCGGCGTTGCCCATCGTCCCGGAGATCGACGAGACGTTGACGATCTTGCGGAAGACCTCGCGCCCGTCGGCCCGCTCGAGCTTGGCCGGTTCGCGGAGGTGAGGTGCGGCGGCGCGGATCACGCGGAAGGGGGCGACGACGTGGATGTCGAGCATCTTCTGGAACCAGTCGTCGGACATCTTGTGGAGCGGGGCGTCGAGCGTGTAGCCGGCGTTGTTGACGATGATGTCGATCCGGCCGAACGTGTCGATCGCCTTGGCGACGAGCTGGTCGGGGATCCCGGGCTTGGTCAGGTCACCGGCGAAGACGGCCGTCTCGCCGCCGATCTCGTCAGCGGCCAGGCCGGCGACCTGGGGGTCGAGGTCGTTGATCATGACCTTCGCGCCGTGCTCGGCCAGCAGCTCGGCGGTCGCTCGACCGATGCCGCGGGCGGAGCCGGTGACGATCGCCACCTTGTCGTCGAGAACTCCCATGTATGTGGTCTCCTTCGCCGCGATCCGTACGAACGTCGACGTTTTGTCGCGTTTTGTCCCGATTTGCCGAAAATGGTCCTTTCGTTATACCGAGGCCGGTCCACCGCAACCTTTGCCGGTCCGGTCCGTTATTACACGTTGGGACGAGCGGAAGTCATTCGGAAGCCGGGATATCACGGACGACGATGTGGGTGGACTGCCCGCCCGAACGCGATTGGTTCGCTCGTCCCGTTGTCTCGCGTCGGTCGGTCCGCCCCGGCGCGTCTGTGTTCTCAGGCCCCAGTGGAGGTGGGGGTCCGGGCGACGGACGATGGGAACCCTTCGACCGATTTAGTTGCGTGCCGCAAGCAACTTTCAAAACGAGGCACCGCCCGCCGCCCGCCCC
>DATAUX010000036.1:0-9380 GCA_036268015.1 Solirubrobacteraceae bacterium | reverse complement strand
GGGCGAGTTTCTGATCCATCGCGGTCGCCGGATCTTACAGGCGGGCGTCGGCGACCATCGCACCGAACAGCAGGGCCAGGTACGCAAGCGAGAACAGGTACAGACGCAGCGCGGCGCTGCGGTCCGCCCGACGGTACAGGCGCAGGGCCGAGCTGCGGTCGGCCCGGCGGTAGAGGCGGACCGCGTAGAAGATGAACAGGCCGCCGAGGATCAGCGACCCGACCAGGTAGATCCCGCCGAACCCGCTCGCGCAGAACGGGAGCTGGGTGATCGCGAAGAGGAGGACCGAGTAGAGCAGGATCTGCCGGCGGGTCTCGTGCTCGCCGCGGACGACCGGCATCATCGGGACGTTGACCTTCGCGTACTCGTCCTTCATCAGCAGGCTCAGCGCCCAGAAGTGGGGCGGCGTCCAGTAGAAGACGATCGCGAACAGGTAGACCGCGGTCCAGCTCAGATGCCCGGTCGTCGCGGTCCAGCCGACGAGCGGCGGGATCGCGCCGGCCGCCCCGCCGATCACGATGTTCTGGGGCGTCGTCCGCTTCAGCCACATCGTGTAGACGCCGACGTAGCCGACGAACCCGGCCAGGGCCAGCGACGCCGACAGGACGTTGTCGGTCAGCGACAGCTCGACGAACGAGAGGACGCAGAGGACGAGGCCGAAGGCCAGGGCCGCGCCCGGCCTGACCCGTCCCGACGGGACCGGCCGGCTCGCGGTCCGCTTCATCTGCAGGTCGATGTCCCGGTCCCAGTAGTGGTTGACCGCGCCGGCCCCACCGGCCGACAGGTACCCGCCGATGCAGGTCGCGAGGACCTTCCAGGCCGACGGCGTCCCGGCGACGTACATCGTCGTGACCGTCGTCAGGAGGAGCAGCGACTGGACCTTCGGCTTGGTCAGCTCCGTGTAGTCGGCCAGGATCTGCCGGACGCCGCCCAGGGCGCCGCCGTCGCCGCCGAGTGTCCCGTCGGCGCTGGCAGCCGCAGTCGCGCCGGACGCTTCCATCTAGGACACGACCTGGCGGGCGCCGGCCGGGTCAGGGCTGACGCCCTCGGCGGTGCGGCGCTCGATCTCCCGCCGGATGTCCTTCATCGGCTCGAGCGACCGGACCCGGGGGACGACGTCGAAGTTGTTGGCCGGCGGCGGCGACGTCGTGAACCATTCGAGCGTGTTCGCCTTCCACGGGTCCGGCCCGGCCACCGCGCCGATCTTCAGCGACCGGACGACGTTGATCACGGTCACGAGGACGCCGGCCGCGAGGATCCACGACCCGAACGTCGAGATCTGGTTGTAGAGCTGGAGGTGGCCGACGTTGTCGTACTCGTAGACCCGCCGGGGCATCCCGTCGAGGCCGAGCGAGTGCTGGATCAGGAAGGTCACCTGCATGCCGACGAACATCAGCCAGAACGACCACTTGCCGAGTCGCTCCGAGAGCATCCGGCCGGTGATCTTCGGGAACCAGTAGTAGATCCCCGCGAAGATCGTGAAGACCGACCCGCCGACGAGGACGTAGTGGAGGTGGGCGACGACGAAGTACGTGTCGTTGAGCTGCCAGTC
Organism: Solirubrobacteraceae bacterium; assembly: GCA_036268015.1. Taxonomy (GTDB): domain Bacteria; phylum Actinomycetota; class Thermoleophilia; order Solirubrobacterales; family Solirubrobacteraceae; genus Palsa-513. Next base: position 7,828 of record DATAUX010000036.1, on the reverse strand, counting down.
GACCGGGAAGATCGCCAGGAAGACGCCGGTGATCCCGCCGATCACGAACGTCGCGATGAAGCCGACGCAGAACAGCAGCGGCGTCGTGAACTCGATCGACCCCTGCCAGAGCGTGCCGATCCAGTTGAAGATCTTCACGCCGGTCGGCACGGCGATCAGGAAGGAGCTGATCATCGCGAAGATCAGGACGACGACCGGCGTCGGCGTCGCGAACATGTGGTGGACCCACGTCAGCAGGCCGAGGAAGCCGATCAGGACGGTCGCCGCGGCGATCGCCTTGTACCCGAAGATCGGTTTCCGGGCGAAGACGGGTAGGACCTCGGAGACGATCCCGAAGCCGGGCAGGACCATCACGTAGACCTCCGGGTGCCCGAAGAACCAGAACAGGTGCTGCCAGAGCAGGGGCGACCCCCCGTTCGTCGGATCGTAGAAGTGCGTCCCGAAGTGCCGGTCGGTCAGCAGCATCGTGACCGCCGCGGCGATCACCGGGATCGCGACGATCAGGAGGATCGCGTAGGTCAGGATCGACCAGACGAACAACGGCAGCCGCGACCAGCTCATCCCGGGCGCCCGCATGTGGACGATCGTGACCCACAGGTTGATCGCCCCGATCAGCGACGACAGGCCGGTCAGGTGGATCAGGTAGATCCACGCGTCGACGCCGCCGCTCGGCAGGTAGCTCGTCGACGACAGCGGGACCGTCGCGATCCAGCCGCCCTCCGGCGGGCTGAAGAAGAGCGACGCGTAGAGGACGATGCCGCCGGCCAGGAAGAGCCAGTAGGAGAGCGCGTTCAACCGGGGGAAGGCCATGTCCCGGGCGCCGATCATCAGCGGGACGAAGTAGTTCGCCAGGCCGGCCATCATCGGCACGACGAAGAGAAAGATCATCGTCGTCCCGTGCATCGTGAACAGCTGGTTGTAGACCTCCGGCGTGACCAGCGTGTTGTCGGCCAGGCCGAGCTGCAGACGGATCAGGAGGGCTTCGACACCGCCGAGGATGAAGAAGACGAAGGTCGTGACCATGTAGAGGATCCCGATCTTCTTGTGATCGACCGTCGTGAACCAGCTCGTCCAGCCGGACTCGTCCCGGCGCGTCGTGTGCGCGGCGATCTGCGGGATCGGCGTTGCGGTTGCTGTGGCCATCGGGCTCCTCCTACCGCGGGAGTCGGGTCGTGGAAACGATCATCACGGGTTTGCGACCGACGCCGCGCCGGTCTGCCTGGCGAGCGTCGCCCGCGCGACCTGGGCGGCCTTGTCGGCTGCCGCGATGGACTTTGTCTGCTGGGCGATCCAGGCCGTGTACTGGGCCGGCGTGACCGCGTCGACCTCGGCGATCATCCGGGCGTGCAGGCGTCCGCAGAGGAACGCGCACTGACCCTTGTAGACGCCGGGCTTGGAGATCTTGAACCACGTGTGGTTCGGGTAGCCCGGGACGGCGTCGAACTTCCCGCCGAGCTGGGGGATCCACCACGAGTGGACGACGTCCTGGGAGACGATGTCGAGCGTGATCGTCGTGTTGATCGGGACGACCATCTTCTCGTAGGAGTACGGATCGTCCAGGCCGTCGGGATTCTTCCCGCCGGGGTAGGTGAACCGCCAGACGTACTGCTGGCCGTTGACCTGGATGTTCAGCGACTTGCCGTTCGGCGGCTTGAGCGCGTCGGTCGTCGCGTAGTCGACCCCCGCCGTCAGCTGGAGCCCGTTCGGCCCGGAGTTCGGCGGGTTGCGGATCGAGTCGAGCTTGGTGAACGTGACCGCGCCGAGCACGACGAGGATCAGGGCCGCGCCGAGCGTCCAGCCGATCTCCAGGCGCGTGTTGCCGTGGATCTGGGCCGGGGCGACGCCCCGGCGGGCGCGGAACTTGATCAGCGCGTAGACGAGGGCGCCCTCGACGCCGATGAAGACGACCAGCGAGACGTAGAGCGTGATCTTGTAGAGCGACGAGATCTGATCGGCATTCGGCGAGCCGCCGGACTCGGGCAGCAGGATGCCGGCCATCGCCGCCGGAGCGCTGACCATCGCGAGCAGCAGACCCAGCCCGCAGGCAAGGCTCAGCTTGCGGCCGAGCTTGCGACCGGCGTGGTTGGGGGTCGGGCGGCCCAAGGCGCGAGGATTGTATTCAGGAGCCGGCGAAATGCGCCGGTCGCCGGTCGGCGAAGGCGGCGAGACCCTCGGCGAAGTCGTCGGTCCCGGCCATCTCCTGCTGGATTTCCGCCTCGACGGCGAGTTGGCCGGGGAATGCCGAGTCGAGCCAGTTATTAAGCTCGCGTTTTGCTCCGGCGTACGCCGCGGTCGGTCCGTCGGCCAGCCGGCCGGCCAGGGCGGCCACCGCCAGGTCGAAGTCGGCGTCCGCGTGGACCTCGTTTATCAGGCCCCACGCGAGCGCCCGGGCGGCCGGCACCCGCTCGCCGAGCATCGCCATCTCGGCCGCCCGGGCGAAGCCGATCCGGCTCGGCACGAAGATCGACGCGCCGCCGTCGGGGACCAGGCCGATCTTGACGAAGGCGAGCAGGAAGTACGCGTTGTCCGACGCGAGGACCAGGTCGCAGGCGAGGGCCAGCGACAGACCGATCCCGACGGCCGGGCCGTGGACGGCGGCGATCACGGGCTTCGGCATCCTGCGGATGCCGTCGATGATCGGGTGGTACCGGTCGACGAGGATCGCCTGGACGTCGGGCCGCCCGCCGGCGGTGAGCGGCTGGTCGCCGGCGATGTCGCGGAGGTCGGCGCCCGAGGAGAAGCCGCGACCCGCGCCGCGGATCACGACGCTGCGGACGCCGGGATCGCCGGCGACGCGGTCGATCGCCGCGAGCAGGTCGTCGGCCAGCTGCCGGTTCCACGCGTTCAGCGTGTCCGGCCGGTTGAGCTCGACCGTCGCGGCCGACCCGTCGGCACGGACGTTGACCGTTTCGTAGGCGTGGACGAGTTGGCCGGCCATCACCGGCGGATGCTACGGCCTGGCGGACTCCGCGACGGGGCAGCGGCGGCCCGCGCCGATAGCCTTCGCGTCGTGGAACGGCCTGTGATCGGAATATGCACGGCGCTCGAGCAGGCGCGGTGGGGCGTCTGGGACCAGAGCGCCTTCCTCCTGCCGGAGAGCTACGTCATCGCGCTGCACCGGGCCGGCGCGATCGCGATCATGCTGCCGCCCGACCCGGCCGTATCGGCCGCGCCCGACCAGGTCCTCGACCTCGTCGACGGGCTGCTGCTGGCCGGCGGCGCCGACATCGACCCGGACTCCTACGGCGAGACGACCCGCCACGCGAGGACGGTCGGGACGGTCCCGGCCCGGGACGCCTTCGAGATCGCGATGGTCCGGCGGGCGATCGACCGCGACGTGCCGGTGCTCGGCATCTGCCGGGGCATGCAGCTCCTGAACGTCGCCCGGGGCGGCAGCGTGATCCAGGACCTGCCGGAGCACTTCGGCCACAGCGACCACATGCGGACCCCCGGGACGTTCGACGGCAACGACCACTTCGTCCGCCTGACGCCGGGGACGCTGGCCGCCGCAGCGGCAGGTACCGACCGGCCGACCGCGAAGTCACATCACCATCAGGGGATCGATCGACTCGGGGACGGCCTGGTGGTCAGCGGCTGGGCCGAGGGCGACGACCTGCCGGAGGCGATCGAGGACCCGACCCGCCGCTTCGCGCTCGGCGTCCAGTGGCATCCGGAGGCCGACGCGCGCAGCCAGCTGGTCGGCGCCCTCGTGCTCGCCGCCCGCCGGGCCAGGGACGCACGCACGCCGACCGGCAAGGCAACCGACCGACCGGCGACCGACCAACCGGCGACCGACCAACCGGCGACCGATCCGCTGGCCGCGGCGTCCTGATGCGTGAGTTCCGGCTCGGCCGGTCGCGTCCGCCTGCGCCGCAACCGTTGAGAGCCGTCAGAAAAATCGCGATCGGCGCGATCGCGGCGGGTGTGGCCCTGCCGCTGGTCCGCCGCCGGCTGGGGATCTCGCCGGCCGCGGCGATCGCCGGCGCGGCGGTCGCTCCGGTCGCCCTGTGCGTCGCCGTCCCGCGGTCGCCGAAGCGGGACATCGCGACCTGCGCGCTCCAGATGTGGGCGTACGTCGCCGCGTACAAGCTGCCGCACGGGTCCGACCCGGAGCGGCTCGAGCAGCGCGTGAAGGTCGACTATCCGGTCGCCGTCGACCGGGCGCTCGGGTTCGGCGAGCTGCCGACCGTCCGCCTCCAGCGGGCGCTCGCCGTCCCGGGCGGCTTCCGGGCGCGCGACAAGGCGCTGATCTCGACCCACTGGGTCTGGTTCAGCGTGCCGCACCTCGCGCTGACGTACATCCTCTATCGCCACCCGGCCCGGTTCCCGCGGGCGGCCGTGATGACGTACGGGGTCTTCGACGTCGGAGCCCTCTGCTACTGGGTGATCCCGACCGCGCCGCCGTGGTACGCGGGCGAGCAGGGCCGGCTCGGGAGCCCGGCCGACGGGTCCGACGGGCCGGTCATCCGGCGGATGATGGTCGAGTACGGCGAGCAGTTCTGGCGGGAGGCGTGGGGTCCGCTCTACAGTGTCCTCGGAGGCAACCCGTTTGCGGCGATGCCGTCACTCCACTTTGCGACATCCGTGATGGCCGCGACCCTGCTCGTAGAGACGGGTCCGGTGGCCGGCGCCGTCGGCACGGTCTACGCCGCGGGGATCGGGTTCGCCCTGGTCTACCTCGGCGAGCACTATCTCGTCGACCTGCTGGCCGGACTCGGCCTGGCGGCTGGCGTCCGCGGCCTGGACCGGCCGGTCGTGACCGACCGGATCGCGGCGGCCGGCCGGACGATCGGCCGGCTCGGCCTGCGGGCGAGGGCGGCGTGATGGTGCGCGCGCGTGCGAGCGACGCCTGATGGCGGACGGGCGGGCGAGGGCGGGCTGATGGGCGGCGAGGGGGAGCGCAGGCGGGGCTTTGGTCGGGAGCAGCTGGGGAAGCTCCACGACGTCGAGGTCGAGGAGATGCCGCGGATCCAGGTCACGCGCAAGCACGCGATCGCGTTCGGCGTGTTCGTCGCGTCGGCGCTCGCCTTCCTGTACTTCGTCCTGCCGAAACTGACCGGCCTGCGGACGACGTGGGACAAGCTCGACCAGGGCGACCCGATCTGGCTGGTCGTCGCGGCCGTGCTCGAGCTGTGCTCGTTCGCCGGGTACATGATGCTGTTCCGGGCCGTCTTCGTCCGGGGTGACTCGCGGATCGACTGGCGGGAGAGCTACCAGATCACGATGGCCGGGGTCGCGGCGACCCGGCTGTTCGCGGCTGCCGGGAGCGGCGGCGTCGCCCTGACGGCGTGGGCGCTGCGGCGGTCGGGGATGGAGCGGCGGGTCGTCGCCTGCCGGATGGTCGCGTTCATGGTCCTGCTGTACGCCGTCTACATGGGCGCCCTCGTGATCGACGGGGCCGCCCTGCGGACGGGGATCCTCCACGGGGGCGGCGGCTTCGCGATCACGCTGATCCCGGCGATCTTCGCGGCCGTGTCGATCGGCGCGACCCTGGCGATCTCGCTGCTCCCGCAGGATGTCGAGCGCCGGCTCGAGCGGTGGGCCCAGGGCGGCCGGCGGGGGGCCAAGGTCGTCGCCAAGGTGCTCACGGCGCCGGCCCTGGCCGGGTCGGGCGTGCGGACGGCGATCGGGATGATCCGCGACCGGGAGCTCGGCACGCTGGGGGCGGTCGCCTGGTGGGGGTTCGACGTCGCGACGCTGTGGGCGGCGTTCCACGCGTTCGGGACGGCACCCCCGGTCGGCGTGATCGTGATGGCCTACTTCGTCGGCATGCTGGCCAACGTCCTGCCGATTCCGGGCGGGATCGGCGGGGTCGACGGGGGGATGATCGGCGCGCTGATCGCGTTCGGCGTGGACAGCGGCCTGGCGGTCGTCGCCGTCCTCGTCTACCGTGGGTTCGCCTTCTGGCTGCCGACCTTGCCCGGCGCGGTCGCCTACTTCCAGCTCCGGCGGACGGTCCACCGGTGGCAGGACGAGCGGGTCGGCGACGAGCCGGCGGAGCTGGCCAAGCCGGTCCCGGCGTGATCCGGAACAGCGCGCGGCGCGCTATACTTCAAAAAGGAAAGTAATGAGCTACGGCGGCGCTTTGGAGGCCGAAAGATGGCAGACATCGAGAACGTGATCATCGTCGGCAGCGGTCCAGCCGGATACACGGCGGCCCTGTACACGGCGCGCGCCAACCTGAAGCCGGTCGTGATCGAGGGCTTCGCGTGGGGCGGCCTGCTCCAGCAGACGACCGATGTCGAGAACTTCCCGGGCTACCCGGAGGGGATCGACGGGCCGGCGATGATGCAGCAGCTCCGCGACCAGGCCGAGCGGTTCGGGACGCGGTTCATCACCGACCAGGCGACGAAGGTCGAGCTGAGCGAGGACGTCGGCGGGATCCACAGGGTCTGGGTCGACGATGACGAGTACCAGGCGCGGACGGTGATCCTGGCGATGGGCGCCGAGCACAAGAAGCTCGGGGTCGACGGCGAGGAGGCGCTCGGCGGGCGTGGGGTCAGCTACTGCGCGACGTGCGACGCGGCGTTCTTCAAGGACCGGGAGACGATCATCGTCGGCGGCGGCGACTCGGCGATGGAGGAGGCGATCTTCCTGGCGAAGTTCAGCTCGAAGGTGACGATCGTCAACCGGCGGAACGAGTTCCGCGCGTCGAAGATCATGCTCGGCCGGGCCCAGGCGACCGAGAACATCGAGTTCCTGACGCCGTACGTGATCGACGAGTTCGTCGCCCACGAGGAGAAGGGCGCCCTGGATCGGGCGGTCGTCCGGAACACGGAGACCGGCGAGACGCGGGAGCTGCCGATGTCGGGAGCGTTCATCGCGGTCGGCCACGAGCCGCAGTCGGAGCTGGTCGACGGGCAGGTCGATGTCGACGAGAACGGGTACATCAAGGTCGACGGCCGGTCGACGCGGACCAACCGGCCGGGTGTGCTGGCGGCCGGAGACGTCGTCGACCACACGTACCGGCAGGCCGTGACGGCGGCCGGCAGCGGGTGTCAGGCGGCGCTCGACGCGGAGTGGTACCTGCGCGACACGCCTGAGGTCTCGACTCCCGAGGGGATGCCCGAGGGCGATCTGGCCGAGGCGCAGTGGGCTCCGGCGCGGTCGACGCAGACGGCGTAGGCGAGCGGCCGGCCGGCCGGCCGGGGCCGGGGTCGGGTCTGCGGGTCTTCGCGGCGGGCATGCTCCGGCCGGGGTTCGACGCCCTGGCGCGAGCGGCCGGGCCGGGCGGCCTGAGGATCGACTACGCGAACGCGCGGGACCTGGCCGGACGGATCGTGGCCGGGGAGGAGGTCGACGTGTTCGCGTCGGCGAGCCCGGACCACCCGCGCGAGCTGCGGGGCCGGGGTCTGGTCGGCGAGCCGGTCGGGTTCGCGTCGAACAGCCTGGTCGTCGCGGTCGGGGCGGCCAGCCCGGCGGCTGACTTCCGGGTGCTCGGGGTGCCGGGCACGCGCGTCGTGATCGAGGTCGCCGGGATTCCGCTGGGCGACTACACGCGGGAGCTGCTGGCCGGCCTGGACGGGATCGCCGGCGACGGGTTCTCGGACGCGGTCTTCGGAAACGTCGTCTTCGAGGCGCAGACGGTCTTCGAGGTCGCCGACCGGCTGTTGTCGGGCGACGCGGACGCGGGCTTCCTCTACGCGACGGACGTCGCCGCCCACCCGACCGGCCTGCGGGCGATCGAGCTGCCGGGGGAGGCGGCCGTGTCGGTGAGGTGCGTCGCGTGTGTCGTCGAGGCGTCGACCAGGCGGGCGGAGGCGGCCGCCTGGGTCGACGGGCTGGTCGGCCGGCCGGTGCAGGCGGTCCTCGGCCGGGCGGGCTTCGG
>DATAUX010000035.1:0-11788 GCA_036268015.1 Solirubrobacteraceae bacterium | reverse complement strand
CCGGCGCTGCCGGCGACCCGCTCGGTGATCGGTGGGTGGAGATCCTCAGCGTGCATCTGTTGCCGGCGTGGCCGCCTTGGTCCAGCCGCCCCTGCCGGTCGTGCGCCGGCGATCGGGCGCCCGGATGCCGCGCTCGCCGAGCAGGGCGACGACCGCGGGCAGCGCCACGCCTCGGATCAGCGTAGCGTCGAGCAGGACGGCGACGCCCAGGCCGACGCCGAGCTCCTTCATCTCGAGCAACCGCAGCGTCCCGAAGATCGCGAAGATCGCGACCATCACGACGGCTGCGCTGGTCACCGTCCCGGCCGTCGCCCCGACGCCATCGGCGGCGGCCTGCCGGGGCGTGCGGCCAGCCTCGCGGGCTTCGCGGATCCGCTCGAGCACGAGCACCGTGTAGTCCATCGACAGGCCGAACAGGATCACGAACACGAACAGCGGCAGCCAGTCGGTGATCGTTCCGTTCGACGTGAAGTCGAGCACGTGCTCGGCCCAGTGGTGTTGGAAGACGGCGACCATGACGCCGTAGGCGGCCCCGACCGAGAGCAGGTTGAGCCCGATCATCGCCGCGGCGAGCCGGACCGATCCGAACGCCGCGAGCAGCAGGACGAAGGCCAGCCCGAGGACGAACACGATCACGATCGGCGTGCTCGCCCGCAGGCGGTTGGTCAGATCGACGCTCGCCGGCACGTCGCCGGTCACCGCGACGCGCGCCCCCGGCGCGATTCCCGGGCCGGCCCGGCCGGCGACGTCGCGCAGCCTGGCGACGATCGCCGCATTCGCGGTCGACCCGCGGTCGGGCATCGGCACCGAGACCACGGCCGTCCGACCGTCGCCGGCCACACGGACCTGGATCCCCGCGCTCCCGCCGGTCACGCCCGCCGCCCGCAGGCCGAGTCGCTCGAGCCTGCGAGCGATCCCCGGACTCCCGAGTCCGCCGCCGGTCACGACGAGCTGTGCCGTGGCCGGCGCCCCGGGGAAGGCCCGCTCGACCTCACCGTTGGCGACCGTCACCGGCTCGTTGGCCGGCAGGTCGTTGGTCCCGGCCGACGCCGTGTGCAGGCCGATCGCCGGCGCGGCGATCACGACGAGCAGGCAGATCGCTGCGCCGAGCGCGAGTCCCGGCCTGCGGACGATCGCCCTCGCGGCCGATGCCCACGCGCCGTGCGGCTGACGCCCGGCGCGCCGCGCCCGTCGGGCGCGGAGCTTCCCCAAGATCGGGATCCGGCCGCGGTTGACCCGGTCGCCGAGCAGCGCGAGGGTTGCCGGCAGGACCGTCAGCGAGCCGGCGACGGCGATCACGACGACGGCGATCGTGGCCAGCGCCATCGAGCTGAAGATCGGCAGGCCGGTGACCAGGAGGCCGGCGAGCGCGACGATCACCGTCAGCCCGGAGACGACGACGGCGTGGCCGACCGTCGCCGCGGTCGCGTCGAGCGCGGCATCCGACTCGCGGCCGGACCGGCGCTCCTCGCGCTCGCGGCGGATGTAGAACAGCGAATAGTCGATCCCGACGGCCAGGCCGATCAGCACGACCAGCGAGGACGACGCGTCGCCCATCGGCGCGAACTGGGAGATCACGCCGAGCAGGCCGAGCGCGGCCGCGACGGACGTGATGCCGAGGAGCAGCGGGACGAGAGCGGCGACGAGGGCGCCGAACGCGAGGACGAGGATCACGAGGGTGATCGGCAGCGAGATCAGCTCGGCCCGTTGGAGGTCGTGATCGACGACGTCGTCGATCGCCCTGCCGATCGTGCCGTCGCCGGTCTCCACCAGGCTGACGCCCGGATACCGCCCGCGCACGCCGTTCACCGCGGTCTGGAGGCCGACGACACGGTCGGCGGCCTGGTCGGGTCCTCCGCGGAGCGTCGCCCGCACGAGGACGGTCCTGCCGCCGTCCCGCGAGAGCTGCGGTTGATCGGCCGGCCCGCGGACCGACGCGACGTCCGGCAGGGTCCGAGCCCGCCGCTCGAGCGCGGCGGCGGCGGTCCGCGTCGCGGCGGGGGTGCCCGAACGTACGAGGATGCTCTCGACGGCCGGATCGCCCAGGCCGGCGTGGGCGAGCGCCCGGTCGGCCGCCGCCGACTGGCCGACCTCGGCGCCGGCGCCGGTCAGGCTCTTCGTCCCGGTCAGGCCGCCGGCCGTGACGCAGCCGACGACGAGCAGCAGCCAGAGGGCGAGCATGGCCTTCGGCCGTCGGGCCGACGCACCGGCGACGCGACGTACGACGCGGGTCAGCGGGCCGCTGCGTCCGGGCCGGCGACCGGCCGGGGATCCTTCGAGATGAGTGGAGGTGAGTCGTTGATTTGTCATGCGCCCACGCTCCCAGCCAGACCCGCCCGCGTCGCTGGGGCGAGGGACCGGACCGGCCGGCGTCGTCCCCCGGGAACCGGTGGGGTTACCCCCCCGGTCCCCGGTCCCCGGTCGACGCCGGTGAGGGCGGCGACGAGGGCGCCGACGAGGGCGATGCGTCGCGTGGCGCGGGATCGAGCAGGTGCCCGGCGACCCGCTGCCGTGGCTCTACGGCGTGGCCTTCAGGACGCTGGCGAACCAGCGCGGCTCTGAGCGGCGCTCGGCGGCGCTCACCGAGCGGCTGATCGAGCGTCGGGATGCACCATCGCCACCGATCCCGGGCTTCGACAGCGACCCGGACCTGGATCCCCAGGTCGAGCGGGCGCTCGACACGCTTTCGACCGTCGAGCGCGAGGCGGTCCTGTTGATCGCCTGGGAAGGGCTTACTGCTCGTTGGCCTCCGGGCAGGAGATCGTCGCCGCCGGGAGCACCGGTACAGGCGGCGGCGGGATGAAGTTGGCCGAGGTCCGCAGGTCGAGGACGTGCAGTGTCCGTGGCCCGGTCGCGAATGGCCCCGTCGTACACGACCACATGCTCGTCGGCAGCAGCGTGCTCTCGGTCTGGACCCACGCGAGGCGTGAGCCGCCGAGGTCGAATGCGAGCAGGTCGCGCTCGTCGCCGAACCCACTGACGCGACGGGTCGTATGCCGGCGCAGATCGGTCACGGCGAGCGTCGTGGTTCCGTTCGGATTCGCGCTGGTCGCATCGTCGTTGGTCATGACGTACGCGAGGCGTCCATCCGACAGCGACCACACGGGATCCGGCATCGACCCGACGGCGACCGGGAGCGGCCGTAGCCGTCGCGACCCGGGAGCCACCCAGTACATCCTGAATTCGCTCGTCGGCCCCGCAGCCGCGGGACCGGTCCGAACGACCGGCGTCGAGCCCGGCGGCGGCGGCAGCGGCGCGGGCGGATCCGGGAGGACCGCCGCGACGAGCAGGCCGGACTCGTCGAGCGCGAGCGTCTCGTAGGTCCCCGGCAGGCTGACGTGGTTGCGCAGCCGACCGGTTCGGGCGTTGATCACGTCGACCGACGTCGAGCCGTTCGCGGCCGCCGTGCCGATCGCAAGCCAGGGTCCCGCGGCCACCAGGCGGGGCGTACCCGTGTTGGGCAGCCAGCGCAGCACATGCCACGTTCCGCCGGGCAGCGACCGGGCGAACAGCGGGCGGGGCGCCGCTGGTGTCGCGTGCCTGCAGACCGGCGTACCCGCGAGGATCAGCTCGTTCCCGTTCACCGCGAAGGCGATCTGGTCACCGAGGTCTTCGACCGGCGCCGGAGCGGCTGCCCAGTCCCGGCATCCGCCGGGACCGACCGGCGGCCCGCCGGCCAGGGCATGCAGACCGTCCGGCAGGTGACCGGCGACGACCTCGACCCCGCTCCTTCCGCCATCTGCGAGCGCGGCCACCCAGTTGCCGCTGCCGGTGAGCCGGTCGGGAACGCCGACGCTGAGCAGATTCGGCCCACCGCCGCCGTCCAGGAGACTGGCCCGTCCGTCCGGCGATACGAGTCTGAACACGCCGCTCTCGTCCGACCAGACGACGCCCTGTGCCGTGACGTCGACGGCGCTCGACGGCACCGGTTGCGAGGCGTTGATGAGCGCGTCCGCCGCAGGAGCTAACCACAGCAAGGATGACGCGAGAACGACACACACGGCGGCCGCCGGCGCCCGCAGCCGAGCCGGCGCCCGCAGCCGAGCCGGCGCCCGCAGCACTGGTCTCCGGCTGTTTCGTCGACCGTCGCAAAACCCCGTCTGGCGAAGCATCTCGGCGAAGGCTACTCGAGCGACTCCCCGGGTTTGCCGGTGGAGGAGCCGGGTACCCAACGGATATGAAAACTCTTCTCCTCACGAACGCGCCGATCGACGCGAACCAACTCCGCGACGTCGTCGGGTCCGAAGGCCTCGACGACGAGGTCGTCGTCGTCGCGCCCGCGCTCCATGCCTCGGCTCTGCGGTTCTGGATCTCGGACGCCGATCAGGCGATCTCCCGGGCCGACTGGGTCCAGCACGAGACGGTCGACAACCTCGGCGACGCGGACGTCGACGTGACCGGCGATACCGGCGAGAGCGATCCCGGCAAGGCGATCGAGGACGTCCTGCGGACATTCGACGCCGACCGCGTCGTCGTCTTCACCCGTCCGGGCAAGTCGCTCTACCGGGAGGACGTCGACGCCGGCGAGCTTCAGCGCCGCTTCGGGATTCCGGTCGAGCTGGCCCCGACCGGCAGCTCACGGTGACCGTTCAGACCCTGCGGCCGCGACCGGCGGCTCGCCTGCCCGATCCCGGCCCCGATCCTGTGCCACCGGCTCCGCTGCCGGGTCCCGGGCAGCCGCCGTCACCCTCACCCGACCCCCTGCCGCCCGAGCCCGGACCGGATCCTCTGCCGCCTTCACCCGCACCCGGACCGACCGGCCCAACAATTGTCGAATATCGCGACAGGCTCGCAGCCTGACGCCGGCCGGCGCGCCGCGATGTCCGTAAGCCCGTCGGTCGACCACAGGCGCAGGAGGATGGTCTACGTGTCCGGCGCGACGGCCGTCGTCGCGACGATGGTCGCCGGTCTCGCGCCGCATCTGCTCGCGGTGATCGCCGGCCTGATCGCGATCGTCGCGGCGATCGCGACGTTCGTCTTCATCGTCGTCGGCGAGGTCGACGACTAGGCCGTCCCGTCGACCGCCCGCTCGAGCTGGGCCTTGTCCATCTTCGAGCGACCGTCGATCCTCTTCGCCTTCGCCTCGGCGTACAGCTGGGCCTTCGTCCGCCCCTTCGGCCGGGCCGTCCCCGAACGCAGTCCACCCCGCCGGCCCGACGAGATGTCGGTCTTCGAGAGTCGCGACGCCGTCCGCGACTCGCCGGTGCGGGCCCGTTCCTTGTTGACCGTCCGGGCCGCGATCTCCTCGGCGACGTCCTCCGAGCGCCCCTGGTCGAGCTCGCTCTCCTTGACGTGCTCGTACTGGCGCCCGCGCTTCGAGTTCTTCTTCACTCCGTGAGGAGGCATCGGTCTAGACTCCTTAGTTCGATTTGCCCGGCTACGCCGATACCACGGCCAGCGGGACCTCAAACGTGAGCCCGCCCGCCCCACTCGAAGACTGGCTCGGCCGGCGAACCTACGAGACCGGCTCGACGATCGCCGACCTGCTGGCCCTGAAGGACCAGACGATCAGCCTGATCCTGCCGACCCGGAACGTGGCCGGCCCGCTCGGCCCGATGCTGGACGCGGTCGGCCCATGCCGGGAGGCCGGGCTGATCGACGAGATCGTGATCGTCGACGCGGCGTCGACCGACGGGACCCGAGCGGTCGCCGCCGACCACGCGGTCACGGTCCTCCAGGAGTCCGACCTGATGCCGGAGTTCGGCCCGGCGCTCGGCAAGGGCGACGCCCTCTGGCGAGGGCTGAGCGCGACGACCGGCGAGCTCGTCGTCTTCCTCGACACCGACACCGCGAACTTCTCGGCCCGCTTCCTGATCGACCTGGTCGCACCCCTGCTGGCCGACTCGACCGTGCATCTGGTCAAGGGCGCGTTCCGGCGGCCGTTTCGCAGCGGCGGGGAAGCCACGCCGGATGGCGGCGGCCGGGTCACCGAGATCCTCGCCCGGCCGCTGCTCAACCTCCACATCCCCGACCTGGCCGGTTTCGCCCAGCCGCTGGCCGGCGAGGTCGCGGCCAGGCGCGCGCTGCTCGAGACGCTGGCCTTCCCGGTCGGCTATGGCGTCGAGATCGGGAACCTGATCGACGCGTACGCGGCCGTCGGCCTGGACGGCCTCGCCCAGGCGCAGCTCGGCGTCCGCGAGAACCGCCACCAGCCGCTGCGCGACCTCAGCGCGATGGCCTACCAGGTCCTCGTCGCCGCCCAGCGGCGGATCCTCGGCGCCGGCGAGCTCGACCGGCTCGAGCCGGGCAGGCTGCTCTCGCCGGCCGACGGAGGTCTCGAGGCGAGGCTCCTCGCAGTCGACGAGCGCCCGGCCCTACGCACGGTCGTCACGCCGGCGACCAGCCGGCCGGCCTGACCCGGCGGCCGCCCGGCCGACGACACGCCTGACCCGGTCGCGCAGGCCCCGGGACGAGACGCCGTGCTCGCCCGTCTCGTCGAGCCGGGCGGCCAGCCGCCTGGGCGCGCGCAGGCGCCAGGCGTCGGTCAGGAGCTCGCGGAGCTCTTCGGCGTCGACCCGGGAAAGGCGGACGAGCACCCACGGATGGGCCTGATACTGGGGCGTCAGGAAGAACTTGTCGGGTTCGGTCGCGATCAGGACGTCCCGGTCGTCGATGTCGGCCCTGACGACCAGCGTCTTCCCATCCTCGCGCAACCGGGCGATCAGCTTGTTGCGGAGCTTGAGCGCCGGAGTCCCGTACGAGTAGCTCGGCTCGACGGCCGGGAGTGTCCGGGCCAGCTCGAGGACGCGTGGCCAATCGATCATCCGGTGGTTCTACCCGATGCCGACGATCGCCGCGCAATCCCAGTTCGAAGCGCCGCGTCCGCCGTTCCACAGCTTCGCGGCCAGCCGGTCCTGCTCGGACTTGGGCGCGAGGTACGCGGCCGGCGTGTCGCCACCCTCGCCCTTCCACGTGCTCGGCAGGAACTGGTAGTAGCCGGACGCGCCCGCGCTGTTCGGCGGCAGGTTCTGTCCGCCGGACTCGCACATCACGATCGCCGCCGGGATCGCCCAGCTCCCGTACGCCTGGTCGGTCTGGCTGGCGAGCTCGGCCTGGAGCTTGGTCAGCGCGTGCTGGAGATCGCCGGCCTTCGCCCGGGTCGCACCGAGCTCCGAGACGCGCGCCGCACGCGCCGATTCGAGCGTCGCCTCCCGGGACTCGAGCAGGGTGCTGATCCCCGTCACCGCGCGGGCCTGTGCGGCGACCGCGTTCGTCACGGCCTGGTCGTGCGTCTCGAGCCCGCCGAGCCTGCGCTGGGCGGCCGCGACCGCGGCCTTCGCCCGCCGGGTCGTCGTGATCACGTCCTGCTGCTGCTGCTTGGCGTCCCGGAGGAAGGTCAGCTGGTCGAGCATGTCGGCGAACCCGTGCGACTTGAGGACGACGCTGATCACGTCCGGCGGGTCGGTCTCGTAGGTCGAGACGAGCTGGGCATCGAGGATCCGCATCGCGTGGCCGAGCCGGGCGACCAGGCGAACCCGCCGAGCCCGCTCGGCCGCGAGGTTCGACCGGACGCCGTCCAGGGTCGCCTGATCGCCCGACAGCTCGGTCTCGACCGCGGCCCGGTGGCGCTCGATCACGGCGACCTGACCGGCCAGCCGGCCGATCAGGGTCGACAGGCCGCTGACGCTGGCCGACAGCTTGCGCTCGGCCGCCCGCTGACTCTGGAGCTGGGAGCTCAGGCCGCTGACGCTCTGTGTCGCGCCCGACGAGTGGGGCATCAACCCGAGCCCGACGACCGCCCCGGCGATCGCGAGGATCCCGCCGACCCGTCGGGTCCGAGCGCTATGACTGGGTGAGTTCATCTGTGGGCTGGCGCCGGTTGGCCCGACACGGGACCTGGGTGGGAAGCAGCCGGTGTCCCACCGCCGGTCCGTCCGTCTGGGGTGGTCCTCGCCGCGCGCCCGGCCGGGGTCCTGGTTATGTCAAATTGCAGGGACTTCGCGCCCGCCGACCATACCAGTCGGGGCTCTGCGCGTCGTTGAGCGGGTGCCGGCGTGCGGACCTCAGATCGCCAGCTCGGACGCCAGCCGGTCGCGGAGGGCCCACGCGTCGTCGAAAACGGCGTCGGCCGCGCCGAGCGCGGCGGCCGGGAATGGGCCGGTCGCGACGGCGAACACGCGGACGCCGTCGGCCCGGGCGCACGCGATGTCGCGCGGCGTGTCGCCGATCACGATCGTCCTGTCCCGGGGGTGCGGCACCCCCCCGGAACCGGCCCGCCGGCGGGCGATCTCGGGCAGCAGAGCCCGGTCCTCGGCATCCGACCCGAAGCCGCCCTGACCGGCGGCGAAATGGTGGCCGAGCCCGGCCCGGGCGAGCTTGAGCCGGGCGATCGGCTCGTAGTTGCCGGTCACCAGGGACGGTCGAGCCCCGCTCAGGCCGTCGAGCAGCTCGGCCATGCCGGGGGCGACGTACGTCTCGAGCGTCGGCGGGCACCGGCGTTCGTAGGCGGCGACGCAGGCCGCCCGGAAGCGGTCGTGCTCGGCGTCGAAGCCCGCGTCGGCGCTGAGCGCCTCGAGGATTCCCCTGGCGATCGCCGAGTCCGTCCGGCCGGCCGCTTCGACCCGGACGGCTGCCGGGTCGGCAACGCCGAATGTCTCCCGCAGGCCGTCGTGGATCGCGTCCCGGTGGGCTTCGCTCGCCCGGATCAGAAGGGTTCCGTCGATGTCGAAGAGCAGAAGGACGGCCGGGGTCATTGGCCGAGCGACACGACTACGCGTTCGTGCTGTCCGGACGTCGGGTCGAACGCCAGCTGGAGGCCGGAAGCCGAAGTCGGGACCTTGAAGGCGAGCTCGGCCTGCGTGAGCGCGCCGATCGCCAGCGGGCTCGGCGGCAGGTGGAGGTTCGGACCGGTCCCGTACGTCAGATCCGGGAAGAAGTCGAGATTGCCGGGGGCCATCAGCCGGTAGTGGAGGACCCGCGGATCGAACCCGGTACGCGTCAGGTTGCGGACCCGCACGGCAACCAGCACCCACCGGTTGCCCGGCCCGGGCGAGACGGTCTTGGCGAACGCCGTCCACGTCTCCCGGCTGTTGACGAACACGGCGAACCGGGCGCCGGCCAGCTCGAACGGCGTCTGCGGGACGTGGGCGGCGACCGGGACCTGGTTGCCGGCCGCGCCGTTGGTCGTCGTCTTCTGGACCGGGTGGATCACGGCCGGCGTGGTCGGCGACTTCGACGTCTTGTCGTGGAGGACGACCGCGACCCCGGCGATCAGCACGAGGATCACGAGCACGCCGACGGCGATCCGGCCCAACCGCCGGCGAGGGCGGCCGACGCCGGTCATCAGCATCGCCGGCGGAGGCGGCGGCAGACCGGACCCACCCCGCCGGGCCGACGTCGCCGGCCTTCGACCGGCCGACCGGGCCTTCGACCTGACCCCTGGTGGGGCCGGCGGTGGCGCGGGTGGCGGCGGGGGGCCCTGGACGCCGAACCCGGGCGGCGGGGGCAGTTGCGCGGCGGGCAGCGGGGTTGCCTGCGCCGGGTCGTCCGGCTCGCCGTCCGCGATCCAGTCGTAGACGGCCGCTTCCGCGGACAGGTCGGGGCTCGGGCGGGCCCCCGCGGCGGCGTCGGCGGCCAGGGCCGGCGCCGGCCAATCGGCGGGCGGGACTCCGTCACCCCGATCAGCGGTCTGCGCCGGCCAATCGGCGGCCGGCAGTTCGGTCTCGACGTCCGGTATCGGGGCCGGGAACGCCGGGTCGGCGACCGGGACTTCGGCGTCGACATGCGCCGACGACTCGGGCGGGCCGGCTGCGACCGCTTGGTCGGTCGGCCACGACTCGGTCGGTGGAAGATCGTCTGGCTCCGCGACCGGCCGTCCGGGGTTGGGCGGTCCGCCCGCTTCAGGGTTGGGCTGCGGGACGAGAGCCGCTTCGATCGCGTCCTCGACCGGACGGTTCGGCGGGGGATCGCGCGGCGTGTCGGTCGGGGGGTCGGGGTCCGGGTCGAAAAGCTCCTCGAGCTGCTCCGCGGCGGTCGGCTGGGGCCGAGGCGGCTCAGGGGTGGCGGCCGGCTGGGCCCGGGGCGGCTCAGGGGTGGCGGCCGGCTGGGTTCGGGGCGGCCCAGGCGGGGCGGTCGGCTGGGACGTGGCGGGTTCGGCGGTCTCGGGGTCGGAAGAGGGATCGACCCGAACCGGCGCTGGCGCCGGCGCCGATCGGGCGGTCCGGACGAGGGGGACCGCGTCGGCGGTAGCGGTGGGCATCGGACGGGCAGCCGGAGGCTTGGTCGATCCGAGCTCGACCTGCAGATACCAGTCGCTCGCCTCGAAGCGACCGGCAACGCTGGCGCAGGTCTGACACCGCTCGAGATGCCGGTGGAACGAGTCGAGCTGGCCGGCTGACATGCTGCCGTCGGCGCGTTCGCGGAGGCGGCGAGCAACGGCCAGACACCGCCGGCGTCCGGTGCCCGCCCGAGACAGCCGGTGAGCGAGCCCCTGGGCTTCAGCGTCGAGCGCTTCGAGCCCGGCGGCCTGGGCCACCTTCCGTATGGTCGCGGCGTCCGGCGTCCGATCCGCCGACCCGTTTGCGGTCCCAGCGAGCTCGGCGAGCGCCAGCTCGGCCGCCGCGTCAGCCCGGTCGGGTCCGACGAGTTGGGTCAGGTAGGACCGGACGACCGTCTCGTAGTGCAGCGTCCAGTCCGTCGCCTGCCGGTCGTCGGCTCCCCTTGGGTGTCGGCCCGGAGCCGGGCCGCCCAAGTGCCCTTCCACTACGGCCCGTCCCAATTTCCAAGTCTTAGTGGCACCGTCACCCGATTCTACCGGCGTCCATCGGTCCGCCCGGCTGCCCGCCGCGGCGGAGATCGCCGCGGGCGGGGCCGGGGTCAGCCGCCGGCGACCGCCGGGAGGATCGTGATCTCCCCACCGTCGGTCACGGCTGTCTCGAGGCCGTCGAGGAAGCGGATGTCCTCGCCGCCGACGTAGACGTTGATGAACCGGCGGAGCGATCCGTCGTCGTCGGAGATCCGCTGGCGGAGCTCGCTGAACTGCTCGTAGAGCCCGTCGAGGGCCTTGGCGACGGTCTCGCCCTCGACGAGCGCCTCGGAGTTGCCGGCGGCCGCCGAGCGGAGCTGGGTCGGGATCTTGACGGTGACCGGCATCAGGCTGCGGCCGTCGTGTCCGCGACGTGGGCGGCACTCGCCTCGAACGAATCGACCGACGGATCGATCTCGTGCGTCGTGTACGAGCCGCGGACGGCATTCAGCGTCTTGAGGCCGTCACCGGTGATCACGAGGACGACGCGCTCGGCAGGGTCGATGTCGCCGCGCTCGGCGAGCTTCTTGAGCACTGCCGTCGTGACGCCGCCGGCCGTCTCGGTGAAGACGCCGGTCGTCTCGGCCAGGAGGCCGATCGCCTCGCGGATCTCGGTGTCGGTGACCGAGTCGATCCGTCCGCCGGTCTTCTTGGCCAGATCGAGCGCGTACGGGCCGTCGGCAGGATTGCCGATTGCCAGAGACTTGGCGATCGTGTCGGGCTTGACCGGCTGGCAGAAGTCATGGCCGGCGGCGAACGCGTTGGCGACCGGGGCGCAGCCGGTTGCCTGGGCGCCGTTCATGATCGGCAGGCTGCCCTCGATCAGGCCGACGTCGATCCATTCCTGGAAGCCGCGGGCGATCTTCGTGTACAACGATCCCGAAGCGATCGGCGCGACGATCCGGTCGGGCAGCTCCCAGCCGAGCTGCTCGGCGATCTCGTAGGCCAGTGTCTTCGACCCCTCGGCGTAGTACGGGCGCATGTTGACGTTGACGAACGCCCAGTCACGGTCAGCCGAGAGCTCGGTGCACAGCCGGTTGACGT
>DATAUX010000034.1:0-5662 GCA_036268015.1 Solirubrobacteraceae bacterium | reverse complement strand
CTGTTCGGCCGGTCCGTCCCGAGCTGGAGACCGCGCTCGCGCAGCTGACGGACACCGCCTGCCGACCGTGCGCCGGGGCCGCGATCCGGGGGCCGGCCGACGACGGACGCTGAACCGCGACTCGCGCCGCGCCGCAGGCGGCGGTCCCCGCGATCGCCACTGCCGCAAGCCCAAGCCCCAGGCGGCGATGACGGTCGATCAGCGTTGCCGGCGTCACCTGTCGGCAGCCGGCGGTGACGGCGCGCAGCACCAGGACGCGACGATCGGCTCCGAGTGCCCAAGGCGGGCGGGGACATCGGTGATCTGTCGGACCCGGGTGCGCCCCGGGCCGGTCGTGAAGAACATCCAGCTCCCGAGCTGGTGCCAGCCGACGAGCAGCCAGTCACCGCCGGGCGAGAAGGCGAGATCGCCGAGTGCCGCGCCCACGAGAAGGACCCGTCCGCGTACGCCGTCGGCGACCGGTCGCAGAAGCGCCTGCTGGCGTCCGTCGGACTGGCTGGTCACGTATGCGAGCTGGCGGCCGGACGGGGAGATCTCAGCCGCGGTGATCGTCGTGCCCGGAGGCACCTGCTCGGCGGTGATCAGCCGACCATCCGCGTTGAAGACACGCAGCCTGTGCCCGGTGGCCACCAACAGCCGCTGGCCATCGCCCGACCAGCCGAGGGAGAGGGCGTGCGGACCGATCGGAACCCGACGCAGCTCACGCGCGGTGTCCGTGTTGATCAGCGACACGCGTCCCGCGGCCGCGACAACCGCCAGCTCGTGCCCTGGACCGGGGCGCCACGCGGCGAGCGCCGGCACGGCGTCGGCGCCGAGCGGTCGCAGTCCGCGGGCCCCCGTGCCGTCGCCGGCGCTCACGTAGAGCTCGCGGCCGACCGTGAATGCGATCCTGTTGCCGTCGGGAGACCAGGCCGGCGTCGCGACCGGCCCGGCATAACGCTCGGTCCAGACGACGCGGCCGTTGAGAGCGACGGCGTCCAAGCTCCGCCCGCATGCGCACGCGACGTAGTTGCCGAACGCCGACCAGCTCACCGCGCCGGTGGTGTGTCCCACGGGGCGCCTCAGGCCTTGGCCCACGATCCACGCGTCCCCGCCGGTCGAAACGAGTATGCGGCCGCCGCCCGGAAGCCTCGTGAACGCGGCCGGTGGTCCGCTCGCCGCACCGACCGACGCTCGCCATGCGTCACGCACCCAGCTGGCCACGGCGGGCCCCTGCACGGCGGCGAACGTCACGGCAGCTGCCGCGAGGCTGGCTGTGACCGTGCCGCGCAGGCGCGGTCGTCGGCGGCCAGATGGCCGGCGGGCGGCGTGGGCGGCGACGACAAGCTCGCTTGCCCGCGCCCGGGCGGCCGCCGCGTCGGGGGTCGGCAGCGACCGCAGGGCGCTCAGGAGCTGGTGCTCATCCATCGTCGCGCTCGATGTCCGTGCGCAGCTGGTCGAGCGCTCGACGCATGCGTGAGTTGACGGTTCCGACCGGTACGTCGAGGATCTCGGCGATCTGGCGCGGCGAGAGGTCGAGGAGGTGGCGGAGGACGACAACGACGCGGCGCTCATGGTGGAGCCCGGCGAGGGCGTCGAGCAGGTCGGCGGACGGGCCCGACGTCTGCGGCTCGTCGGCCGAAGGCCCGGAGTCCGCCGGTCCGTCGCGTACCTCCCGCCGGACCGTCCGGGCTCTGGCGTAGTCGATCGCGCGGCGGGCCACGATCGTATGGAGCCACGGGCCCAGCCGGCGGCTCCGGTCAAAGCGATCGAGCGCGGCCACCGCGGCAAGGAAACCCTCCTGGGCGATGTCCTCCGCCGCGCTGTGGTCTCGAGTGATCAGCCACGCCGCCCGGTGGCACTGCGGCCAGAACGCCGTGAACAGAGCTTCGAGGGCCGCCGCGTCACCGCGTTGTGCGGCCCGCACAAGACGCGCCTCGCTCCGGGCGCTCAGCAGATCAGAGCGCCTGATCGAAGTCGCCCGCGGTGGCGTTGCAACGGCCTGAATTCCGGCGGTCACGATCGCGAGGCTAGCCGGATCGTCGTGCGGCGTCGACGTGCAGAACCGCTCGATACCCGCAGAAGTCGACCCCGGTTGGCGCCCGCGTCCGTGGTGAGCGCTCGAAGGAGGAGATCAGCCATACCTGCTCTACGGACACCGGCCCGGCAGAAGTCCCGGGGCGTCTGTTTCGTCCGGAATACCGGGTGGTGGCCGAGGCGGTGGGAGCGGGGGCGGGGAGCGAGCAGGGCGGCCGAGACCTATCTCCACGTCAGTGACGAACACGAACAACTTGGTGTGTTCCCGGGGTGGTCGGCTCGACATGCCCGCGAGAAACGGAGACGGCCCCGCGCGTCGCCGGCAAAGCAGCCGCCAACCAAACCCGGCACACACGACTAGAGTCGAGCCCGATGGACGCGGACGCCCACCGGATGGAGAGCCTCGACGTATGGGGGGCCGCGGCCGCCGGTTGGGCACGCCGGGCCGGCTGGTTCAACGAGGCGACCCGGCCAATCTCGCATTGGATGGTCGACGCCGTCCGCCTCCAGCCGGGTCACCGCGTCCTCGAGCTCGCCGCCGGCGCCGGGGAGACCGGGTTCCTCGCGGCCGAGTTGATCGCCCCGGGCGGCCACCTGATCTCGTCCGACCAGGCGGAGACGATGCTCGAGCTCGGCCGGGCCCGAGCGGGCGAGCTCGGTCTCTCGAATGTCGAGTTCAAGGTCCTCGACGCCGAGTGGATCGATCTACCGCTCGCCTCGCTCGACGCCGTCCTCTGCCGCTTCGGCTACATGCTGATGGTCGACCCGGCCGCCGCGCTGCGTGAGACACGCCGTGTCCTCGCGCCCGGCGGTCGCCTCGCCCTTGCGGTGTGGGACCGGCCCGAGACGAACCCGTGGTCACTGGTCAGTCGGACCGCGCTCGAGGCCCGCGGGCTGCGCAAGCCGGTGGCTCCGGGAACCCCCGGGCCGTTCGCGCTCGGCGACGCCGACCGGGTCGGCGAGCTGGTCGAGGATGCCGGCTTCACGGAGATCGAGCTCGACTCGGTCGAGATCGTCCAGCGCGACCCGGACTTCGAGACGTGGTGGGAGGGGCACCTCGACATGTCGACCGTCGCCCGCACGGCTGTCGAGACCGGCGAGCGCGAAGCGGTCGAGGCCGCGAAGGCCGAGATCCGGGCCGGCCTGGCCCCGTACATCGACGCGGACGGCGCCGTCGCGATTCCCGGGCGGGCGATTCTTGCCGCCGCTACGGCCTGACCCGGGCAGCCCCGCCGAGCGCCCGGCTGGCGCCGCCAACCCGCCGGAGCCCGAAGGGCGGAGGCCTTATTGGATAGCCTCTCGGCATGTTCTACGACGACGACGCGGATCTCCGCCTGCTCGACGGCAAGACCGTCGCGATCATCGGCTACGGCTCCCAGGGCCATGCCCACGCTCTCAACTTGAAGGACTCGGGTGTCTCCGTCGTCGTCGGTCTCCGCGACGGTTCGGCATCGATCGAGAAGGCTCGCGAACAGGGACTCGAGGTGCTCCCGATCGTCGAAGCCGCGAGTCGCGGCGACGTCGTGATGATTCTCGCGCCCGACGAGCTCCACCGCCAGGTCTGGCAGGACGACGTGGCCGACGGGATCGCTCCGGGCAACCTGCTCCTCTTCAGCCATGGCTTCTCGGTCCATTACGAGGAGGTCGCCCCGCCGCCGGGGGTCGACGTCGCCCTGGTCGCCCCGAAGGGTCCGGGCCATCTCGTCCGCCGGCAGTTCGTCGAGGGGTCTGGCGTCCCCGGCCTCGTCGCCGTCGCCCAGGATGCGACCGGTAACGCCAAGGCGATCGCCCTGGCCTACGCCAAGGGGATCGGCTGCACCCGCGGCGGTGTGATCGAGACGACCTTCAAGGACGAGACGGAGACCGACCTGTTCGGCGAGCAGGCCGTCCTCTGCGGCGGCGCGTCCGAGCTCGTGCAGGCCGGCTTCGAGACGCTGGTCGAGGCCGGGTACGACCCGCAGATGGCGTACTTCGAGTGTCTCCACGAGCTCAAGCTGATCGTCGACCTGATGTACGAGAAGGGTCTCGCCGGGATGCGGTACTCGATCTCGAACACGGCCGAGTACGGCGACTACACCAGGGGCAAGCGGGTCATCACCGACGACACGAGGGCCAACATGAAGCAGATTCTCGCGGAGATTCAGTCGGGCGACTTCGCCCGCGAGTGGATCGCCGAGAACCGGGCCGGCCAGGAGAACTTCCTGCGCATGCGCGAGGAGCAGGCGTCGAGCCAGGTCGAGAGCACCGGTAAGGAACTCCGGTCGCACATGGACTGGATCAAGCCCAGCTTCTAGGGGGGACACCCGTGAACGCAAGCACCACCACTGGCCCGGGGCTCGTGATTCCCGAGGATCTGCGACCCGGCGACGGTCGGTTCGGCTGTGGGCCGTCCAAGGTTCGCCCGGAGCACGTCGCCCGCCTGCTCGACGCCGGTCTCCTGCTCGGGACATCGCACCGTAAGGCACCCGTCAAGGGTCTGGTCGGGCGGGTCCGGGCCGGCATGCGCGAGCTGTTCGGGCTGCCCGACGACTATGTCGTCGCGCTCGGCAACGGTGGCGCGACCGCCTTCTGGGACATCGCGACCTTCTGCCTGATCGACGGCCGGTCGCTCCACGTCGACTGCGGGGCGTTCTCGCACAAGTTCGCCCAGATCACCGGCGCGGCGCCGTTCCTCGACGACTCGATCGTTCTCCGCGCGGAGAACGGCGACGCGCCCGACCCGGCCGGCATCGGTCCGTCGGGTGCGGACGTGCTGGCCTGGCCGCAGAACGAGACGTCGACCGGCGTGATGCTCCCGGTCGTCCGGCCGGCCGGATCCGAGGACGCGCTCGTCGTGATCGACGCGACGTCCGGCGCCGGCGGCCTGCCGGTCGACGTCAGCGAGTCCGACGCGTACTACTTCGCTCCGCAGAAGTGCTTCGGCGCCGAGTCCGGCCTCTGGCTGGCCCTGCTCAGCCCGGCCGCCCAGGAGCGGGCGGCCCGGATCGAGGCGTCGGGCCGGCACATCCCGGCGTCGCTGTCGCTGGTCACGGCGATCGCCAGCTCGGCGAAGGACGAGACGGCCAACACGCCGTCGGTCGCGACGCTCTTCCTGATCGCCGAGCAGCTCGACTGGATGCTCGGCAACGGCGGCCTCGACTGGTGCGTCGCCCGGGCCCGCGAGTCGTCGGATCACCTCTACGCCTGGGCCGACCAGGCGCCGCTCGCGTCGCCGTTCGTTGCCGATCCGGCGCTGCGGTCGCTCGTCGTCGGGACGATCGAGCTCGATCCGTCGATCGACGGGTCGGCCCTGTCGAAGACCCTCCGCGCCAACGGAATCGTCGACGTCGATCCCTACCGGGGCGTCGGCGGTAACCAGTTGCGGATCGCGATGTTCCCCTCGATCGAACCGGCCGACATCCAGGCGTTGACGGCCTGCATCGACTGGGTCATCGAGCGCTCGGTATGACCGGTCGCCCGCGGGTCCTCGTCCGTGAGAACGTCGGTGACCCCGGCGTGGACCTGCTCCGCGAGCACTTCGACGTCGACCTTGGATTCGACTGGACGCTCGAAGAGCTGACGGACCGGATCGGCGCGTACGACGGCATCCTGATCCGCTCCGCCACCAAGCTGACAGCCGACCTGATCGCCCGCGGCACCGCCCTGC
>DATAUX010000033.1:0-9234 GCA_036268015.1 Solirubrobacteraceae bacterium | reverse complement strand
CCGTCGCTCCCCGCGCCAGCAGCTCCTCGGCGAACCGCCGCCCCAGGCCCCGGTTCGCTCCCGTCACAAGTGCCGTGCTTCCTTCGATCCGCATCGCGTCCTCCTGAGTAGGTCCGACCAACTTAGCAGGTCTGACTTGGTCCGGGCAACTCAGGTAGACTCAGGGGCATGACGACGATCGACTCGAGTTGCGCGATCGCCCGCAGCCTGAGCGTGGTCGGCGAGCGGTGGACCCTCCTGATCATGCGCGAGGCCCTCTCCGGGGTCACCCGGTTCGCCCGGTTTCGCGACGCCCTCTGCGTCGCTCCGGACGTCCTGACCAACCGGCTCAACACGCTCGTCGACTACGGCGCGATGACCCGCGAGCCCTACCAGGAGCCCGGCAGCCGGGTCCGGTTCGCGTACGCCCTGACGCCGGCCGGCCGTGAGCTGGTCGTCGTCCTGGCGGCCCTCCAGCAGTGGGGCGACCAGCACCTGCCGTGGCCCGACGGACCGAGCATCCTCCGGGTCGCCCGCGAGACCGGCCGGCCGCTTCACGTCGGCTTCGTCGACGACACTGGCACCGAGGTCGGCCTCGACGACGTCGACCTCGTCCGCACGGCTGCCTATCCGTCGTCCCCGGCCGCCGGCCGTTAGATGCCGGACGGCGCGGCCCGAAGCCTTGCCACCTCGTCACCAGCGTGCAGGTCGAGCGCACATAGACGTCGCTTCCGCCGGCCGTGCCGAGCGGCGGGCCACCGGTGACATCGGGGAACCGAACGCGTCGGCTCGCGCGTCAGGCGCCGGCGACCTCGAAGGTCGCCGTCCCGTCGCGCACCGTCTCGACGATTCGGCCCCGGTTGAGCAGGAGGTCGGCGTGGCCGAGCACCTCTGAGAGCGTCAGATACGCCTGGGTCACGGCGACCGTCCCCCAAAGGGCCTGGGCGATCTCGTAGGCCGTCCGCGGTCGCTCGGCGACGAGGTCGTAGATCTTCTGGGCCCGCCGCTCGTGCAGCCGCAGGCGCTCGTCGATCAGCCCGGCGTGTCCCTCGACCGGGACGCCATGCCCGGCCAGGATGAAGTCGATGTCCATCTGCCGGGTCGCCTCGAGCGACGAGATGTACGAGACGAGCGCCTGCGGCCGGGGCGATGCCGCGTCCTCCTCTCCCCGGTCGCCCAGCGGCCGGGTCAGGAGCGGGTTCGACGAGATGTGGCCGATCAGGTGATCCCCGCCGATCAGGATCCGCCGGTCCGCGTCCCAGAAGACGGTGTCGCTCGGGCTGTGGCCCGGTCGGTGGAGGATCTCCAGCCTGCGGTCGCGGAGCTCGAGCGTCGTGCCCGGCGTCAGCGGCCGGTTGACCCTGACGCTCGATCCCCACGCCCGGTAGCTGGCCGACACCGCCCGCAGCGCGTGGACGACATCCTCGGGGATCCCGTGGCGCAACAGCTGGCGGGCGGCGAACCGGTCGTCGAGCTCCATGTCCTCGCCGAAGCGCTCGAGGTACGGGGCGAGCTGGTCGAGCGCGCCGACGTCGGCTCCCGACCGCCGGGCGATGATCGCCGCCAGGCCGATGTGGTCCATGTGCTGGTGGGTCAGCACCAGCAGGCCGATCTCCTCGATCCGGCGGCCGACCGCATCGAGTCCCTGCTCGAGCTCGTCGAGCGCGACGCCCGAGTTCGGGCCCGCGTCGATCAGCGTCAGCGGGTCGTCGTCGATCAGA
This sequence comes from Solirubrobacteraceae bacterium, assembly GCA_036268015.1. Classification (GTDB taxonomy): domain Bacteria; phylum Actinomycetota; class Thermoleophilia; order Solirubrobacterales; family Solirubrobacteraceae; genus Palsa-513. Next base: position 7,534 of record DATAUX010000033.1, on the reverse strand, counting down.
TACAGGTTGACCGCGCCGACCGCGAACGGCGTCGGAATCGCAAGGCAGTGGATGCCGGCGGCCTCGGCCCGAGCAAGCGGCTCGGCCGCGTCGGTCACGACCGGATCAGCTCGAGAACCTCGTCACGCCGGCGCTCCATGTCCTCCGCGGAGACCAGCGATTCGAGGCAGAGCCGCAGCAGCGGCTCGGTGTTCGACGACCGCACGTTGAAATGCCAGTCGTCGTAGTCGACGGAGATCCCGTCGAGCCGGGTGATCCGCGCGTCCGCGTACTTCTCGGCGATCGCCGCCATCCTGCCCTCGGCGTCCTCGACCTCGCTGTTGATCTCGCCCGAGATGAAGTACGTCGACCGGAACGGCTCCAGCAGTTCGGAGAACGGCTGGCCGGCGGCGGCCAGCAGCTCGAGGATCAACAGGGCCGGAAGGGTCCCCGAGTCAGCGCAGTAGAAGTCGCGGAAGTAGTAGTGGCCGGAGACCTCGCCGCCGAACAGCGACCCCTCCTCGCGCATCCGGGTCTTGAAGAACGCGTGTCCGACCCGGTTCATGCGCGGCGTCCCGCCGGCCACGGTCACCATGTCCGCGACCGCCCGGCTCGCCCGCACGTCGTAGAGGATCGCCTCGCCCGGGTTCTTGATCAGCAGCGACTCGGCCAGCAGCGCCGTCAGGAAGTCGCCGTCGACGAACCGGCCGGTCTCGTCGATGAAGAAGCACCGGTCGGCGTCTCCGTCCCACGCGATCCCCAGGTCGGCCTTGTGCTCGAGGACCTGGTCGATCACGAACTGCCGGTTCTCCGGCAGGAGCGGGTTCGGCTCGTGGTCGGGGAAGTTCCCGTCCGGCGTGAAGTACGTCTCGATCAGCTCGATGTCCAGACCCCGCAGCAGCGGGCCGACCATCGGGCCGGCCATCCCGTTGCCGCCGTCGACGACGACCTTCAGGCCCTTGACCACGCTCGGGTCGATGAAGCCGAGCGCCGCCGCCTGGAATTCCTCGTAGATGTCGATTTGCTCGTGCGCCCCGAGATCTCGGGCCGACCCGAGCCCCTTCTCGAGAATCGCCCGGATGTCCTGGATTCCCGTGTCACCCGACAGGGCGAGCGCGCCCTCGCGGACGAGCTTGACGCCCGTGTAGGCCGCCGGGTTGTGCGACGCCGTGCACATCAGGCCGCCGTCGAGCTCGCGCGACCCGACAAGGTAATAGAGCATCTCCGAGCCGACCTCGCCGATGTCGATCACCGTGACGCACTCCTTCATCATCCCGACCCGGTACCGCCAGGCGAGCGTCGGCGCGGCGAGGCGCATGTCGTGGCCGAGACCGACCGTCAGCTCGCTCGTGTCCTTGCCCGTCAGCTGGCCCAGGACGATCGCGAACGCCCGGCCGATCTGCTGAGCCACGTTCCCGTCGATCTGCGTCTCATACAGGCCGCGGATGTCGTACGCCTTGAAGATCGTCGGGTCTGGAGCCATGACCCGGCATCCTAGGGGCTGTCGCCGGACCGCCGGCCTCTGAGGCCATATCCTCCCGGTCGGATGGCCATCCGTCAGCGCCCGTCGAGGATTCCCGAGTCCCTGTCAGCCCCGGCTCAGATGCTCCGGTCACGCCTGCGCGACAAATCCAAGCCGGACGCCCGGTTGGGCCTGCTGAAGCTCGAGATGATCGACCTGGCCTGCGACCTCGTCGACGCCCGCAGCCTCGCCGACCTCGGCGGCGTCCGGGCCGTCGACGGCGGCTACTCCTTCCAGGCGGCCCGACGGCCCGGCATGAAACGCGTCGTCCTCGTCGACGAGGACTTCACGCCCGAGGTGACCGACCGCCAGACGCCGACCGGCGCGCTCGAGTTCGTCCAGGGCAACTTCGGCGACGACCGGATCGCCGGACGCGTCGGACCGGTCGACGTGGTCCTCCTGTTCGACGTCCTCTTCCGCCAGGTCCGCCCCGACTGGGACGAGGTGCTCGACCTCTACGCCGCCCAGACCCGCTGCTTCGTCGTCGTCCAACCGACCTACAACGCACCCGACGCCGGTGCCGTCCGCCTCGTCGATCTCAGCGCCCAGCGGTATCTCGACATCGTCCCGGACCTCGCGATCCATGTCGAAGCGCTTGAGCATCTCGACGAGGCCAACGTCCGCCGCGGCCGGCGGTGGCGCGACGTCCACGACATCTGGCAGTGGGGCATCACCGGCCCGGCCCTCGAGCGCAAGCTTGCAGAACTCGGCTTCGAGCTCGCCCACCGCGAGTCCCGCGGACGTTGGCGGGGCCTCGACTGCTTCGACGACTGCGCCTTCGTCTTCGTCCGGCCGCCGGCCGCCTGATGGAGCGGCGTCAGCGACCCGTCAGCCGGGCCGGGCGTCGCGATCCGTGCGACCCGTCCCGCCACCTCGGTCGCCCCGGCCGGACCCGCCGGCCGGGAGCTCCCGACCAGGATCGGCCACCCGGGACCGGGTCGGCCGACGGAAGACCCCGGCGCCGGGGTTGATCGCGGACCTCCCGGCGCGGTAGCTTGCCCCAAGCAGTCCGCCGGCTCACGGGGCTGATCAACCGAACAAGGGGGAGATTGAACGTGGATCTGTCAAAGCTCGGTCGCGACGAATGGCTCGTCGGTGGCGGCGGGATCCTGCTGATCATCGACCTGCTCCTCTTCCCCTGGCACCACGAGTCGCTGCTCGGGATCTCGGCCTCCCAGTCGGCGACGTCGGCCCCCGACGCGATCTGGGGCGTGATCGCCCTGCTCCTGACCGTCGCCGTCGTCGTCGACTTCGGGCTGTCCCTCTTCAGCCCCCTGACCCAGGTCCCGACCACCCAGCTCGGACGGGCGATGACCCGGTGCGCCCTGGCGGCCGCAGTGATCTTCTTCCTGCTGCTCAAGCTCTTCGCCCACACCCAGTTCCTCGGCTTCGGCTGCTACCTCGGCTTCATCCTCGCGATCGCCGTGGTCGTCGGCGCCTACCGGTACGCCCAAGAGGCCGAGGTCCTGTAGAGCTGGGTCCGGCGGGCGGCGGGAGCGTGGCGTGGTGCTGCGGGTCCCGCGGTCGGCGATGGGTACTGGACGGTCCAGTACTGCGCCGGTACTGGACGGTCCAGTACTCGGTCGGTCCTGACGCTGTCGCTTTGCGCGCACCCCGCCGGTGAGCCGGAGGCCCGGCACGATCGCCGAGTCGATCCGCTCGATCCCTCGCGCCCGCCGCCGCCGGATAGCCTGCGGCGGGTGCGGATCCTCTGCATCGGGAGCATGTACCCGCCCCACCACCTCGGCGGCTACGAGCTGGTCTGGCAGGCCGCCGTCGACGACCTGCGAGCCCGCGGTCACGACGTCCGCGTCCTCACGGCCGACCACCGCGAGCCGGACGCCGCCGGCCTGCCCGAGCCGGCCGACGTCCACCGGGACCTCCGCTGGTACTGGCGCGACCACGCCTTCCCCCGGCTCGGCCCCCGCGCCCGGCTCGGCCTCGAGCGCCACAACGCGGCGACCTTCGACCGCCACCTCGACGACTTCCGGCCGGACGTCGTCGCCTGGTGGGCGATGGGCGGGATGTCGCTCTCCCTCCTCGAGCGCGCCCGCCGAACCGGCCTGCCGGCCGTCGCCTTCGTCAACGATGCCTGGCTGATCTACGGGCCGCTGGTCGACGCCTGGATCCGCTTCGCGACCCGGCCGGGCGTCCCGGCCGACCTGCTCGAACGGGTCACCGGCCTGCCGGCGCGGTTCGACCCGCAGGCGAGCGCCCACTTCGTCTTCGCCAGCGAGGACACCCGGCGGGCGTCGCTCGAGCGGTGGCCGTCGATCGCCGGGTCGCAGGTCGCCCACGGAGGCATCGACCGGACCTTCCTCGCGGGGCCAGTCAGCCCCGGCGATTGGGCGTGGCGGCTGTTGTACGTCGGGCGGATCGACCCCCGCAAGGGCATCGCGACGGCGATCCACGCGGTCGGCCTGCTCCCGGCGGACACGACGCTCCGGGTTGTCGGTGGGGGAGACGAGACCCACCTCGGCGAGCTCCGCGAGCTCGCCGACCGGCTCGGCCTGGCCGACCGGGTCAGCTTCGACGGCGCCCGGCCGCGCGACGAGCTGCCCGGGATCTACGCCGCCGCGGATGTCGTCGTCTTCCCGGTCGAGTGGGCCGAGCCGTGGGGCCTCGTGCCGCTCGAGGCGATGGCCTGCGACCGGCCGGTCGTCGCGACCGGGACCGGCGGATCGGCCGAATACCTGCGCGACGGCGAGAACGCCCTGCTCCACCCGCCCGGCGACCCGGCCGCCCTGGCCGATCGGATCTCGTGCCTCGCCGGCGACGCCGACCTGCGGGCCCGGCTGCGCTCCGGCGGGCTCGCGACGGCCCGGGCCCACACCGACGAGGCGTTTCACGCGCGGGTCGAGGCCGTCCTCGCGAACGCCTGCGCCGGCCGGCTCTCGGCCTGACGCCGGCAGCTCCCCGATCGCCGCCGGGCGGCCCGCGCTCGTGAGGTCCCACGCGGCGCTGCTCGCCGTCGTGCACCGCATCTGACCCGGGCCCCGCGCCAGGCGTGTCTGCGCCGGCGTTTCGCTTGTCGTGCGGCCGAGTTCAGGATAACGCTTACTGTGTTACCGTAACACGGGCCATCGACGGGCCCCGAGATGTGCGCATTGTGCTTACGACGTCAGTTAGGAATACCGGTGAACTTCGCTTGACATCGCCGGTCTCGGAGAGTTACTGTGAACGCATGGTGCTCGCGGACGGCGTCAGCTGATGACGGACCTCACAGAGCTCGAGCTGACCGGAGACTGGCGGGTCGTCGTCGAGAGTCAGAACGCGGCGTGGAACCAGCGCGTCGTCGTCAGCGACGCCGAAGGTGGCACGCACACCGTCGGTGGTGTCGGTTCGCAGTTTGATGTCTACGGACTCGGGCAGGATCCGTGGCGGTTGGAGATCCAGCACGATCCCGGCAGCGGATGGGCTGCGAGCTGGGTGCGGTTCGGCGCTCGCACGACGACACCCACGTCGATCTCGCAGGTGATCGAATCCGAGGACACGACGACGCCGACCAGCGATCGGGACTTCGACGACCTCGTCATCCGACTCGACAAGCTAGGCATGGTCGACCAGCCGGCGAGGCCGTTCGCCGTCTGGCCGGCGAGCCTGCAGATGATGCCCGAGGGAATCATCGAGGCAAGCCTCGGCCGCTACCTCCTCGCGGCTCGCGTCCGCAACATCTTCACCGACCCGTGGCCGGCGGGAGCAGCGGTCGGGTTGACCGCACGCTGCCGAGCGTGGCTGGCGGCGTCCGGGATCCAGGTGATCGATGCCTGGTCGGAGGCCGACCTCGCGGCCGTCGGCCAGCAGATGCTCGGTGGCGGCGTGGTCGTTGGGCCGCTTGCGCCGTGGGCGTCTGCGCTCGTCTACTTCAAGGTCGATGTAAGCGCCGCAGCGCCCCGCAAGTATCAGGTCGAGGTGGAGGTCGTCGCGCCGGGGCCCGAGGATCTCGGACATCTCAACAAGCGCGCACGAGCGCCGATGATGGTCTCCCGTACGACGTACGACAGCCAGCGGGAAGTGTTCGTCTCGGCGTGTGATCACGGGACGCTGACCGCCGCGGTCAAGGAGGTGCAAGCCGACCGCAACACGCTGCTTCGCGCGGTCGCGACGGCCCGGCGCCTGTTCGGCTCCGGCGGGTCGACGTCCGGCCCGGCCGGCGGGCCGGGGGTAGGACCCGGCTGCGACCCGCGCGACCTCGATCTGCTGCGGCGGCGCCTGCGCGCGTTTCTCGACGGCCACGACGACGACGTTTGCGGGATCTGGGGGGCGCTGGAGGCCTGCTGCGGAGGGTGTGGCGGGGACGGCGACGACGGCGGCGGAAGCTGGGTCGGGACGGGCGCGACCGGGCTGGAGTTCTTCGTCTTCCCGACGCTCGTCGAGTACCGCGTGGACTACGCCGTCCCGTTTGACGGCCAGTACGGACCGATCCCCTACGACGACCCGTGGTGGAAGCTGCTGCTGCTGATCATCGCGATCATCCTCGCCGTGGCGGCGGCCGTCTCGGCGGCGGCCGATCTCGCGGCCCACAGCGACAATGCGGTGATCGGGAAGCTGACGCGCAGCGTGCTGAACGCGCTGTCGGCCAGTCCGGCGAGCCCGCCGGTGAGCGCCGATCCGGGATCGGTCGACGTCGCCGTCACGACGCTTGACGGAAACCGGACGCTCACGGCGGCGATCTTCTCGTACCTGGATGCCGGCTCCGGCGAGATGAACACGACGCCGGTCGTCGCGCTCGACGGACACATCGACACCAGCGGCGCGACGCTCACGAACGCCCAGCTCGACCAGATCTTCCAGAACCTCGCCGATCACCCGTCCGACCCGGCGGCGCAGGCCGCCGTCGAGGTGTTCAAGTCGGGCGCGCGCACCGGCCTGACGCCGGCCCTGCTCGGCAGCCTGGCGCCGGTCGCGCCGCGAACCAACGGAACGACGATCTTTCTGCTCAACCAGCTGATGATCGTGCCGGACCCGGCGCTGCCGGTCGAAGGCCACTCCCGACCGGGTGACTCCGGTTCGCTGTGGATGCAGCGCGGGACGAATGCGATCGTCGGACTCAACCATGCCGGGGCGTTCGACCCTGACGCCGGCCCGGGAACCGGGGTTGCGTTCGCGAACCGGATCGAAGACGTGATGAGCGCCGCAGGGATCCGTTTTGCCTGATCAGCCGGTCGCGTCCGACCCGGGATCGGCGCCGCGAGCGCTCTCGCTGGCCGCCGCCGCGGCGCGCGAGAGCCAGGCTCGGCGCGATGACCCGAACGTCGTCGCCGTCGGGTTCGGCCTGAAGTTCCGCAAGGGCGTCGCCCACCGGGAGGCCGTGCTCCACTACTACGTGAGCCAGAAGCTCGCCGACGAGCCGGCGATCCGGCGGGCCGGCAGCGTGCCCGTCGAGGCGGAGCGACATGGCCGACGTCCTCGAGTTGCCTCGGGCCCGTCCGGTGAAGGACGACGCGGCGCCGACAGGTGGTCGCGGGACTCGCAAGGAGGACCCGCTCGTCGGTGGAACTTCGACCAGCGTGCTCAGCTCACTGGACTCGATCCCGACGGAGTACGGGACGATCGGCGGGATCTGCTTCGACGCGAGCAGCGGGGCGGCGATGGCGATCTCCAACGAGCACGTCTGGGGCTCGGACACCGGCAGCGACGTGATCCAGCCGTGGGTGCCGGTCGGGGCCTACGTCGGGGCGGGGCTCGAGCTGCTGGCCTGCGGGCCGGCCGCGTTCATCGTGAACACGACCGTCCCGAGCGCCTTGACGGGTGGCCTCGCGGCAGCCTCGGCCGCCGCGTTCGCCGCGGCCGCCGCATCCGATGCCGAGGATCCCAGCCGCTGGGGTCAGCGGGTCGGCGGCGCGCCCGCACCGGGGACGAGCACAACGGCGGAGATCGTGCGCGTCAAGGCCGAGGTCCCGCACATGCCGTTCGCCGGGATCGCCTACACGACCGCGACGGACTGGTCGTACGAGCGCGAGACCGCCGCCGCGCCGATTCAGCGGACCGAGGCGCTCGCGCGAGGCAACGAGCATGTCCTGATCGGCAAGC